>DASTYE010000330.1:0-2013 GCA_035765135.1 Gemmatimonadaceae bacterium | reverse complement strand
GAGCCGCCACGTTTGAAGTCCGGCATTCGCGGGAAACGAGTTGAACTTGAACGGGTTGTACTCGGGGTACACGTCGAGCCATCGCGCCTTCTCGAACGCCGGGATCGGCCCGAGCATGCTGATGACGCGCGCCATCCACGCGAACGGCGTCACGCCGATCATCGGCGACAGCTGGACGACGCGCGCCGCTTGCGGATCGCCCGACCCCTCGAGCGCGTCGAGCGCGTACTTCAGCACGAGCGCGCCGCCGTTCGAGTAGCCCACCAGCACCAGCGGTTTGTCGGCGCCGATCGTCGACTGCACGTGACGCGCTGCGAGGCGGACGGCGGCCAGCCAGTCTTCCCAGGTCACCGCAGTGAGGCCGGCCGGCACCGTACCGTGTCCTGGCACACGTAGCGCGACCACGTAGTAGTCGAGAGCCTGCAGCTGCTCCCCCACTGTCCGCATGCTGTATGGCGAGTCGGTGAGCCCGTGCACGAGCAGCGCTCCCGCAATCGGCGGCCTGTGCGGTTTCAGCACTTGTGTGCGGTTCCAATCGGTGTCCATCCGGCGCGGTGACGAATGGCCGTCAGGGTTGTATCGATTCGCGGGCACCCGCCACTCGGGCGCGAGGCGTTGTTCGATTTCGGTTTGCACGGTGCGGAAGGCGGCGTCCTCGATCTCGAGATACTGCGCGAGCGTAGATTGCGGCGTCAGATCGCCAGCCCGGAAATCGCGCGGGATGGTACGGTGCCATGGCTCGAGGTCGGCGAGGCGCCGGCGGGCATCGAGCGCGCCTCCGACGACGAGCGTGGCGAAGACGAGCAGCACCGACCACGCGAGTCGCACCGTCCAGCGGCGGAGCATCCCCGGTTTCATGTCACTCTCCTGATTCACAGTCAAAGAAGGATGATTTGAATCATAGTCGCGGGCGCTACGCGTGGAGAGAATGCGTAAAAGGTTCTCGCTGCGCATGCGTCTTGGTCGGTCGTCCGAGCCCGACTCTCCCGCCGTCAGACACGAGCGTTCTGATGGGTCAACAACTTACGTCACGTTGCTCGTTACCTGGGCCATGGCCCAGGGTTTGTTGCAGAGGTTCACGGGTGGAGGCCTACTCAAAACGCCACCCGAGAGGCGGAGCGAATGGTCACCTACGAGCTGCAGGTTCGGGCGGAGTGCACGAACGAAATCCGGCCGGGGAAGATTTGTGGCGCTCACGTATCGGAAGGCCAGACGTGGTGCCCGGTGTGTGGGGAGCCCACGATGACGCGGCGCCTGGACTGGAGCTTCCGCCTTCGCGATGATGCGTTTCCGCCTTCGCGATTCCGCGCTTCCGTCTTCGCGCCTCGCGCACCGGCGAGGCTGACGTCGGGCTCGCGCTAGCGAAGTCGAACGACGATCCCCGCGGTGAACTCGGTCTGCCAGACCATGTTGACGTCGACGGCCGCGAAACAGCGACCCGACACGCAGACGGAGCCCTCGATATCGGCATCGACGAACGTCGCGTGAACGCGTCCGTCGAGACGGAATCCCAGGTTCGCGAGCGGGAACATCTTCACGCCGCCGCCGGCGCCGATGGTGAACCGCACTTCTGAGTCACCCGCCGCTGCGTACCGCGTCAGTCCGAACAGGCCGGTGAGGAACGGGCGGACCTTGCCATCCGAGAACTCTTGCAGTCCGCCGACCTGCGCGTGACCGACCGTGGCGCGCCAGCGCGTGTCGGGTTGGAATGGCCCGGCGGGCGCGAAGAAGGTCGCCTGTTGCTGGGTGACGAGGGCCTCGACCTGCAGCCCGTTTGAGAGCGGAACGTTCACCACCACGCCGAGCGTCGGCGAGCCATCGAGATCCACGGGACGGCCGGCGATCAACTCGAAGAAATCGCCTCCGAAGCGGTAGCCGGCGAAGGGCATCAGCTCGATGCCTTGTGCCTGTAGCGGCCAGGCCCATCCGAGACCGATCGCGAAGGCGATCGCTCCGAAGGTCCGTGACGGGCCAGCCTGCATGGCGGTAACCGCTGCAACTCGCGATCCAGTA
>DASTYE010000329.1:0-11753 GCA_035765135.1 Gemmatimonadaceae bacterium | reverse complement strand
GACGAGCGTGGTTATCCGAGCACGGTTCACAGAGCGCGCCGCCGCGTCCAATTGTGAGGAGCCTCCCACTCGACCGGCAATTCCTGCTTCGCGACGGCCGCGATATTCTGCGCAACCCGGATGCGGTACACGATCGTTGCGATCGCTCGCGTCCTGCAAAAGTGAGGGGCAGAGTGCCATGTACCGCCGAAGTCACCAAAGACCGGCTCGTGGCGCCGCGCGTGCCGCGTCATTGTCCGGTCGAATCGCGGTTCCTCGTTACGCTCCAGCGCACTCACGAGGACCGCGAACGCCGCCCCGACGATGATTGCTGCACGATGTCCGACGTATGCACCCCACGCGGCGAGTCCCGCGGCGAGGAGCGAGGAGAGCAGGTAGCTGGGAATCTCAGGGTCGGTGAAGATGCACACCCTCGAGGGCCACAGGACTCTGCCGTTCTCGTCAATCGGTGCGCGGAACAAGAGACTGCCATCGACAGCGATGGTGAGCGGAACGAGCCACAACGTCCATTCTGTCCGCGTCAGGTTACCAAAGGCGACCGCGGCCAGACCCATGCCGGCGACACCGAACGCGAAGCAAGGCATGGCACGCAGAACATCCTGAGTCACGGCCTGACGATCCTCGCCGACTTGATGTAGTCGAGCCGCGGAAATTCCCGCTTCAGGTATGCGTTCCCTTCACTCGCGATGCGCGCCTGGTCGGGAGTCTCACGATACCCTGCGTGAATGGAGTCTACGACGCTCATCCCCTCGACCACACGGCCGAACGGAGAGAACCCCATCGCGTCGAGCCTCGCGTTATCGGCGTAATTGATGAAGAACTGATTCTTTCGTGTATTCGGACCACTGGTCGCGAAGACGATCGTTCCCCGCGCGTTGCTTTGAATCACCGGATCGTCGGCGATGGGCCTGTCATCCCACTCCCGATTCACGGCCGGATCGCCGTGCATCCCGAACTGAGCCACGAAGCCCGGCACGACGCGGAAGAAGCCAATGTCCTCGAAGTAGCCGGCGTTCACGAGCTCGTGAAACCGGTCGACTCCTCGAGGAGACCACTTCCGCAGAGCCTCGACGACGAAGGTGCCGCGCGTCGTTTCGAACGCGACGCGAAAGGAGTCGGGCGCTGGCGGTGCGGCCTCCCTCGGTGCGCGTGCGGCGGTATCGGATCTGTCCGGCCGCGAGTCGGGCGCGCAGGCGAGCGCGATCGTCGAGAGGAAGAGGACGATCAAGTGGGATGGCGACGGCTTCAAGAAGGTGTCAGGCGACATGGGACGCGTGGGATGAATGAACCGCAGAGGCCGCAGAGGACGCTGAGGCACGCAGAAACGGCAACGGCAAACGCAACGGCAAACGCAACGGCAAACGCAACAGCAAACGCAACAGCAAACGCAACAGCTCCATCACGGATGGCCACGGATTGTGAACGGCGAAACGGCACGGATTAACGGCAACTGCAAAAGCTTTGTGAAAACCTGTCGGGTAGAGATCGAGCGGGCTTACCATGCCTTTCTCAGGCTTGCTGTTGTCGTTCAAGAAGCCTCCTGCAGTTGCCATCTCCGTGAAGTTGCGCCATCCGTGTCGAAGCCGTTTCCGTTTCTGCGTGCCTCTGCGTCCTCTGCGGCCTCCGCGGTTCGTCACGCCGTTACTTCAGCTAAACCCTACCCGCATCTATCTGCGGCCGCCCATCTCCGCAAGAGAAGAATCACGGCGTTATGACGCTCAGCACCGAAACACATAGGCCTCCCCAGTCGGCATCGGCTCATTGAGGCGCTCTGGGCGGAACAGGTCCTTTGCCGAACACACGTAGGTCGTGAGCTCTTCACGCCCCTGCCGGGCCGCAATCTCGAAGGCAAGCCAGTGCGGCTCGAGGATGATCTCATCACCCAGAGGGATCGTGAGGCGGAGCGAGTCGAGCTGGACGTCTTCACCGCGCGCCAGGCTGTCGCGTACGCGCAGCTGCGGTCCTTGCGGCTCGAACTCCCACGACTCGCCGAGCCGTCGACCAAGACCCGCGCGAAGGCGCACATTGCGCACGGGAGCGCTGGAGCGGAGGCGAGCATCGTGAAGGAGCACGACCAGGCGTCCGCGCTCTCGCGCGACCGTGCCGGCGAAGAAGCCGCGCACGGCGTACTGACTCTCGAGCGAAGAGGCCTGGAAAGAGATGGGCGTCGCTGGCGCCAACGGGCCGGGTGACGGGGCGCGGCAGCCGGCGCTGCCGAGCGAGAGCACGATGGCGAAACAGCTAAGCGGGCGCAGGATCATGTTGATCGCGCGGACGACCCGTCCGCGTTATGGACGCGGTGCCTTTCGATTCAACTCCTGGAAGAGCCGCAAGGTCGAATCGGCCTGCGACATGAGCCGATCATAACGGGTTCGCCCGGTCGAATCAGGCGTCGCCAAAGCGATGGCGAACGCTCTCTGCGCTGCCTCGAGCTCGCGGAATAAAGCATACGTCCGAGGCTCATTCGGGTTGAGCGCCGACAAGAGCGAGCTGTCCTGAGCGATGTGCCCCAGCAGAGTACTCAGTGAGTCGAGGGTAGCCGAATCGACGCCGGGGAATACCAGCGACGGAATTTCGAGGGACTGTGGGTGTGCCACCGGCGTTTGGGCTCGTGGATGCGAGCGACCCGCGCATGCGGCGGTGAATACGGCGAGCGCGACGACGGCGAGCGTATGATGAGCCATATGATGAGCCATAAGGCCCCCGTGCGAATCCGGGACGAAGCGCGACTCGAAGCAGTCGCTGCAAGCCGCGCTCCAGAGTTTGGTCCCCACTGCTTTACCCTTCAAGCGTTGGCGGCGTAACGTGTAGCAGTCCGCGTTCAACCACCTATATACTGTGCCCTGGATCCCGACTGGGAGAAGCCTTTATGACCATGTCCTCGAAGTCGCCCGACGGAGCGACCGAGCAGGGTTCGCCGAAGGTCTCGCGGCGCGAAGCGCTGGCCGGCGTTGCCGGCGCGCTCACCGGCGCGGTGTTGAGCGGCGCGGATACCACCGCGCTCGCGGCGCAGCTGCCCCGGCAGGCCTCAACAACGCCAGCGGCCTCCCCGATTGCGGTGCCTTCGGATCCCACTCGCGTTCCCGGCATGGCGTCGGAGGCGCTCGCAGCGCGATCGCCGTTCGAAACCCCCGCCCTCGCACCTACTGGAGTGATGACCGGGGGCGTCTTCTCGCCTCTTCAGTCGTTGAGTGGGACGATCACGCCGGCCGATCTTCATTTCCAGCGCCATCACAACGGCATCCCGCTCATCGACCCGCACCGTTACCAGCTTATCGTTCACGGGCTGGTCGACCGACCGACAGTCTTCTCGCTCGCCGATCTCAGACGGTTCCCCCCGGTGACACGAACCTGCTTCGTCGAATGCTCGGGGAACGGGCGCGCGGCATTCAAGTCGCCGCGGGCCGAGATGACGCCACAGCAGATCGACGGGATGTCGAGCAACTCGGAGTGGACCGGTGTCCCGTTGCGCGCCCTGCTCGAGGCAGTCGGCGTGCGCCGCGGCGCAACCTGGTTCCTCGCCGAGGGTGGTGACGCGGCGCTCTTTTCGCGCAGCGCACCGCTCGAAAAAGGGATGGACGACGCTCTCGTCGCCTATGCCCAGAACGGCGAGCCGTTGCGTCCCGCCAACGGATATCCGGCGCGACTGCTCATGCCCGGCTACGAAGGCAGCGCCTGCATCAAATGGCTGCGGCGGATCGAGCTGCTCGACGGACCGATCATGACGCGCGACGAAACATCGAAGTACACCGACCCGCTCGCCAACGGCACAGCGCGCCAGTTCAGCCTCGTGATGGACGCGAAGTCGATAATCACCTCGCCCGCGTATCCGGAGAAGCTGAGTACCCCCGGTTGGTGGCCGGTGACCGGGCTCGCGTGGAGCGGTCGCGGGATGATTGAAGCCGTTGACGTGAGCGCCGACGGTGGCGCGACCTGGACGCGCGCACATCTCCAGGAGCCGGTGCTCCCCAAGGCGTATACGCGGTTCGTGCACATGTGGAAGTGGGACGGGGCGCCCGCGCTGCTCATGAGCCGGGCGACCGATGAGACAGGGTACGTTCAGCCGACGCGGGCCGGGCTCGTTAGGGCCCGAGGGCAGGGAACGGATTACCACTTCAACTACATCCGCGGTTGGCGCGTGGAGTCGGGCGGCCAGGTCCTCTTCGCGGCGGACGCGTGAGCATGCGCCACACGGCCTGGTTAGGCGCGGCCGCACTCGGCGTGGCGATGGCGGCCACCGCGTGCACCGGTCGCGACGAGAGTGTCGCGCGTGCGGCCACGACGCCGCCGAGCGAGAGTCTCGGGCTCGGTCGCCGCGCCTCGGTGCACGAGATCGCCGCCGTCGATCTGGATGTGAATCCCGCCGGTGTGGGGTTGCCCGCCGGCCAGGGCACGGCGATGACCGGCACGAACGTCTACATGGCGCGTTGCGCGAGGTGCCACGGAATGAAAGGCGAAGGCGTCCCGCCCAGCCCACCGCTCGTCGGCCGGGTCCCCGCCGACAGCTTCCCGTTCGGTGCCGATGGCCGCGTCGTCAGGACGGTCGGCAACTACTGGCCATACGCGACGACGTTGTACGACTACATCCGCCGGGCGATGCCGATCGACGCGCCCGCGTCGCTCGAGCCTAATGAGGTTTATGGCGTGGTCGCGTTCATCCTCGCCGAGAACGGGATCATTCGCCGCGACGAACTCATGAATGCGACGACGCTACCGGCGGTGAGAATGCCCGCGCGCGATCGGTTCGTCGTCGACGATCGGCGCGGAGGGCCCGCGGTCCGGTAGCGATCCGGTTTGCCGGGAACGCGACCCGCTTACAGTCGTCCGTCGATCTGGTAGGCCACCCAGAACCCGACAACGCCGAGACCGGCGATCGCGAGGACAGCTAGCGCGAGCACCGGCGCGAGACGTCGGTCGAGCTCCGGAACGTGCTCACGAGGATAACCGCGCAGGATGATGACGTAAGCCGCGAAGGCGAGAAGAATCCCGGCGATCACGTCGGCGATGTAGTGCTGCCTGGTGAACAGCGTGGACACCGCGACGAGGGTGGCGCAGAGCAGCGCGGCCAGACCAAGTCGGCGGTGGAGTCGGGAGCACGTCAGCGCCGAGACGAACGAGTGCGCCACGTGCAGCGACGGAAAGCAGTTGTACGGCGGGTCGGCCTCGTAGAGGAATCGAAGGCCCCAGACTGCGAATCCGTCGCCGACGACGCTGCCTGGACGCGGCGCCACGGTGGGATACACGAGAAAGCAGGCGTAGGCGGTGATCCACACCGCGAGATACGCCCAGAACGTGCGGCGTATGTGCTCCTCCTGGCGTACGACGAAAACCGGGAGCGCGATCAGGAAGAGGTAGAGAGCGCCGTAGATCAGCGCCCAGGTGGGCTGGAGCGGAACGGCGCGGTCCCAGGGCAACACCGGGGCGTGCAAAGATCCGACGCGGACTCGTTGGGCAATGAAGAGGTAGCAGGGGACCAGCAGCATGAGCGTGACCATTGGAATGGTCACCGGGTATGGTCGCGTCAACGTCTGCGCGACCGTACTCCATGTCAACCGGATTGGCTGTGGAGCGGCAGTCACTGATGGCTGGATTCGCACATGTGGATGCGACAGGGCTGGCGAACGTCCCGGCGCCGGCTATCACAGTCGGCGTCTCCACCTAAAGACGCGGCCGCTGCGTAACCGCCACAATCCGCCGCTCGCATGAAGTCATGCGTGAGGCTGGCCGAAATACAACGTGTGGCCCTGATCGTCGCGGACCGCGAACTCGCGCGTTCCCCAGGGCGTCTGGTGTACTTCTATCGCCAGCCGCACGCCGGCACGCCGACACGCGTCCGCGGCCGCGTGCACGTCGGGCGTCTCGAAGTAAAGATGAAAGTGCTCATCGCGGGCGACGACGTCGATCGACGGATCTCTGGCATCGACGAGCTTGAGATGAAACACCTGCGCGCCCGCGCGAATCCCTGCATAGAAATCCTCGTATTGGAAGGCCAGCGTGAACCCTGGCAGCATCGTGTAGAAGCGGATGGACCCGGCGAGGTCGGTGGTCCGTAGCTGCGCAACGACGTTGGATATCTCCATGTGGCCTCCAGGGAAAAGGGAGGGCTCGACCGCCAGTCCTGACGGGATTCATTTCCGCCAGCTTTCCAACCCATTACGGCGATTCGGGTGTCGAAGTCTGCATCGGGTCGAACCAGGAGCGAGAATGTATAGCGCTGCCGCCGCGGTCGTCGCCGCTGCTCTGTCAATGCCCCAGCAGGCTCAGGCTCCGGCCTCGCAGGTCGCCTCGGCGACCGCCGTGCGCGCCGAAGCCCCACCGCAGATCGACGGGCGGGACGACGACGCCGCATGGCAGAAGGCGCCGAGGTACTCGGAGTTCCGCCAGTTCGAGCCCAAGGTCGACATAGAGCCGTCGTTCCGCACGGAGTTCCGCGCTGCGTACGACGAGAGGAACCTCTATGTCTTCGTGCGAATGTTCGATCCGCACCCCGACAGCATCATGCGGGCGCTGTCGCGGCGCGACGTTCGCGGCCCCTCCGACCAGATCAAGCTCCTCATCGATTCCTACAACGACCGGCGAAGTGGCTTCACCTTCGCCGTCAATCCGGACGGCGTGAAACGCGACTACTCGATGAGCAACGACGGGAACGAGGACGAATCCTGGAATGGGGTATGGGATGTCGCGACACGCGTCGACTCATTGGGGTGGACGGCCGAGTTTCGCATCCCACTCTCGCAGCTCCGCTACACGGGAGGGACGAGTGCGTTCGGATTCGGGCTCTGGCGTGATGTCGAGCGCTACCGCGAGCGCAGTAGCTGGCCACTCTATCACCCGCAGCGGAGCGGTCTCGCCTCGCAGCTCGGCCGGCTGGAAGGGATGTCGGCGCTCACCACGGCGCGTCGCCTCGAGCTCACACCGTACGTGGTCACGAAGAGCCTGCAACGCACAATGCCCAACGACGTCTATGACCGTGTGCTGGATCTGACGGGCGGCGGCGACATCAAGATCGGCATCACGCCTAACGTCACCCTCGACGCGACGGTCAATCCAGATTTCGGGCAGGTCGAGTCCGATCCTTCGGTCGTCAACCTCACCGCTTTCGAGACCTTTCTCTACGAGCGGCGGCCGTTCTTCGTCGAGGGAACAGGGCTGTATCGCTTCGAGCTCAACTGCTACATCGTCGTCGATTGCAACACGAACGAGGGACTCTTCTACTCACGCCGCATCGGCCGCTCCCCCGCGCTGCGTGACACGTACGGAGACGCAAGCACCCCGACAGCGACCGCGATTGCCGCGGCCACGAAGCTCACCGGCCGAACGAGGCGCGGTCTCGCCTTTGGGGTGCTGGATGCGGTCACGCGTGAAGTGGAGGGAACGCTTCGCCGAACCGCCGAGCCGCTCACGAACTATGGCGTCGTGCGTGTCCTGCAGGACTTCCGTGGCGGCGATGCTGACATCGGTCTGATCGGAACAGCCGTGAATCGGTCGGTCGACCAGTGGACCGACACCCTCATGCACCGCGCGGCGTACACCGGTGGTGTGACGTTCCGAAACCGTTTCTCGAACCGCCGCTACGAGGTGGCGGGTCAGTTCGCCGCGTCGCGCGTCGTCGGCACGCCCGCCGCGATCCTGCTCACACAGCGGGGCTCCGTGCACTACTACCAGCAGCCGGGTGACGAGCCGCAGGTCGATTCGACCCGAGAGTCGCTATCCGGGTACTCCGCGCAGCTCAAGTTCGGGAAGTACAGCGGCGGCATCACGCGCTTCGAGACCAGCATCGTCCGCATGTCGCCAGGGTTCGAGGTGAACGATCTCGGTTACCTCCGCCGCGCGGACGTAATGGATTGGAGCACCTGGGCGGCGCTGTCGTTTCGGAATGCAAGAGGGATTTATCGCTGGGCCGGAGTCAACGGGAATCACTGGGAGCGATGGAACACGTCCGGCCTTCGCCTGGAGAACGCGTTGAACTTCAACGGCCACATGGGGCTGAAGAACAACTGGGACGTCCACCTCGGCGCCACGGTCGATCGACTCACCGAGAGCTACTGCGACCGCTGCACGCGCGGAGGGCCGGCGCTGCGCGGATCGCGCGGCTTCTATCCGTGGGGAGGCTTCAACACCGATAGCCGCAAGAAGATCTCTGGAGGACTCTGGGTCAACCTGGCGCATACCGACGAGGGGAAGACGGAAGGGTCGTCGTTCGAGCCTTACGTCACCTTTCGGCTGGCATCACAGTTTCAGCTCACTGTCGGTGCGGGATTCAGCCGTGATCACAACGACAGCCAGTGGTTCGATAACCTCACCGACACTCTCACCGGCGTGACGCACTACACGTTCGCTCACCTCGATCAGCGCACCACCTCGATGAGCGTCCGGATGAATTACACGATGACGCCCAACCTCACGCTCGAGCTGTACGGGCAGCCCTTCGTGTCGACCGGCGTCTACTCGGATTTTCGAGAGGTCAGCGCGACGCCCGGCGCCGACTCCTACGACGCGCGCTTTCAGCCCTACACGCTTCCTTCGTGGTCGACAAAAGACACAGAGTTCAAGGTCCCTGAGCTCACCACCAACAGCGTGCTGCGTTGGGAATACCGCCCGGGCTCGACGCTGTTCGTCGTCTGGCAGCACGGCCGTCAGGGCCAGGACCCCGCGGATCCGTTCCGCCAGTCGTGGATGCGCGACTATCGCAACCTGTTCGAGCGCCATCCGGAGAACACGTTCCTGGTGAAGGTCGCGTACTGGCTCAGCAGGTAGTCGCGGCCGTGGTCGCCCAGCGAATCATACCTAACGGTATCTGTCGGGTTCCGCGCGCTCGAGGCGCTCACCGCGGTCCGCGAGTCCCGGAGGCAAGGGAACCATTTTGTGGCTGAACCGCTATCGACTGACACGGGGGAGGCGCCGCCCACCCCGACATTCGATTTCCTCATCTCCGCACATGAACACCAACACGCATCGTTGCGACGAAGCGCGAGATTGCTGGCCCCGAGCTGCGGTCAGGGGCGAGAAGGCGGGCGCGGGGCGTCTCGATACACGGTCTCGGGTGGTGGCCGGAGCGCCTTGAGCCAGTCCTCCGCGGGAATATCGGGGCGCGGAGGTCGGGCAGCGAGGAGTCCACTATCGGGAAGCAACGGTGAAGTTGAAGGGCCTGGGACAATATCGATCGCGCGATCTCCAAGGAGCCCGAGCGTACGGAGCGTGACGGTATCGTGGGTGCGGAGCGGGACCGCGCGATGAAACGCGAGATCCACGGCGATTCCGTTGCTGTCGAACGTCAGGCGAGTGACCGAGCCAACTTCGATGCCGCGGTAGGTGACGGACGCTCCTTCGCGAAGCCCTTCCCCGTGCACCAGGAGAGTGCGAGCACGCTGAACGGTGCGAACGGCTTCGTGGCGCGTGATGAGGACGGCGGCCACGATGCCGACGGCGAGAGCGATCAACGCGAGCACGCGAGCGCGCATTGCCTAAGCGATTCGTGTACGCATAACGCACCGTTCGACTGCGGGCGGCTTCTCAAAGGCGGGTGGCACCGGGGTGTCGCCGTTCAACTTGAAGGGGATGACACGCGATAGCTACCCTGGATGGAATGGGCTCGGGCTCGAATCCTGCCCGAATCGCCGCCATTAATTCGCGCGCGTTCTCTGGATAGCGTCTGTCGTACTTCGCACAAACGCCATGCCGCTTCACGCCCGGGCGATGTCAGATTCACGCGTGTGTTAGGCGGCCGCCTCACGCGCTGCTCTCTGCCTCCCCGGAGCTAACACGATCAGAAGCGCGCCGATGATGACAAGCGCAACAGCGGTGCCCAGCCATTCGGTGCGTGCCGCTTGAAGCTGGATGGACATGACAGCCATGACGGCGGCGTGCGCAAAATTCGACCACGCGGCAAAAGCAATCAGGCTGCGATGCGCGGACGGGTCGCGTGCCGCCAACAGCAGGAAAAGCCCGAGGGTCGCGTAGAGACTGAGCACCATGGCCTCGTTGGCCGTTTGGAGGGCGATTGGAAGCGGACGCCCGTTCGCGTCCTGCAATAGGCTCCTGACCATGATCACCATGGGAAGAATGCCAGCTACAAACACCAATCCCACCAACACCAACACCACTTTGAGCGCTCGTTCTCGGTTCATGATGACTTCTCTCCGAGGCTGAGTGGGGATCTCTTAACGCTGGTGCCTTCCAGGTGCCGAACCTGGGGGTCGTTATGCAGCGATTACGGGCTGCGACGAAATTGCCACCGCGCGAGAACCATCGCGCGTACACCTCGAGAACGTTGCAGCCTTCCTCGCGCAAGACCTTAACGAGGGCGTGGAGATCCTCCACCCGGTAAGTTGACCATGAACGTCGCCGTGCTGGGCGCAAACTGGTCACTTTGCGCCGAAGCAATGGACCAGACTGTTGTTCCGCCAACCGGTTTCCCGTCACCGTCGGTCCAGATAAACGCCGTGCCACCCCATGCCTGAACATCGATTCCGAGATGCCGCTTGTACCACGCCTGCAGTGCCGGAGCGTCTTTGGCTTTGAAGAAGATTCCGCCGATGCCAGTGACTCGCTTCATAGGACCTTGCGAGGACGGGTGGTGGAGAGGACGACCCTGGCAGCTCTACGCGCCGCGGCCGGGAACCGGATCACTGGTGTTCCAGATGACACGGGCCTGCGTCCACGAGCCGTCGGGCGCACGCCGATAGAGCCAGAGGTACTTTCCGGTTTCCCGCAGAGGCGCGCCCCCTTGCTTCGGCGTGAGGGTCTGGCTGTACACGCCGCGGTCGAAGGCCCAGTCGCCGGTCACGACGATCTCGCTGCTGGTGTAGCGGATCTGGACATCAAAGGCGGCGAAAAACTGGCGCATCGCTTGATCCGCATTGGGGGCGCCGGTAACGGTTGGCATGTTGGGCGCCATCATGACTACGTCTTCGGCCATGTGCACGCGCATGCGCTCAACGCTCGACTCGTTTTCCGCCGCCTCGGTCTCGCGACGAATCCGGTCGAGCCTCTCGCGCTGATCTGAGGTTGTGGCTTGCGGAACGGAGGAGCACGCGCCAGCGAACCCGACCCCGGCGGCTAGGTACACCAGGCCGCGAAACAGAGTGTGCATGTGTTCTCCAGTGTTGGGTGTGGCTGCATAACGCCGTCACTACCGCTCGTACCGCATCGCCACTGCCCCCGAGCCGAACTCGACCTGGCTCACGAGCTTCAAGTCAATGTGCTTCGATAGCCCCGCGAACAACGTCGGCCCATGGCCCGTTAGCCTGGGATGCACCACGAACTCGTACTCATCGATCAATCCTAGCTCGGCCAACGCCATCGGGAGCTTCACGCCTCCCGTGAACAGTCCCTTACCCGGCTCCCGCTTGAGCTGCTGAACGGCCTTGCCCAGATCCCCGCGCACGAGCTCCGCGTTCCAATCGACCCGTTCCAGGGTGCTCGACACGACGTACTTCTTTGCCGCGTCGATCGTCCGGGCGAAGGGTTCCATCCAGGGTTCCATCCAATCAGGCCTCGCTCCCGTCGGCGCCGGGGAGCGCCACGCTGCCTCCATCATTTCGTACGTCACCCGGCCAAACAGGAGGGCATCGGCCTGCTCGAGGCTCTTGGCCGCGTGACGATGCAACTCTTCATCCGCGGGAATGGCACGGTGATCGCAGCACCCGTCCAACGTGACGTTGATGGAATACCGAAGGGGTCGCATTACGTAAGACCTCCTATAGTGATAGGGCCGCCTAACGGTGGAGTTGAGCCGCCGCGAGGCGAAGCCG
>DASTYE010000328.1:0-12328 GCA_035765135.1 Gemmatimonadaceae bacterium | reverse complement strand
TCCGTTGGCGGGACCGCATCAGGAGCGCTTTCGTGACGTCGTACATCGGCGGGGACACGCTGCGTGAGCTCCGTTGGCTCGCGGAGCGGGTGGATCTGCAGGAGCTGTCGACGCTCGCGCGCCGCCTCGTTGGCGACACGGCCGCGCGCAGTCTGCAGCGCATTGCCGAAGTCCCGATGCCAAAGCACAGCCAGCTTCGCGCCTTTCGGCGACAGTGTGTCCCCGACATCGATGTCTATCGCATCTATGGGCCGCTTTCCGGCGTGATCCGCCAGTGGAGTCGCGAGGTGAAGGCGCTCGCCGAGCGCGGTAAGCGCAAGTTGTTCGGTGGGCCGCGACCCTCGGCCCGCGTCGCACCGCGTGGCGGACGCGTGGTGGCGGTCATCGGTGCGGACGGGGCGGGGAAGTCGACGCTCACTCGTGAGGTCGGGAGCTGGCTGTCTCGCGAAAGCTGGGTGATCACGGCGTACGGGGGGAGCGGCGACGGCTCGAAGTCCGCACTGCGGAGCACGCTCGAGCGGCTCGCCCGCGTGACACGGCGCCTCAGCGGCGCGAAGGCTCCTGCGCCGAAGGTTGCGGCGACCAGCGCGCGTGAGACGCAGCCGCTTCCGTTGAGCCAAAAGCTCACGATCAAGAGTCTGTGGAAAGCGCTCTGGGTAATGTCGCTCGCCCGCGAGCGGCGTCGGACGGTCGAAAGGGCGTGGCGTGCCAGATCGCTGGGAGCGGTTGTGCTCGCTGATCGGCACCCACAGACGCAGTTCCCCGGTCTGAGCGACGGGCCGCAGCTCACGACGTGGCGGTCGTCCCGGTCTCGCATACTGCGATTCGCCGCCGAGCGCGAGCAGCTCGCGTTCGAAGCGATGAACCGGTATCCGCCGGATGTCGTCATCAAGCTGCTCGTTTCGCCCGAGGTCGCACTCGGTCGCAAACCGGCGCGCTCGGAGGCGCAGCTCCGCCGCAAGGTCGAAGTGATCCGGCAGCTCAAATACCCGCGCGGTACTCGCGTCATCGAGATCGATGCCGACCTGCCGCTCGAGCAGGTACTCCTCGACGTCAAGCGCACCGTCTGGGAGAGCCTCTAAGGGTCTGCTCGGGACCCACGTCCCACGCGGCAGGTAGCCTTGCGCGAGGCGGCGCACCAAGGGTGTGGATTTCCGCTCGGACAAATCGTGGCGCACTCGCAACAGTCGCCTTGCGCCACCAGCGATCCGCGGCAGGGTCACACACACAAGCTATTGCTGATACGACACTTCCGTCACCAGACATCGGTGCGGGGCGGTAGCATGCGTGCTGCATTGCCCTGCGGCGTTGGTGGCGCACCCTTGCTTGCAGGAGCGAAACGCCGGACGTAGCCATTGCGGCCTGGGCGTTTTCTGATGACACGGAGAGCAGTTTGTGTTGATCACGTTTTCGGGCCTGGACGGGGCAGGAAAGTCCACGCTCATCGACTGGCTTCGCGCCTCACTGGAGAGCGAGAACCGATCGGTGACCGTGTTTCACATGAACGATCACGTCGGTCTGCACGCGTATCTGCGCCAGCTTCGCAACCTCGTGTTGGGCAAGGAAGGAAAGCGCCAGCCCTTGGCGAGCAACGGCTGGGAAGACATGAGCTCCCGCGCGCTCACCGCGGGTCCCATCACGTTCAAGCGGGTCGTTCGGCGAGTGCGGCACCGTCTGGTCTGGAACAAGACGCTCCGGCGTCTGATCTACCCGATCGATCTGCTGGTCTTCATGGCGTATCGGCTCTACGTCGAGCGGCTGAGGAATCGCGTGCTGATCATGGATCGGTACTTCTACGACACGCTCGTGGATGTATCGACGGAGCGCACGCGACTGTGGACCGGTCTGCTCGAGCGCATGACCCCGAGGCCGACGGTCCCCGTGCTGCTCGATATCACGCCGGAGGAATCGTACGCCCGGAAGGCCGAATACTCGGTGGAGTACCTGGAACGCCGATGGATGGGATACAAGCGGGTGTTCCGCAGGGTACCGGCTCCCGTCGTGCTCCCGAATTACGACTTCAACGAATCGAAGGCGACGCTGCGCAAGGTCGTGCTGGAGCAACTGTCAGCGTGAGCGAGCGCGACCGGGTGCAGGCCGAAGGGATCCTTCGTCTCCTGCTAGCGGACGCGGATCCCAGCGACACGGTGCGCCGCATTGGGTGGCCGGGTCTCGCGACTTTGGCGCGCCGGCACAACGTGCTTCTTCGCGTTGCTGACCGTCTCGAAAAGGGCGGGGAGCCGGGCGCGCATTCGTTTCGTGAGGCAGTGCTTCAGGAGCGCGAGCGTGCGCGCGCTTCGTTGGCTGTCGTGGAGCGCGTGAGCAAGGCGTGTGAGGAGCTGGGCATTGCGTTTCTGTTCCCCAAGGCGTTCCAGCATCTTCCCGACATCGGCGCCGATCTCGACCTGCTGGTCCTGTCCGATGACCCCGCCGTCGATCGACGGATTCTGGACGCGGCGGGACTTCGTGCGCGACGCCGGGCACGCAGCAGGCTCACCGGCGCGACGTCGTACGAGATCGATGCCTGTCCATCACTGCTCGACGTGCAGCACGGGCGGCTGGGCCGACTGGGTGAAGATGACCTGTTTGCGCGCATGATGCTGGCGGCCGCTCGTCACCGAACTGCCGACGGGAGACAGGCTCGTGCGCTCTCGGCAGAGCACCAGCTCGTCCTGCAGGGAATGCAGCGAGTATTTGGCCGGGCCGACGTCAGGCTCTCCGACATTGTCTACACCGTGTCGTCCCTGCGGCGCGACGATCTGGATTGGGGGCAGATTCTCGAGACTGCCCGGGCGTTCCAGGTCCTCGACGGGCTCGCCTGCTATTTGGTGTACGTGGATCAGATTCACCGCGAGGTGCTCGCGGGTACGCCGCTGCCGCTCCCGACGGTGCTGAGGGCCCGCGCCGAGCGCTGGGGCCGGCTCGAGTTCCGGCGCGGGAGCTACCGTTTCCCGACTCTTCGTGTGAACGGTGCGCTGTATCTCGCGAAGCTCGATGCCGAGGTGCGTGGACGCAACTGGTCCGCGGCAGGTCGGCTGTGTCTGGCGCCGGCGATCGTCATCGGGAGCCTCGTTCGCCGCGCGATGCATGCGGGACTGCGCCAGGTCGCTGCGCCTCGTGAAGCACGGCCGCTGGCCGCGCGTCATCTCAATTCTCTTTCCTGAAGATGCGAGTGATGTCGACGCGGCGCGTTCTCGTTCTCGATGCGCATACGACGCAGGCATTGGCATGCGTCCGTTCCCTCGCCAGCGCGGGCTACACCGTATTCGTGGCGAGCTCGCGGCGATGGGCGCTCGCATCGTGGTCGCGTTATTGTCGGGACCGGTTTCACCTCGAAAGTGAATCGGTGTCCGAGTTCGCCGCGCTGCGTGAGTGGGCCCGCGAGCGCGACGTCTCCGTCGTGCTTCCGTTGACGGAGCGGTCGTGCGTCCTCTGCAATGCGGCGCGAAGCGAATGGGAAGCCCAGGGCATTGCCGTTGGTTGCGAGACGGGCGACGCGCTGCTCTCGACTTTCGACAAGGCGCGAACGATGGCGCTGGCGGCTGAATGCGGCGTCGCCATCCCCCCGACGCGCGCACCCGCATCACTCGAGGAATGTGTCGCGGCGGCGCGAGAGATCGGGTTCCCGTGCGTGATCAAGTCGCGTTTCAGCCACTACTGGACCGGCTCCGGGTTCGTCGAAGGAGGCGGCACCAGCTACGTGAGCGACGAGAGCGAGCTCGAGGCGATATGCCGGGCCCACCGTCAAGGAGACGAATGGCCGCTCGTTCAGGGTTTCGTGGCAGGAGCCGGGAAGGGTCTCTTCACCGTGTGCGATCGTGGCCGGCCGCTCATGTGGTTCGCGCACGAGCGCCTTCGCGACGTTAGGCCTTCGGGCTCGGGAAGCAGCCTGCGCCGCTCGATCCCGGTGGACCCGCGGATGCTCGCACCGGCCGAGAAGCTGCTTCGGGCGATGCGCTGGCATGGGCCGGCGATGGTCGAGTTCCGCGACGCCGGTTACGGCGATCCCCATCTCATGGAGATCAACGGCCGCTTTTGGGGCTCGCTCGAGTTGGCCGTGCGCTCCGGAGCCGACTTTCCGCGCATGTGGACCGATCTTCTCTCCGGCGAGCCGGTCTTGGCACCTCCGTCGGCCGGGATGGGCACCACGGTACGCTGGCTATGGGGGGACGTGAAGCGACTCCTCTACATCATGGCCGGAACCCCGAGCGGCTATCCTGGAACGTATCCCACCCTGGGCGAGGGGCTCGCCGAAGTCTTCGGTCAGCAGCCTCCCGGGACGCAGCTCGAATGCTGGCGCGCGGATGACCGATGGCCCGCCGTGGGCGAATGGATCCAGGGAATAGGCGAGCTCACGGCCGGGGCGATGCGCAGGCTCCGCCTTCGGGGGCGACGCCGCTCCCAACGGACCGCTGTTGACATCCGCACCACCGCGCAATCGTTAGGCCGGCCGCCGGCACTGGCGGCTGGATCCCCTCCACGTCCGTAGCCGGAGGCATGTGAAATGGCAGCACCGATCCGCGTCCTGATGATCACCACCGCCTGGCCGACTCCCGGCCAGCCGCGCACGACGCATTTCATTAAGCGGCAGGCGGACTATCTCCGGGCGGCCGGCGTCGACGTGGATGTCTTCCATTTTCACTCGGCGAAGAATCCGTGGAACTACGCGAGGGCGTGGCGTCGTGTTCGTCCGATGCTGCGGTCGGGACGATACGACCTCGTACACGCACAGTTCGGCCAGAGCGGTCTCCTCGCGCTTCCGAAGCGTATTCCCATGGTGGTCACACTTCGAGGAAGCGACATCCTCGGTATCGTCGGTCGCGACGGTCGCTACACCTGGATGGGGCGCGTCGGTCAGGCAATGAGTCGCCTGGTGGCGAGAAGCGCGGATGCCGTGGTCGCGGTCTCCGAGCACATGACCGCGTACCTCCCGCGGAACGTAGGCGCGACGATCCTGCCCTCGGGGCTCGACCTCGAGCGCTTCCACCCGGCAGACCGTGATGAATCGCGCAAGCGTCTCGGACTCGCTGCCGACAAGCGGCTCGTGCTGTTCGTGGGCAACCCGGCGCAGGCGCGCAAGCGCTACGACCTCGCACGCCGTGCGGTGGATCTGCTCAACGAGAGCATGCCCGCCGAGCTGATCGTCGCGTGGGGAGTGGAGCACGATGACGTGCCGCGCTACATGAGCGCGTGCGATGCGATGGTGTTCACGTCGATGCAGGAAGGATCCCCGAACGTCGTGAAAGAGGCACTGGCCTGCGACCTTCCGGTGGTCTCGGTGCCGATCGGGGACGTGCCTCTCCGCTTGCGTGGAATCGAGGGGTGCGAGGTCTGCGCCGATGACCGCCCGGAAACGATCGCCGCGGCGCTGGGGCGCGTGCTCGCGCGCCGGGGGCGGGTCGCCGGCCACGTCGCGGTCCAGCACCTCGACGAGCGTCTCATCACATCCCAATTGATCGACGTGTACCGACGCGTACTCCGACACGCGGCGCAGCCGCTGGCAGCCGCACCCCGTCACGAGGCGGAGGCCGCCAATGCAGTCCGGTAGCTATCCGTTCGTTTCGGTCATCATCCCCTGTCGGAACGAGGAGCGTTTCATTGGCGGCTGCCTCGATTCGATCCTCGGAGGTGACTATCCGGCGGATCGGTTCGAGGTGGTGGTGGTCGATGGCCGAAGCGATGATCGCACGGTCTCGATTCTCGAGGATTACGCTCGCCGCTTTCCACAGGTTCACGTCCTCGACAACCCCCGTCGGATCACGCCGGCCGCCCTGAACATCGCGTTAGGCGCCGCGCGCGGGGGGCTCATCGCGAGGGTCGATGCCCACGCCGTCTATCCCGCGTATTACCTGTCACGCCTCGTCGCGGCGCTGGAGGAGACGGGGGCGGACAGTGTCGGCGGTTTGATCGAGACCTGTCCGGCAGCGGACACCGCGGTCGCCCGGGCGATCGCCGCCGCCATGTCGCATCCGCTTGGCGTTGGGAACTCCCATTTCCGCGTCGGCTCGCCGACGCGCCGCACCGTCGATCACGTCCCCTTCTTCTGCTGCCGGAAGGAGGTATTCGATCGCGTGGGAGGCTTCGATGAGGAGCTCGTGCGGAACCAGGACGGCGAATTCAGCACGCGGTTGATTCGACAGGGCGGGAAGATCGTTCTCATTCCCGACGTGGTCTCGCGCTACTTCGCCCGCGACTCGCTGACGAAGCTTGCCCGGATGTTCTTCCAGTATGGGTACTTCAAGGTGTTGACCACCAAGAAAGTGGGACGCGTCATGACCGTGCGGCAGGTCGTGCCCGCGGCTTTCATGCTCGCGCTGGTCATCACCGGCCTGGCGAGTCTCTGGCTCGACCTCGCGCTGATTCCGTTTGTCGGGATGATCCTGGCCTATGCATCGGTCGTGATCGTGTTTGGCATGCGGACCATCGGCAAGCTCGGGCTGCGGAGCGCCCTGGTATTGTGCGCCGCGTTTCCCCTGATGCACTTCAGCTACGGGTTCGGGTCGATCCGCCGGGCGGTGGAGCTGTTGGCGCGCCGCCGCGCCGCGCCGGTCAGTCCCGAGCTGGTGCCCCTGTCCCGATGATCGACACCTCGGCTCCGCCATCGCCCGCCGTTGGTGCGCCCCTGGCCGAGATCGCGGCATTCGGCTACCACGAGGTCACGGATGCGCCCGATCAATCGGGATTCGTGCGCCCGGGCGCCCGGCCGTACAAGCTGACCGTCTCGGCGTTCGCCGAGCATCTCGATGCCATCGCCGGTGGCGCGCCGGTGTCGCTGGTGACGGACATCGATCTCACGCAGCCCGGTCGGCACGTCGTCCTCACCTTCGATGATGGGGGGAAGAGCGCCGTTGAGGCGGGCGACGCGCTGATGCGCAGAGGATGGCGGGGCCATTTTTTCATCGTTACCGATCGCATCGGAACGCGCACGTTCCTCGGCACGGACGACATCCGCTACCTGCGCGAGTGCGGCCACGCTATCGGGAGTCACTCGCACACGCATCCGAACATCTTCAGGGAGCTGCGCCGGGACGAAATGCTGGAGCAATGGACAGTCAGCTGCGATCGACTGGCGCAACTGTTAGGCGAGGCCTGCACGACGGCGGCGGTGCCGGGAGGACACATTTCTCCCCTGACGCTGCGCACCGCTGGCGATGCGGGGCTGCGCCATCTCTTCACCTGCGATCCGACGGTGATGCCGTTTCGCGTCGGGGAGTGCTGGATCCTTGGGCGCTATCTCGCCAAGGTGACGACGACACCCGAGTTCATGCACCGACTGGCCCGATTTCACGGCTGGGGGCGGGCTCGCTTCGTCCGTCGCTTCAAGGACCTCGCGCGCCAGAGCTTTGCGGGACTCAACCGCGTCTATGTGGATCGGCGGACCCGTGAGCGCAGCTGACCACGGCGTCGGCCGCCTAACGCCGGCGGGGGCGAAGCATCGCCGGGACAGAGAGCCGCTCCTGCTCGAGTTCGTGGGGTTGCCAGGGGCCGGAAAGACGGCCGTCGCCGGCCGCGTCGCCGCCGAGCTGCGTGCACGCGGGATCACATGCGTGGAGCGCCGGGCTCGGCGTGGCGGCAAGGATGGGAAGGGCCGGCGGCTCTTTCAGCGAGCGACGTCGCTCGTTCGGAATTACGACCTGACGCTGGCGTCCGTGCGCTTCGCGGCCGGCGTGCGCCCGCTCAGGCTCACTCCACTCTGGCGGGCCTTCCGGCTCGCAGGCTGGGCACGCCAGCTCCACGCCTATGCCGCCTCCGACGTGGAGGCCGTGGTGCTCGACCAGGGTCCCCTGCAGGACCTCTGGTCGCTGACCGTACCCGGCCGAAAGTGGAACGAAGTCGCCGGACGGGCAGCCGTTAGGCATCTCATGCAGGTGACCCGAATGCCGCGCGTGCTGGTCTACGTGAACGTGGACATCGAGACGGCGGCGGAGCGGCTTCGCCAGCGGGGTGGGACGAGCAGTCGTTTCGACCGGCTGAGCGCGATTCAGACCTGGACCTGGCTCACCCAATACGAGCAGTCGCTGTCGTCGATCTTCCGGAGCGCGGTGACGATCTCGAACGCCGCATCGGTGCGGGTGGATGGCAGGCTCGCGATCAATGAGGTCGCTCAGGAAGTGATCCGCTTTCTCGACGGCGCGCGAGGCGACTCCGCCGGCTGGATTCCGTCGGCCACCGTCGCCACCGGAGCGGTCTCGTAATGCAGCCCCCGCGCGTAGCGTTGTTCGTTCCCTCGCTGGTGGGAGGGGGCGCGGAGCGCATGATGGTGAATCTGGCGGACGGCTTCGCGGCCCGCGGATTGAACGTGGATCTCGTCCTCGTGAAGGCGACCGGCCCGTACCTCGCCGAGGTCCCGAGCACCGTTCGCATCGTCGAGTTGGGGTCGTCGCGAGTCTCCACGAGTCTCCCGGCCCTGGTGCGGTACCTCCGGCGGGCTCGACCGGTGGCGCTTCTCTCGACACTCAACCACGCCAACGTCCTCGCGGTCGTGGCCGGCTACGTGGCCGGCGTCAAGACGCGCGTCGTGGTCAGGCAGGCCAACACGCTCTCGCAGAGCGCGGGGGCGGCCAGGAAGCTCGTCTCGCGGCTGATGCCAATGCTGGTGCGCCGATTCTACGCATGGGCCGACGAGATCGTCGCGGTGTCGGACGGCGTCGCGGAGGATCTGACGCGGGTCGCGAGCCTCCCCGCGGAGCGGATCCGCGTCATTCCGAATCCGGTCGTGATGCCAAGCCTCACCACGCTTGCACGCGAGCCGGTGACGCACAGCTGGTTTTCGGCGGGCGACGCTCCGATCGTCCTCGGTGTCGGTCGCCTGACGAGGCAGAAGGACTTTGGCACGCTGTGCCGCGCCATCGCCATGGTCCGTCAGCACCGGCCCGTGCGGCTGGTGATCCTCGGGGAAGGCGAAGACCGTCCCGGGCTGGAACGACTCGTCGCCGAGCTCGGCATCGCCGACTCGGTCGCCTTGCCGGGCTTCGTCGCCAACCCGTTCGCCTACATGTCGAAGGCGTCGCTGTTCGTGCTGTCCTCGGCGTGGGAAGGCCTGCCTGGAGCGCTGATCCAGGCGATGGCGTGCGGCACGCCGGTCGTGGCGACGGACTGTGAGAGTGGTCCGCGCGAGATTCTGCAGGACGGCCGATTCGGACGAATCGTGCCGGTGGGCGATCCGCGCGCCATGGCAGACGCAATTGACGCGGCGCTCTCGGAGCCCACCCGGGACGCAAACGATGCAGCCTGGCGTCCCTACACTCAGGTCGCCGCCGTCGATCAGTATCTGCGCACGCTCGGAGTTGCCTCGTGAGCAAGGTCGCGTTCGGCGCCCTCTGGCTGTTCGCCTTCGTAATCCCGTTCGAGCTCTTCATTCGGTTCGAAGAGTTCGGGACGATGGGCCGCCTTGTCGGTGTCGTCGCATTCGGGGTTGGACTGGTGAGCGTCGTGCTGCACGGCCGCCTTCGGCCGCTCGCGCCGTTCCACGTGCTCACGCTGTTCTTCGTGCTGTGGGCGGGACTGACGGCGTTCTGGACGATGGACGTGGACGAGACACGTGAACGCGTCTGGACCTATGCCCAGCTCGCCTTCATGGTGTGGCTGATCTGGGAGCTCGCCCCCACACGCGATCGACAGCTCGACCTGCTTCAAGCGTACGTCCTCGGCTGCTACGTCTCGGTGCTGGACACGGTGATGAAGTTCCTGGCCGGCGTCGAACAGCAAACGGGCCGGTTCGCGGCGACCGGCTTCAACCCTAACGACCTCGGATACACGCTCGTCCTGGCGATCCCGATGGCGTGGTGTCTTGCGCTGATGCGCCCGAAGGGGCTCCTCCTCTGGATGAATCGCCTCTACGTGGTGTTCGGGATGATCGCGGTGATTCTGACGGCATCACGCGGGTCGTTCATTCCCGCGTTCGCGGCACTGTTGATCATCCCCTGGACGCTGACCAACCTCAAGGCGCGCTCACGGATCGCGATCTGCGTCGGCGGCGTGCTGGCGCTGGCGGCGATCGCGCGCTTCGTCCCGCAGACGTCGTGGGACCGTCTCTCCACTGCGTCCGAGGAAATCGAATCGGGCAGCTTCAACGAGCGCGGCGACATCTGGGCGTCCGGACTCCAGGCGCTCGTCGATCGCCCGTTGCACGGCGTCGGCGCCGGCGCCTACAGCGTCGCGATCGAGCCGATTCTCGGGTGGGGACGTCCCCCACATCAGACGTTCCTGTCGGTGCTGGTCGGCCAGGGAGTCATTGGGCTGGGGCTGTGGCTGGCGATGTTCGCGGCCGCTTTCCTCCCCGTTCTGCGAATGCCGGCTCTCGAGCGCAAGCTCTGGATCACGATCCTGATGACGTTAGGCATCGGACTCCAGGTGCGAACGTGGGATTACCGGAAGCCGCTCTGGTTGATCCTCGGGATTCTCGTGGCGCACGGTGTATCCACGCGTCTCGCCGCCCGCGGTTCGGTGGCGGATCACGAGGTGGAGCTTCAGGAGCCGGAGCCGCTCCTGCCGGTGGCGGCCTCGTCCTCGTCCGGTCCGGTGATCGTGCGCCAGTCGTGAGCGTTTGAGGCCCTGGTCCAGAGACACGACGCGCCGGCGGAGCATCATGCTCGCCGGCGCGTCGTGTCTTCCAGCACGTGCTACCGCGGGTCAGGGCGCACGGCCCTCGACCTCGGCGGCCATCTGGTGCAGCCATTCCTCCAGATTGGTGTAGCCATCACCATCGTCATCGCCGTTCGGATTCGCCGGCGTGACGAGCGGGCGGTGGCTCTCGGCGAGAAGCGGCCAGCCGCCGACATCGCTCGGATGATCGATGATCCGGCCGGTGCCGCTGCGGACCTCCTGTACGAGGCGCAGGTCCACCGCATCACGATCGGCCGGGCGGGCGCCGGCGTTGTTGAGCACCCAATCCTCGACGCTCGCGTTAGGTCTCGCGACCAGCCCCGGCACTGAAATCGGTGGGGTGAGCGCGACCGCCACTGCTCCCTCATCGTTCTGCACGAGTGACCACGGATCACTCGGTGGAGCGGCGCGATCCCAGCTGTTGTCGGCAATGTAGAACAACGAGCCGGTCTTGACGCCGCTGTAGATCCGGATCGGCCTGCCGGTCGGCGAGTTCACGCCTCTGACGTACACATTCCCGATGACCGAGGCCACCTGCGCCGCCGTGTTGTCGACATCATCGAAGTAGGTCCCCTTGGTACCGCCATAGTTGTACACGACGTTATTCACGATGACGCCGGTGGTATTGCCTTTGTACCAGGGATTCCGATCGAGGTTGTGCGCGAGCAGGTTGCCGATCATGGCGATGTTCTTGGTTCCCTGGCCGATGAGCACGCCCTTCGAGTGCGGTCCTTCGGGGTGAATCGAGTTATTCAATCCCTCAGCGATGATCATGTTGCTCAGCGTGATGTCGTGCCGCACCCCAGTGGTCGAGGTGCTCACGTTCTCGTCCACACCCCAGCTCACCGAGACGTGGTCGACGAGGATGTTGTACTTCTCCGTGCCTCCGTAGATCTCGATCCCGTCGCGCTCGGTACGGCTACCCGGATCATCCCCGGGCCGGAGTCGGATGTGCTGGATCACGACGTCGTGGGTGCTGATACGGAGCGTGGCGCCGCGAATCGTGATGCCTGGGGACGGTGCCGTCTGGCCGGCGATCGTTACGTAGGGGTTTGCGATCACCATGTTGCCGTCGGAGCGGATCGTTCCCGACACCTCGAAGATCACCACCCGAGGCCCACTGGCTGCGAGCGCTTCGCGAAGCGACCCCGGGCCGGTGTCGTTGAGGTTCGTGACGCGGATGATGGTGCCGCCGCGTCCGCCGGGTGTCGTTGCACCAAAGCCCGTGGCGCCGGGGAAGGCGGCAAGGCCCGTCTGCGGCGGTGGGGGCGGTGGTGGCGGCGGGGGCGGCGCTTCGACGACGGTGACAGTCGCCGTCCCGCTCTGGTTCTCGCTCGTGGCGGACACGGTCGTCGTCCCGGCAGCGACGCCGGTGACCAGACCGGTGCTCGACACTGAAGCGACAGCCGGATTCGTGCTCGCCCAGGTGATGGTGCGCCCCGTGAGCGTGTTGCCAACCGAGTCGCGCAGGGTCGCGTTGAGCTGGACGGTTTGTCCTACTTCGACGTTTGCGGTTGTCGGACTTACCTGGACCGACGCAACCGGTGCTGGCGCCGAAGGTGGCGGAGCCGGCTCGGCGGCGGGTTCCCAGACGACCATGTCCCAGAAGTACTCGGACTGGCTCGTCGGCGGGGCGACGGACTTCCACGGGAAGTGGAACTCGTCGAACGCCTCGGCGCCCATGGCGAGCCCGGTGTGCTCGAGGAAGAGCTGTCCGTTGACC
>DASTYE010000327.1:0-13904 GCA_035765135.1 Gemmatimonadaceae bacterium | reverse complement strand
CGCGCACCGTGCTGTGCGATGACTGCCTCGCACCCGAGGGATACGGCGAGATCATCGGAGGAAGTCAGCGGGAGGACGACTACGACAAGCTGGTCGAGCGCATCAAGGCGGAAGGACTGCCGATGGACGCGTACGGTTGGTACCTCGAGCTGCGGAAGTACGGGACATTTACGCACGCGGGATTCGGGCTTGGCCTCGAGCGGACGGTCGCCTGGATCTGCGGGACGCCGCACATTCGCGAGGTGATCGCGTTTCCGAGGCTCATGAATCGGCTGTGGCCGTGATCCGGGGCCAGGGGCCAAGGGCCAGGGGTCGGGCCAAGGGTTTTCAGCAGCGCTCTACCCGTGACCCTCCGCTTGGCCCTTGGCCCTTGGCCCCTGGCCCTTTTTCGCCGCCTCCCACATCTCGTCGAGACGCTCGAGTCCCATATCCGCCAGGTTCTCTCCACGCGCCACCGCCATTTCCTCCATCGCCTGAAAGCGGCGAACGAACTTCGCGTTGGCGCGGTCGAGCGCGAGCGACGCATGCACGCCGGCCTTCCGGCACATGTTAACGCACGCGAACAGAAGGTCCCCAAGCTCTTCCTCCAGCGCGGCATGGCGCTCATCGAGCACGGGCACTCCGCCCGGGCCCAGGCCGATCGGTGACTCCTTGAGCTGCTGGCGTACTTCCGCGAGCTCCTCTTCCACCTTTTGCGCCGGCCCATCGACGTCGGGCCAATCGAAGCCAACACCGGCCGCGCGATCCTGAAGCCGGTGGGCGCGGTGAAGCGCGGGTAGATCCACCGGCAATCCATCCACGATCGACATCCGCTTCGATGCTTTCATCCGCTCCCAGCCTTCGCGCTCTCCCTGACCGTACAGGTGTGGGTGGCGCGCCCGCATCTTCGTGACGAGCGCCGCGGCCACGTCCCCCGCCTCGAATGCTCCGCGCTCCTCGGCGATGATCGAATGGAAGAGGACCTGGAGGAGAACGTCGGCGAGCTCCTCACGGATCTGGCGATCCGCTCCAGCCTTGAGGGCATCGTCGAGCTCGTGCGCTTCCTCGAGCAGATATGGACGCAGCGAGGAGTGCGTCTGCGCGGCATCCCACTCGCACCGCGCTCGCAATTCGCGCATTAGCTCGAGCGCATCTTCAAGCGTCATCTTGTCTTGCATGACTCCTCCGGGGCCGGTTATACAACCCGCCCGAGTCGAGACGGGTTAATGCAACCACCCAATAAGCGCGCCTGGGTCGAAATCGATCTAGGCGCGTTGCAGCGAAATGCGGCGACGATCGCGGAACGCTCGCGGGCGCCGCTGCTTCCCATGATCAAGGCTGACGCGTACGGCCTGGGCGCCGTGCCGGTCGCTCGCGTCCTCGACTCGCTCAGCCCCTGGGGCTTCGGGGTCGCGACGATCAGGGAAGGTATCGAGCTGCGCGCCGCTGGCATAACACGCCCCCTCGTCGTGTTCACTCCACTCGCTGACGACGAGCTCGCGGATGTCCGCGCGGCCGGCCTTACGCCGTCGCTGTCACGTCCGGAAAGCGTTGCGCGCTGGAAAGCCGACGGCGGCGGGCCCTGGCACCTTCCCATCGACACAGGGATGAGTCGAGCGGGGATTCGATGGGACGAGGCGGACTCGATGCGTGCGGCCGTTCGCGAGTGTCCGCCCGAGGGTGCGTATACGCACTTCCACTCCGCCGACGCGAACGACGGCTCGCGCGAGCAGCAGGAGCGGCGATTTCGCGACGCCGTCGCCGCGCTCCCCGAGCGGCCTCCGGTTCTCCACGTGGAGAACTCCGCTGCGCTCGAGCGAGGCGAGCGGTCGGAATGGGATTGTGTGCGCCCCGGGATCTTCCTGTACGGCGTTGGGTCGGGCGAGGGCGCTGTGTTGGAGCCGGATCCCGTCGTTCAGATGCACGCCTGCATCGTGGATCTCCGTCACGTGCGCGCCGGCGAAACGGTCAGCTACGGCGCGACATACCGTGCAGTGGGGAACCGGCGCATCGCGACGCTGAGCCTCGGCTACGCCGACGGCTACCCGAGGGCCCTCTCGAACCGCGGGTGCGCCCTCCTTGCCGGCAGGCGCGTATGCGTCGCGGGCGTCGTCACGATGGACATGACGATGATCGACGTGACCGACGTGTCGTGCGCGTTAGGCGATGTGGCGACATTGATCGGTGGGCGAGGCACGGAGCTGGGGGTCGCGGCGGTCGCGCGCACGGCAGACATGTGCCCATACGAGCTCCTCACGGGGCTCCGCAGCCGGATCTCGCGCGTGTACCGCGCGGAGGGGGTGCAGGCATGAGGCGTCGCGCGATCGTTATCGTGCTCGATGGCGTCGGTGCGGGAGCCGCACCCGATGCCGATCGCTACGGCGATGCCGGCAGTAACACCCTGGGGAACCTCTCGCGCGCCGTCGGTGGACTGAAGCTGCCCAACCTCGAGCGGCTCGGGCTCGGGCGAGTGATTCCACTCGCGGGTGTCGCCAGCGATGTCGCCCCCCGCGCGGCGTGGGGGCGGATGCGTCCCGCCTCGGCGGGCAAGGACAGCACGACCGGGCACTGGGAGATTTGTGGAATCCACCTGAGCAGAGCCTTTCCCACGTACCCTGATGGCTTTCCGCCGGAGCTGATCAAGGAGTTCGAGCGACGGACGGGACGCGGCGTGCTCGGGAACGTTGCCGCGAGCGGAACGGCGATCATCGATCGGTTTGGAGCGGAGCACGTGCGGACGGGGAAGCTCATCGTCTACACGTCCGCCGACTCTGTCTTTCAGGTTGCCGCGCACGAGCGTGTCGTGCCGCTCGAGGAGCTGTATCACGTGTGCGAGATCGCGCGCGCCATGCTCGTGGCGCCGCACGATGTGTCGCGGGTGATCGCCCGTCCGTTCATTGGCGACGGCAACGGGTTCACGCGCACCGCCAACCGGCGGGATTTCGCGGTCGCCCCTCCGTCCGAAACGTTGCTCGACGCGCTCGCGGCGGCCAACATTCCACGCTTCGGCGTCGGCAAGGTTGACGATTTGTTCGCCGGCCGCTCGATCGCGGCCGAGCACGTTTCCGACAACGCTGCCGGTCTGGTGGCGATCGACCGTGCGCTTCGCGAAGCGCCCAGTGGGTTACTTTTCGCCAACCTAGTAGATTTCGACCAACTTTGGGGGCACCGGAACGACGCAGCGGGGTTCCACGAGGGACTCCGCTCGTTTGATGATGCCCTGCCCACGCTTCTTTCCGCGCTTCGCGAGGACGACCTGCTTTTTCTCACCGCCGACCACGGTAACGACCCAACGACGCCATCCACCGACCATTCGCGCGAGATCGTGCCCTTGCTCGTAGCGGGCGCGCGCGTGCGCCCCATCGATTTGGGGGAGCGGGCGACGTTCGCCGATCTCGGTGCTACTGTGGGCGAGTGGCTTGGCGTCGGCTTTCGTGGTCGAGGCACCTCGTTCCTGCCCGAGTTGTTGTCGTGAAGGAGAAGGCCCTGGACACCCTCCGCGCCGCTGCGCTCGGCGCGATGTCGCGCGCGTACGCGCCGTACTCGGGCTTTCGAGTCGGTGCTGCGCTTCACGGTGCGGACGGGAAGGTGTACGTGGGATGCAACGTGGAAAACGCCTCGTACGGCGGCACCATCTGCGCCGAACGTGGTGCGGTCGCCTCCGCGATCGCGGCGGGCGTGCGCTCGTTCTCTCGGTTGGTCGTCGCGACCGAGGCGACCGAGCCAACGCCGCCCTGCGGTCTGTGTCGGCAGGTGCTGGTGGAGTTTGCTCCGGCCATCGAGATCGTGAGCGTCACGGTGGCCGGTGATGAAGCTCGGTGGACGCTCGACGCCTTGCTTCCATCTCCCTTCACCCCGCAATCGCTCACCCACCAGTGACGCCGGCTCGCGTGGTCGATATGGGCGGTGTCGGAGCGCTCATGGGTGAGGTCATTCTCTACGCTACCAGCGGTCGCGCGAGAGATCAGTTACGAAGAATCATTCGCCAGAACCCGCGGTCATGACCACTTTGAAAGGTTTCGACATGGAAGGACGGAGTGCTCGTGCTGTCTAATCGCCCTGCCGTTCTGTTCACCGGCGCCCTCATCGTTGCCGTCAGCGCCTGCTCCGAGGAGCTCGCGGGGGGCAGTGGCTGCCCCGTGCTCTGTCCGGAGAGCGGGTTCGAGATCGTGAACGAAACGATCGAGCCCGTGGTGACGCTGGATTCGTCGATCCGCGGATACCCGCTGCCGGGCACAGAGGGGCAGCTCACGCTGATGCAGCGCTTCTCCGGCGCGGACACCGTGATCACGGCCGGCATCATTCGCTTCGACTTCATCCCCAAGACCGTTCCGGTCGGAAGCGACTCGACGCCCGTCACGAAGATCGACTCGGCCTACCTGCGACTCTCGCTCGTCACCAGCGACAGCCTCAGCCGGCGTGATACGATCAAGAAAGTGCCGGTGACGATCGAGGTGTACGACGTGGACACGACCGCCTCCGACTTCGACACCGCGGCCGTGCGTGCGCGCTTTCGCCCCGGGACGTTGATCGCCTCGCACACCGTTAGGCGCGATTCGATCCGCGACAGCATCTTCGTGCAGATCGATACGGCGGTGATGCGCTCCTACGTGGAGAGGGGTCGACTGCGTGTGGGCCTCCGCATCCGCTCCGAGGCATCCATGCAGGTGCCCATCTCCACCAGCGAGACGGGCCAGCTGCATCTGAGATTCAAGGCGCGGGGCGGGGCGGACTCGGTCACGCGGACGATTGGTCCAGCGTCGTCATCGTCGGGTCCCGATGGTCTGGCGCCATCGCTCGATGATTACACGATCGTTTTGCGCGGAACACCGCCCGCGCCGCCCCAGCTGCTCGCCGTCGGCGGGCTCCCGGCATACCGCGCGTACATTCGACTCAATATCCCGAGCCGGATCATCGACTCCTCCACCGTGGTGCGCGCCGCGCTCGTCCTCACCCAGGTGCCGGTACGCGGCCGCACGGACGACACCGTGCGGGCGGCCGTGCAAGCGAACATCTCGATTGCGCGACCGCCGCTCGACATTAGTCGTGCGGCGCTGCTGGTGCGCTCGACGTTCGGCCTCACACAGCGCGTTCGGGCGCCCACCGACAGCGGTCTCGTACGCTTCGAGCTCGCCGGAACGATTCGATCTCCGATCTGGCGGCAAACGCCCGAGGATGAGCTCCCGCGAGTGATCATTCTTCGCTCGGAGCGGGAAGCCCAGTTTCCGTCGGAGTTTCACTTCTTCTCGAACGAGGCCCCCGCGAACCTGCGCCCGCGTCTCGAGATCAGCTACGTTCCCCGCGTGGACTTCACGTTGCCGTAATGCGAACTCGCCTGCTCGTCAGCTTCCTGCTCATCGGCGCCCCTCTGGCAGCGCAGGGTACGCTGAGCACCCAGGGCTTCGGGTATCACCCGGGTCAGATCAGCACGCGCGCGCGCGCGACCGGTGGGTCGCTCGGTGAATTCGACGCGACCTCGGCGCTCAACCCGGCGGCGCTCGCCTGGTGGGAGCGGTCCGGCGTCGTTCTCGAGTACTCTCCGGAGTTCCGTCGTGTGACAACCCCCGGTGGGAGCGAGACCGCGACCGTTGCGCGGTTTCCCCTCTCGGGCGCGGCGCTCGCCATTGGCGGCCGCACGATTCTCGGCATCACGCTTTCGACGTTCCTCGATCGCACGTGGCAGACGTCGGAGCGTGGAACGCATCAGTTCGCTGACGAGGAGATCCCCTACCTGGTTCAGTTCCGGAGCGCCGGCGCCATCAACGACGTGCGGGTCGCGGGCTCATGGACGGCGGGCAGGTCACTGCGTCTCGGATTGGGGGCGCACGTCTTCGTCGGCTCCAATCGCCTCAACATCCTGACGACGTTCGAGGACACGCTCAATCGCGTCGCCGATTTCAGCCAGCAATCACGCGTGAGCTACTCCGGTGCGGCGGCGAGTGCCGGACTCGACTGGCGGCCACATCGCGCCATTGCCCTGGCCGCGTCGGGGCGGTTGGGTGGGACGCTGCGGGCCGTGCGGGGTGACACGACACTTGCGACGGCCGACCTGCCGGCACGCGTGGGCGTCGCCCTGGCGTACACCGGGTTCACGGGCGCGGTCATCAGCGCGAGTGGCGAGTGGCAGAATTGGTCGAAGCTCGACCGTCTCGGAAGCGACCAGCTCACGACGTTCGACGGATGGGACTACGGCGTCGGCGCGGAAGTGCGCGGTCCGCGGTGGTTCGGCACCGAGGTCCCGATTCGCGCCGGCGTTAGGCTCAGAACGCTGCCGTTCGGAGCGGCCGGTGCCGAGGTCGACGAGACCTCCGTCGCGCTCGGCTGGGGCTTCGCGATGGCCGGTGGCCGCGCCGTCGCGGACTTTGGCGTGTCGCGTGCGTCGCGAAGGGCGGACGGGGGAGCGACCGAGAGCGCGACGACGTTCAGCGTGGGATTGATCGTCCGCCCCTGATTGCCCGTGGCCGATCCTACCGGTCCTTCGCCCCTGATCCTGGTTGCCGACGACGTTCCGGCGAACGTCGAGCTCCTGTGTGACCAGTTGGCAACGCTCGGCTACCGGGTGGAAACCGCGATCGATGGTCCCTCCGCGGTCGAGGCGTGCTTCACCAAGAAACCCGACCTGTGCATTCTCGATGTGTCGATGCCAGCGGGCTCGCTCGGCGTGGATGACCGGTCAACGGGCTTCGAGGTGTGTCGTCGCATCAAGCGCGATCCGCGTACCGCGAGGATTCCCGTCATCTTCGTGACCGCGCTCAACGACACCACCGATCGTGTGAAAGCGATCGAGGCCGGTGGCGATGACTTCCTCACGAAGCCGCACAACCGGCAGATTCTCGGGGCGCGCCTTCGCAGCCTCCTGCGGCTGAAGTTCGCGACCGACGCACTCGAGGACAGCTATCGGAAGCTCCGCGAGCTGGAGAAGGTTCGCGACGACCTCATGAAAATGATCGTGCACGATCTCAAGTCGCCGCTGACGTCCGTGCTCGCCGCGCTCGAGATGGTGCTCGATGGGGACTTCGGCGCCGTCAACGATCAGCAGCGCCGCGCCCTCGGCGATGCCGAAGCCAAGGCGGAGGATCTCCTGGCGCTCATTGAGGACCTACTCGAGGTGGCACGCATCGAGGAGACGAGCATCCAGCTGGATGTCGAGGCGATCGCCCCCGCCGCGCTCCTGACCGAGGTGCTTCACGAGTGGGAAATGCGGCTCGCGCAGGAAGAGGCGATGGCGACGCTGGACGTCGCCGATGACGCGCCTGTTTTCCATGCCGATAAGGGGCTCATCAAGCGCGTCTTCTCGAATCTCATTCAGAATGCGCTCACGCACTCACCGCGGAACGTCACGATCGACCTCCGCGCGCGGCACGATGCCGCGACCGACGGCGTGATCTTCACCGTCGCCGACAATGGGGCGGGAATCCCGAAGGAGTACCACGAAATCATCTTCCGGAAGTTCGAGCAGGCGAAGACGCCCTCGGCCCCGCGTGTCCGTAGCTCGGGGCTTGGACTGGCCTTCTGCAAGCTCGCCGTCGAGGCGCATGGCGGACGCATCTGGGTGCAGAGCGCCGAGGGGCAGGGAAGTCAGTTTCATTTCACGCTTCCCGTGCGGCCGCGCATCAACGAGGACTGATGAAGGTCTACCTTCGCACGTTTGGATGTCGCGCGAATCACTACGACAGCGAAGTGGTGCGAGCGATGCTGGATCTCGGCGGACACACGATCGTCGCGGTGGCCAACGAGGCGGACGTCGCCGTCTTCAACAGCTGCGCCGTCACCGCCGACGCGCAGGCCGATCTGCGGCAGAGCGTGCGGCGTGCGGCACGCGCGAACCAGGCATTGCGCACCGTCGTGATGGGATGCGCCGCATCGTTCGATCGAGATGCGGTTCGGGAGCTGCCGTCGGTATCGCATGTCGTTCCGGGCGCAGACTTCGTGTCGGTCGCGGCCGCGCTGGAGCTGCCCGCGCACACCGGGGCCGCGCTCGCGACGCGGGCCCAAAGCACCGTTCGGGCCGTGCTTCGTATCCAGGACGGATGCGATGAGCATTGTACGTTCTGCGCGACCACCGTCGCTCGCGGTCCTGCGCGATCGCGCACGGTCGATGCGCTCATTCACGAGGCGCGCGCGTTGTCTGAGCGCCACTCCGAGATCGTGCTCACCGGCATTCACATTGGAAGCTGGGGCACCGAGCACGGGGCGTCACTGAGCGCCCTCGTCGGCCGGCTCCTGCGTGAGGTGCCCGAGGTGCGCTTCCGGCTGTCGTCGCTGGAGGCCACCGAGGTCGACCCCCTGCTCGCAGAGCTGTTGAGATCCAGTGATGGACGCCTCGCCCCACATCTCCACGCACCACTTCAGTCCGGATCCGATCGCGTCCTGCGTCGGATGGGGCGCCACTGGTACACGGCGCGCAGCTACGCCGATGCCGTCGGTGCGCTGGCGACTGGCCGTGACGCCTTCGGCCTCGGCGCCGACGTGATGTGTGGCTTTCCAGGTGAGACGGACGCCGATCACGAGGCGACAGTACGGCTCATTGAGCAGCTGCCGTTCACCTACCTGCACGTGTTCCCGTATTCTCCGCGACCGGGGACGGCCGCGACCCGGCTTGGACCGGTCGTCGCGCCACTCCGCGTCGAGCAGCGCACGGCCGAGCTTCGCGCGCTGGCACAGCGCAAGGCGGCCGCCTATCGAGCCCGTCGCGATCGCGGAGCTGCCGACGTGATCGTCACGAAGGGAGGGCCGCGCGCCGAAGGGATCACCGAAGATTTTCTGACCGTGCACGTCTCTGATCCGATGGCACGCGGCACACGGTTCCGCGCCCGCCTCTCGGTTCGGGACAGCGCGATTCTCGCGCATCCCGAACGTGCCCCCGCGCTGGCGCCGAGTTATCTTCCGAAAATATGAGTATCTCGCCGCGCGGGACCGTCTACGTGGAGACGTACGGCTGCCAGATGAACGTGAGCGACTCCGAGCTGATGCTGGGGTCTCTCGCGTCGATCGGCTACGCCCCTGTCGAGGGTCCCGACGGCGCCGACGTCATTCTCGTGAACACCTGCGCCATCCGTGATCACGCCGAGCAGCGCGTGATCGGCCGCCTTGGTGAGCTCAAGCGCCACATGAAGCCGGACACCGTGCTGGGTGTCACCGGGTGCATGGCGCAGCGCCTCGGGCCCCGTCTGCTCGAGCAGGCGAAGCACGTCGATCTCGTGATCGGGCCCGACGGCTATCGCGCGCTGCCGTCGCTCATCGAAGGCGCGCGAGAGGGCCGCCGTGCGGCGGCGGTGGAGTTCGATCTCGAGGAGCATTACGAGGATGTCTCTCCGCGGCGGTTCGACCGTGTGCGCGCGTGGATTCCCGTGCAGCGCGGGTGCGACTACAAGTGCACCTACTGCATCGTCCCGACGACGCGAGGACCGGAGCGAAGCCGCCAGCTCGCGGATGTCGTGCGCGAGGCACAGCGAGTGGTCGCCGAGGGGATCACCGAGGTGACGCTGCTCGGTCAGACCGTCAACTCCTATCACGACGGTCATCACGATTTCGCCGATCTGCTGCACGCCGTGGGCGGCGTTGCGGGCATTCGGCGCCTTCGCTTCACCAGCCCGCACCCGAACGATTTCTCCGAGCGCGTGATTGCAGCCATCGCCGCCGTCGATGCGGTGTGCGAGCATGTGCATCTCCCGATGCAGTCGGGTTCGACACGCACGCTCAAGCGCATGCTTCGCCGGTACACGCGGGAGGAGTACTTCGAGTGCGCGGCGCGGCTGCGTGCCGCGGTGCCGGGCCTGTCGCTCACCACCGACATCATCGTCGGCTTCCCCGGAGAGACTGACGAGGATTTCGAGGAGACGCTGACGGCGGTCCACGCGCTCGCGTTCGACGACGCCTTTACGTTCAAGTTCTCGCCGCGCGAGGGCACGCCCGCGACGCGCATGCCGGCCGAGCTGACGGTGCCTGACGACGTGGCCGCCCAGCGGCTGGAACGGTTGATCTCGGCTGTTCGTCAGGGGGCGCGCGCGCGCAACCTCTCCCTCCTCGGTTCCCGGCACGAAGTGTTGATCGAAAAGGTGTCGCGCCGAGGTGAGCTGCTCCAGGGCCGCACGCGCGAGCATCGGACGGTACTTGTTGCCGGTAACGAATCGATGATCGGCGAATACCTCACCGTCGAGCTCACGGGCACGACTGGCTCCACCTTCACCGGTGCGATCGTCCGCGAGCGGGCCGCACTCCCGATCGCCGTATGAAGAACCTCCTCGAAGGGGCGGTGAAGGAGGTGTACGACGAGCTTCGCGTGCGCGATGCATCGTTTTGCGGCTGCGTGCAATGCGAAGAGGATGTGCTCGCCTTCGCACTCAACCATCTTCGGCCACGCTACGCGGGTGGAACGCGCGAGGGTGTCGCGGTGACGTCGGTCGATTTGCAGCGCGACCAGACTCGTGCGGAGCTGATGGTGGCCGTGCTCGACGCGATGCGCCGCGTCTCCAACAACCCGCGTCACCCTATTGGCGACGCCAAGCGCGGAGGCGGCGCCGGGTAGACCTGGCGCTGCCACTCATCGCTGTCGCGGTCCTTGCCTACGCCGCCGGACTCCTTCTCGGATTCGGCGGCGCGGTGCATCTGGTGGCCGTCGTCACCGCGGGACTCGCCCTGATGGGACTCGTCAGGCATGAGATACGTGCGGTGGCGATCGCCACGCTCGCTGCCGCGGGGTGGCTCGCGGCGCGCGCGGAGCTGGCGAGCGAGAAAAAATGCTCGCGGGGAACGGGGCAGATCATGGCGACTTTCCCCGAGCCCGTGGCGGCGGGGGCGTTCGTTCGCGGAGAGACGCGAACGATCGGCGGCCGGGCATGCGTTGCCTCGATCACGGTTGCGGTGCGGCGCGGACGCGTACCAGCCGGGCGAGTCGCGCTCGTCGCCGGTGAGGTGAGCGCTGCACGAGGCCGGCTCTTTGTACGAAACGCCTTGGTCCGTGCGGGCCGCGATCGGGACGAGCTCGTCACATTTCGCGCGCGACTTGGCCGGGGACTCGACAGCGCCTTCGGAAATAACGCGGCCCTCGCGCGGGCGTTGCTCATCGCCGACACGCGGTCCCTCGACCCCGGCGTGCGCGATCGTTATGCGGCGGCGGGGCTGGTGCACATGCTTTCCATATCGGGGCTGCACGTCGCGATCATTGCCCTCGCCGTCGAGCTGCTCTGCCGCGCCGCTCGCCTCCCACCCCGCGGAGCGCTGATGACGACGATGGTGATCGTCGCCGCGTACGTGGCGATCATCGGGGCGCCGGCGCCGGCCGTTCGATCGGCGGTGATGCTCGGCGTGACGGCCGTGTCGCGGCTCGTTCAGCGGAACACGTCGCCGTGGGCATCGCTCGCGATCGGTGGCGGCGCACCGCTCGTTGCGCCGCGAACCGTACTCGACCTCGGGTGGCAGCTGTCTGTTCTCGGGATGGCGGGGCTCGTCGCTAGCGGCGCGCTGGCACGTCGGTGGATTGGTCAGGATGTGGGGCGGTGGCGCAGAAAGCTCCTCGCCGGTCTGCTCGCATCGATTGTCGCATCACTGGTGAGCGGGCCACTCGTTGCCTGGCATTTCGGGCGTTTCAGCCTCGTCGCTCCACTGGCGAATCTGGCCGCCGCGCCGATTGTCGCCCTCCTCCAGCCGGCGCTCTTCCTCGCCCTGCTGTGCACCCCGGCGGCCGCCCTCGAACGATTCGTGGCCGATGCCACCGCGCCCGTGTTCTGGCTGCTCGACGCCGTCGCCTCTGGTGCGTCGCGGGTCCCTTTTGCGTCCATCGATGTCGTTCCGACGCTCGGTGCGGCCGCGTTGGCGTTCGTGTGCGCGATCAGCATGGTCGTGGCGTGCGTCAGTCGGTATCCGGGGCCCGCGGTCGTCGTGTGCGTAGCCGCGCTGGCGGTCATGACGTGGTGGCCGCTAACCCCCGTAGGGGCGCGCGGCCTGGAGCTGCACATGATCGATGTCGGGCAGGGGGACGCGCTGGCACTCCGCACACCGCGCGGTCGCTGGATTCTCGTGGACGCCGGACGCGCATGGCGCGGGGGCGATGCCGGCCGAGCGACCGTCATCCCGTATGTTCGTCGGCGGGGTGGGAGCGTCGCGGCGTTCATCCTGTCGCATCCGCACGCCGACCATGCAGGCGGAGCCGCGACCGTCGTGCGTGCGTTGCAACCGGCCATTTTCTGGGACGGCGCCTACGTCGGGACAAGCGACACCTATCGCACTGCGCTGTCGGCCGTCGAGCGGGCCGGCATCACCTGGGAACGTGTGAGACCCGGCACCCGCACGGTTATCGATGAGGTCGAGCTGGAGTTTCTCGCACCCGACTCCGTGTGGACCCGTGCGCTCGATGATCCCAACGAGGCGAGCGTGGTGCTCCGCGCCCGCTATGGGGCGGTGCGATTCCTGCTCGTGGGCGACGCGGAGCGGGCCGAGGAGCGTTGGCTGCTCGCACGGGATTCGCTGGCGCTGCGCGCCGAAGTTCTGAAGGTCGGGCACCACGGTAGCATTACGAGCACGACGGCGTCATTCCTGCGCGCCGTCCGGCCCACCATCGCGCTCGTGTCGGTGGGCGCCGGGAATGCTTACCGGCACCCGAGCGAGGAGGTCATGCGATCGCTCGCGACCGCGGGAGCGATGGTATTACGCACCGATCGACAGGGGAGCATAGTCGTGCGCAGCGACGGCGTTACGGTGGAGATCGAGGCTCAGGGGGAGCGATGGGGATCGTCACTCGCATCCGCACCGCGCTGATCGGCGAGCCGGAACCGCTCGCGCGGGAGGTGGTGGAGCGGTATCCGGAGCTGCATCGATTGCGCCTGCGTCGTGGCGGGCTTCCTCCGCGCCTTGGAGGGTGGGCGCTCGGACGTGCGACCGTTGCGGCGATCACGTTGCGTCGCTGGGTTTTTCTCGCGCCGGAGGTGCCCGCACACCCGCCGCTGCTCTTGCACGAATTGCGGCATCTGGAGCAGTTTGAGGCCAATCCGCTCTTTCCATTTCAGTATCTTTGGGCGAGCGTGCGACACGGATATCACGACAATCCGTTCGAGGCGGATGCGCGCGCTTATTCCGCGCGCCGGCTGCGCACCCAAAGACCCTCGTCGGCAGGAGATCGCTAGCTGTGGTGTACAACACGCCCACGTCGGTCGTCACGATCGATCGCTTCATCATCGAGCAGGAGCGGCTGCATCCCGAAGCGACGGGCGAGCTCTCCGGCATCCTCTACGATCTCGCGCTCGCGGCGAAAATGGTGTCGAGCAAGGTCCGGCGCGCCGGCCTCGTGGACATCCTCGGCTCCACCGAAGCCGAGAACGTGCAAGGCGAAATCCAGCAGAAGCTCGACGTCTTCGCGAACGAAACCATCGTCAAGGCGCTCGATCATGGGGGTCGGCTGTGCGCGATGGCGTCGGAGGAAGTCCCCGACATCATCCCGATTCCCGAGGGCTTCCGCTGCGGAAAATACTGCCTGCTCTTCGATCCGCTCGATGGGTCATCGAACATCGATGTGAACGTCCCCGTCGGAACGATCTTCTCCGTGGTCCGCAAGATCACGCGCGGTGTGCGCGGGGATCTCGAGGACATGCTGCAGCCCGGTCGTCGTCAGGTCGCCGCGGGTTATGTCATCTATGGATCGAGCACGATGCTCGTGTATACCACGGGGCAGGGCGTGCACGGCTTCACACTCGATCCGTCGATCGGGGAGTTCCTGCTCTCACATCCGAACATCCGCATCCCGGATCCGGGGCGCTATCTCTCGGTGAACGACTCGTACGAGCAGTACTGGGACGAGCCGGTGAAGGCGCTGATGCGGCGCTATCGGGGACTCGACGGCGCGCGCAAGGCAATGAGCGTGCGCTACGTGGGATCGCTGGTCGCCGATTTCCACCGCAATCTCCTTGGTGGCGGCATCTTCTGCTATCCCG
>DASTYE010000326.1:0-12383 GCA_035765135.1 Gemmatimonadaceae bacterium | reverse complement strand
GGTGACGTTCGCGCCTACGATGTGCGCAGCGGCGAGATTCGCTGGACGTTCCACACCATTCCCCGCCCGGGAGAGGTCGGTCACGATACGTGGCCGTCCGACGCATGGCGCACCGCCGGCGGAGCGAACTCATGGGCGGGGATGAGCGTGGACGCGAAGCGCGGCATCGTCTACGTGCCCACTGGCTCGGCGACTCCGGACTTCTATGGCGGAGCGCGCATCGGCGCCAACCTGTTCGCGAACACGCTGCTGGCGCTCGATGCCAGGACCGGCAAGAGGCTCTGGCACTTCCAGACCGTGCACCACGATTTGTGGGATCGCGATCTTCCCGCCGCGCCGAACCTCGTGACCGTCAGCCGGGATGGCGAGCGCGTCGATGCGGTCGCCCAGATCACGAAGAGCGGTTTCGTGTTCGTCTTCGACCGCGAATCGGGACGCCCTCTCTTTCCCATCGAGGAGCGAGCGGTCCCGCCATCGGATTTATCCGGCGAGCAGGCGTGGCCGACGCAACCGTTCCCGACAGGGCCCGCGCCCTTCGCACGCCAATCGATCACGGAGGCCGATCTCGCAGACCTCTCGCCTAACGGGCGGTCAGTCGCGCTCCGGCGATTCCGCGCGTTGCGCTGGCAGGGTCTCTTTACGCCGCCGAGCAGTGAGGGGAGCATCGTACTGCCAGGATTCGATGGCGGCGGCGAGTGGGGCGGCGCTGCCGTGGATCCCGAGAGCGGCGTGCTCTACATCAACGCCAGCGACGTCCCGTGGATTGCCGCGATGCGCGAATCGGCGCGCCTTCCTCCGCCGGGCGCCCCACCACGCAGGGGCCGCGCGGTGTACGACGCGGCCTGTGCGAGCTGCCACGGCCCCGATCGGCGCGGAAAGGACCGTGCGCTGTCGCTCATCAACGTCGGAGCGCGATTGTCGGCGGAACAGATCCAGCAGGTGCTCGAGCGCGGGCGTGGGTTCATGCCTTCGTTCGCCAACCTTCCGGAGAAAGAGAAAGGCGCCGTCATTGCGTACCTGCTAGGCCTTCCAGCCTCAGCGCTGCCGCGCGTGCAGCGGCCAGTGGGCCGGCGGCCGCCACGCACAATGGCGCCTTACGAGTTCGTTGGTTACGAGCGATGGAGAGACTCCAGTGGGTTGCCGGTCATCGCGCCGCCATGGGGAACGCTCACGGCCATCGACCTCAACACCGGTGAGCACCGGTGGAGGATTCCTCTGGGCCACCACCCCTCGCTGCCGCCCACGGACGGCGCGCCGAGCGGCACCGAACAGTACGGCGGACCGATCGTCACGGCCGGAGGGCTCGTGTTCATCGCCGCCACGCAGGACGCGAAGTTCCGCGCATTCGACAAGGATACGGGAAGGCTGTTGTGGGAGACGACACTGCCGGCGGCGGGATACGCCACGCCGGCTACCTATCGCGTGCGTGGAAAGCAGTATGTCGTGATCGCGACCGGCGGAGGGAAGCTCGGATCGAGCTCGGCCGACACGTACGTCGCGTTCGCTCTGCCGTGACAAAGGGCGAGGGTGTCGAGGGTGTCGAGGATGTCAAGGGTATCGAGGTGCAGAGCAGTTCACCTCGACACCCTCGATCCCCTTGGGCTCCTCAATCCGGATTCCGCATTCCGGATTCTTGTTCTATCCCGCCCGCGGCAGCTTCACGATGAACGTCGCTCCCTCGCCGAGCACGCTCTCGACGATGACGTCGCCACCGCTGGCGCGCGCGAGCGTTCTGCTGATCGCCAGCCCCAGTCCGACGCCGTCACTCCCGGAGGGTCTTTCGCGAAGCTGACGGAAGGGCTCGAAGATCCGCTGCAACATCTCGGGTGGGATGCCGGGCCCGGAGTCGCTGACGCAGAGCTGCACCGTGTCCGATGCCTCCGTCTCCGCGAACAGCGTCACGCGGCCGCCCGGCGGCGTGAACTTCACGGCGTTCGCGAGGATGTTGATGAGGATCTGCTGCACACGCTCCGGATCACCCTGCACGGCGATGTGATCCTCCGTCGACACGCTCAACGAGATCCCTTTCATCGTCGCCTGCGGCATCACCGCTCCCACGGCCGTTTGAAGCGCTTCGACCGCCGGGATTCGCCTGATCTCGCGCGGGCGTGATGACGACGTGAGCGCAGAGAATCGAAGCAGCTCCTCAACGAGGTGAAGCAGATGGCGCTGGTTGCTCGCGATGCGGCCCAGGTCCTCCTTCTGCGCCTCGTTCAGCTCGCCGCGGATTCCCATCTGGAGGAGCTGGATGTAACCGCCGATGGCGTTCAGCGGCGTGCGAAGGTCGTGACTCACCGACGCGAGCAGCTCGACTTTCTCACGGTCCGCGGATTCCGCCGCCTGGCGAGCGAGCTGCTCCGCCTCGAGTAGGCGCGCACGCTCGAGCGCCTGCGCACATTGCTGTGCGACGATCGTGATGAGGTTGCGGTCGTCGGGCGTGAAGCGCCGCGGACGATCGAACGCGACGCCGAGCGAGCCGATCGTGCGCGACTCGATGAGCAGTGGTACGACGATCAGCGAATGCTGCCCGGAGCTCTCGAGCATTCCGGCGAGGTGCGGATATCGCCGGCTCCACTCTTCGGGCGATTCGATGGCGATCGTCTCGCCGGTTCGCGCCGCCTCGGCAAGCGGTACATCCGAATCGAGAGGGAACTCCGACCAGGCGTCGCGCAAATGCCCCGGCATGGAGCGCGCTTCGAGGATCTGCAGTGAGTGCCCGCTCGTCAGGCGGGTAATGACCGTGCCGACGCCCCCGAACATGGCCGTGGTGCGCTCGATGACGGCGTTCGCCACGTCGGCCGGCGTAGCCGACGTCGACAGCGCCGATGTCAACGCCTGCAGGCTCTCCGCGCGGTGGCGCAGCTGGTGAAGGCCGCGGATGAGCCGGCGACGATCCATCGCGGAGGCGAGCGGTCCGGCAATCGATCGAACCCGCTCGATCTCATCGCGCAGGAATCGCGTACGACTGCGCGTCCCTACTGAGAACGTGCCGACTAATCGGTCACCCACCAACAGGGGCTCGCAGACATACGCGGTGATGCCGAGGGAGCGAATCAGCTCCACCATGGGGTCCGACGCCGACTGCACGTTCTCGCGCACGATCTCGGCGCGTTGCATCGCCACGTTACCGCACACGGCCTCGCCGAATCCAAGCCATTCGAGAGACGCCGCCTGGTCAGCGGACACGCCAGCCGCGAAGTTGAGTCGCAGGCGCGTCGCGTCGTCCTCGACGAGGTAGTTGAAGCAGCAGTCGAGCCGCAGCTCGACACGCAGCAGCTCATACACGGCCGCGATGACGTCTCGCGGGTCGTCGTGCGTGAGCATCGCCACCGACGCGTCCGACATGAACGTCAGGCGGCGCACCTTGTCTACGAGCGAGGCAAAGCTGGTGGTCGGCTCGCTCGCGCTCGAAAGGTCGCTGGTAACGACGTGCTCAGACACGAGCTGCCTGCATCGGCATCAGGTTGAAGCCAGTGGGAGGGAAGGCCCGGCGTCGTGCCTTGCCGCTTCAACTTCGCTTTTTGAACGCCGGGGCGCAACGAGCAGGCGTGCTGGCACCCGGGCGGGGCTGATCGTGCAACGAGCCGTAACAGCTTGAAGCACAGAGGACACAGAGAACGGCCACAGAGAAAAGCCACAGAGGACTGCAACTGCAAGGTCTTTGTCAAAAGCCCTGTTGTTGAAGTTCTCTGTGGCAGTCTCTGTGGCCGTTCTCTGTGTTCTCTGTGCTAAAAGCCTTTAGGGCCCGTTGCGCGAAGGCTCCCCAACGCCCTCGAAGAACATCGTCGCCGGCACCTCGGACAACCCCGACGCCTCCAGCCACGCCTCCATTCCTTCGCGAAGCACTCGCTGCTCCTCCGGCGCAAGCCGCTCGAAGCCCGCAACCAGTTGCTCCTGAACAGACACCGGAGCATGGCCCAGCAACTCGCTTCCCTCGGGCGTCAGCCGGAATTCCGCGCGCCGGTGGTCGTCGTCGGCCCGCCCCCGCACCACGAGTCCACGCTTCACGAGCGCCGCCGCCACCTCCGAGACCGAGCTGGGCGACGTACGAGTGTGGCTCGCCAGCTCGCCGAGCGACTGCCCGGGCCTGGCCGCAAGCTGACGGAGCACGAAAAACTGTGCGGCGCTGACTCCAAACTCGCGCTCAGTGGCATGAGTGAATACGCGCAGTGCTCGCACGATTCGACGTAACACATCCATCGCCAGGGCGGCATTACCGCCGTGAACAGTAGTCGACGTCATCTGCATGATCAAAACCGCTCCCCTTGCGCCTCACGAGTCTGGCTGCCGGCTGGACGAATCCGCTGCCACATCGTGTAGAAAAAGAGTCCAATGCCGGCTGCCTGAAATACGCCGAAGATGACGATCGCGACCCCGAGCCACGGCGCGCGAATCGTCGGTCGTGCCAACTCACCTACCACGCGCGCCGCCGTGCCGACGGTCACCAGCCAGTACGCCCCTTCCGCGGCGCGCGGCGTGTAGCGCGTGTCCTCTTTCCCAGGTCTGGGAAAGAGCCAAAGCGCGACCCCAAGGATCATCATCATCACGAACCCCACGAGGATCGCATGCGTGTGTGCGCTCACCGCGTACGGCCCGGGCAGGCGTCCGCCCATCTCACGCTCGATCATCATCCACACACCGAGCACGAGCCCGATGATCAGAAACACGATCCCGGTCTTGAGGAACCGCCTGACGAGCGAATGCATCAGCGACGAGCCAGCGGAACGCCGGGCGGTGCGGGCTTTCGAACGGCGTCCAGCGTGCGCCAGAGATTGTATGCGAACGCGTACGCGCCAACGGCGGCGAGCGTGCCGCCGCCGCCGAGCAACGGTAGGCCGGTCCCGCTCGCGTGCGGGCGCACGAAGAAGCCGATCACCATCAGCAGCAGCCCGGCGTTCGCCATCCCCCAGTGAATGCCGGCCAACTTGCGGCTATGCAGCGGATTCCCGGTGAATCTCGGGATCACGTGATACGCGACCCCGAAGATCATCATCGCGACGAAGCCGAGCAGCGCCATGTGCAGGTGCGCGGGGCGGTAGATGAGCCACGCCGGATACACGCCCATCGCCACTCCGAGCGACACCGCGAGCGCGAGCCAGCCGAGGCTGGCCTTGATGAACGCCTTCACGAACCACTCCATCACGACGCTCTCTGCGCGCGATCGCCCGGCCTCGGCGTAATCGTGGCGAGGAGGACGAACGTGTCATCCGTCGCGCGCATTCCGTGCAGCTCGTTCGGCTCGTAGACGACGACGTCCCCGGCCTGCATCTCCTGCTCCGTGTCTGCACCCGAGACGATTCCCCGCCCCGAGATTGCCGTCAGCAGCACCGTGGAAGCGCTGCGATGCGGCGCGACGGCCTGACCGGGTCCGATTCTGAAAACGACGGAGCGCACATCCGGCGAATCATGCACGATCGCTGTTGCCGGGCGTCGAGGGTCAGCCGCTACGGCACCGGCGGCGGCCTGACCGGGCCGAATCACTTTCATTGCGAGACCTCCGTGCGAAGCGCGGACTCGAGCGCGTCGAGCAGTGCGCCGAGGTCCGCGCCGTCGCGGTGGGCCGCCTCCTCGAGGGAGGCGGCACCACCGCAGCATGCGTCAATTCCGAAGCTGTTGAAGACGGAGACGGTCTCCGGGAACCTCTGCAGCACATCGTTGACCGTCATACCTGCTTCGATGGTACGTGTCATCTCAGTGATCCATGTGGGCGAACTGCGTGGGCTCGCCGACCTTGATGATCCCCACCGCACCCTTTTCGGCGTCGGCGAAGCTGTGCGTCACGAACGGATAAAGTCCGGCACCGCTGGCACCCTCTTCGAACACGGTCTCGAACACCGCGCCGCCGCCGGCGGGGATCGTCTGCGTCTGCACGCGCTCGAGGGCGTTCCGAGGATTGCCATCGGGGTAAACCCGATCAAAGACCGCGCCGACGACGTGGAAATCGCTCCGGAAGGTGGGCCCCGCGTTCACCACGAAGAAGCGGACGCGATCTCCGACTTCGACGTTGAGCGGGTTGTCCTTGTACTGGAACGCACGGCCATTGAACACCACCTGGGTGGCCTGCTTCGCCATCGCGCCGGTGTAGTCGGGGATCACGGCACCAGTGATCGAGTCCTTCTTCGTGTAGAACTCGCTCTGCACGAGCACGAACTCCTTGTCGGCCTTGGTACCCCACCCGCTCTTCGGATCGACAATGATCGCGAAGTACATCCCCTGCATGATGTGCATCGTTACCGGTGGCGTGCCGCAGTGCACCATGTAGGCGCCAGGGTCACGAGCGACGAACTCGAAGCTGATCGAGTCGCCGGGGTTGAACGAGCGATACGCGACGTTCGCCGGAATGCGGGCCGAGTGGAAGTCGATCGAGTGCGGCATCGGCGACTTGTTGACGACCTTGATGCGAACCAGATCCCCTTCGCGGACGCGGATCACCGGACCCGGGACCGTTCCACCGAAGGTCCATCCCTCGTACTTCACCCCCGAGGCGATCTCGATCGTGTCGTGGGTGATCGGGATGATGAACTCCTTGATGCGGGCATCGGACACCGGCGCAACGCGCGCGTCGTACGCGGGGCGCGTCGCGGTGACCGTCTTGCCGAAATCGACAACCTCGACCGACGCCGCGCCGCGCGCGCCCGTAAGCGCGAACGCGCCAGCACCCATGACGACAACCGCGAGGGCCGAGGGAATGAGCTTGCCGGAAAGCATTGATATCTCCTGAAGTTGGCTGACGTGGTTTACTTACCAGCCAAATTGCTTCGGAGCCGATGCTTTCTCGGTCGGGCGAAGTGTGGAACGTTCGTGCGGGAGTACGCCTGCCCGCGTCGGGGATTCCCCTACGGGCCGGGTTAACGCAGGCTGCGCAGGGCTGGCATCAAGAACGGAGGGGCGCTGCGGATGAGGCGGATTGGGCGGATCAGGCTGATCCGGCCCAGGCGCGTTCAGCCCTCCTCCACGTGCGAAAAGCGATTGTTGATTTTGGCTCGCGCGAGGAGAGCTGTCGGCGCGTGGAGCGATCCGAAGAATCTGCCCAGTCCGCCTCATCCGTATAGGCCCTTCGTTCTTGATGGCAGCCCTACGCCCGCCTTGGGGGCCAAACTGCCTTGCGAGGCCTTCCGCGGTCAGCGAACTTTCGTGTCCTCCCATCCAAGCTCGGGCAATGGCGACGAAGCCGTCCCGCTTTCCAACAAACACTCGTCTCCTTGCGTCGGTCGCGGGCCTCCTGCTCGCGCTCGGTGTCTCGACCGGGTCGTACCACGCGGCGTATGCCCTCGCCCCGCGGGGTACGGCGGAGCGCGCCGTTGCCAACGACAATCGCACGCCGGCCGGTCGTCTCCGCGATGGAGTTCTGACCCTCCGCCTCGAGGCGCGAGAAGCGATGTGGCATCCGGAGGGGCCCTCAGGGCCCGGCATTCCGGTGTACGCGTTCGCCGAAGCTGGGCGCCCAGCGGCGGTTCCCGGGCCGATGATCCGCGTGCCGGTCGGCACGGACATGCGCATCACTCTGCTCAATACGCTGATGACGCCGCTTCGCGTGCACGGTCTTCACAATCACGACCGTGACGCCGATTCGGTCGTGATCGCACCGGGGGCCAGCGAGGAGCTGCGCCTTCGGGCAGACGTCCCCGGCACCTACCTGTATTGGGCGCGCACTGAATCGTTCCCCACCCCGGCTCGCATGCCCGGCCGCATCGACGCCGGGCTCGCTGGTGCTTTCATCATCGATTCCGCCGGCGCCAGGCCCGACCGTGAACGTGTCCTCTTCATCTCATCGTGGTCGGACACGCTCTCCGGACGCGGCGCCAAATCCGACGAAGCCGATCTGGTGCTTCGTCGCGAGATGATCGTGAAGGACAAATGGCTGACCGTGACCGTGAACGGGCTCGCCTGGCCGCATAACGAGCGCCTCTCGTACACCGTCGGTGATACGGTGCGGTGGCGCGTGATCAACGCGAGCGGCTATCCACACCCGATGCATCTGCACGGCTTCTACTTCGATGTGACCGCGCGCGGGGACGGGCGGCGCGATACGACCTACGCACCCATCCAGATCAGGGCCGCCGTGACCGAGTGGATGGTGCCGGGGACGACGATGCGCATGACCTGGGTGCCGACGCGTCCCGGCAACTGGCTCTTCCACTGCCATCTCGTCACGCACATCACCGAGACGATGCGCCTCGGCGCTCCGCGCGCCAGCGCGAGCCACGATCACGCCGAGCGTGGAATGGCGGGGCTCGTCACCGGCATTCGAGTGGCGCCCGTCAGGCCCGAGGCGCCGGTTCGGCACGAGACGGCCCGTCGTTCGCTGAGGCTCTTCATCACCGAGCGCGCCAACGTGTACGGTGATCGGCCCGCGTATAGCTACGTGCTCCAGGAAGGTCCAACGCCGCCCAGGGCCGATTCGATTCGACCCCTCAGCTCGACGCTCACGCTGCATCAGAGGGAGCCGACGGAAATCACCGTCATCAACGCCGCCCGGCACACGACGACGATCCACTGGCACGGCATCGAGCTGGAGAGCATCTACGACGGCGTCGGAGGGTGGAGCGGGTGGGGGAAGCGAGTGGCGCCGGCCGTCGCGCCAGGCGACTCGTTCGTGGTGCGCCTAACGCCTCCACGGGCCGGGACCTTCATGTACCACACGCACGTCAGCGAAGGCGTGACGCTCGCCTCGGGACTCTACGGTGCGCTGCTGGTGCTCCCCTCGAACGCCCCGCCGGACAGCGCGGAGCACACCTTCGTCATTGGGATGGGGGGGCCGCTCGATGATGCGCCCGCGGTCGTGAATGGCTCGGCCAGCCCGCCGCCTATCGAGCTCCGGGACGGAGTGGCGTACCGGTTCCGCTTCATCAACGTTTCACCGCTCGAAACGCGCACGGTGGAGCTGAAGTCGGGAAGCGCGCTGGCGCGCTGGCGCCCACTGGCCAAGGATGGCGCGGATCTCCCCTCGCATCAGGCTGGGCCCGGCCCGGCCACGGTGCTCGTTCACCCGGGCGAAACGTACGACTTCGAGGTGATGGCGGAGCGCGGCGACTCGCTGGCCTTGAGCTTCGTCGGGCCTTCGGACATCGGGACCCGGCTCGCGGCGCTGCGCACCAATCCCCCAACACGTCCGCCGCGCCTGACGACGGTCATTTCCCTCGTCGTTCGGGAATAGTCGGCGAAGCTAGTCGGAACCGGCTTCGACCACGCGCTGTCGCCCCTTCCCGCGCTCTTCCCGCTCTCGCCGCAGCGAGCGTGCCTTCACCAGCGCTGAAACACCGATCCAGGCGAGTACGAGCGCGAAAGGAATCGTGAGCAGGCGCGGCCAGAGAAGTATCAATGCCGCGAGCGCCACACACGCGAGACCGACGATCGCCACCACGCGCGCTTCAGCGCTTCCGAGCACTCGACGCTCGGTGAACATGGCACTCGCCGTGTGCCCGATGCGTACCGCGCCCGCCGCGATTCGCCCAGCGCTCCCGAAGGTACGCCGCGACGTGTGAGGCCATCTCGGAAACCGACGACGATCCGCCACCCGCGCCTCGCTCAGCACGATCTCCGTGGAGTTGGCGAGGTCCTCGAGATACATCGCCGACATGGCTTTCCCGAATTCCGGATCGTCCACGGCGACGTCGATCTCCCAGTTGCCGATCCAGCTCGCGACGTTGAGGTTGCTCGACCCAACCCGCGCCCACCGGTCATCGGTGACAGCGGTCTTGGCGTGCATCATCGACCCGCGCCACTCGAAGACGCGAATGCCCGCCTCGAGAAGCGGCCGGTAGCCGACGCGCGACAACGCCTGCACGAGTGGAATATCCGTCGTGCCGGGAACGAGCAGCCTGACATCCACGCCGTCCAGCGCCGCAGATCGAAGGGCCTGAACGTAGTCGGGTGTACCGGCGAAGTACGCGTCGGTGATCCACAGGCGTTCTCGCGCCGCAGCGGCCATGAGCTGCTCGAGGCGCATCATGCCCGTCGTCCACGGCTCGCTGGCGATGACGCGAACGGTGACGTCACCTGCGGGAGCCCGAGCCGGGATTTCGATCTGACCATCAATGCCTGACGACCCCGCCGTCGCCCACGTGCGCGCAAACGCTCGCTCCACTGCCTCGACGGCCGGACCACGGAGCTCGACACCGGTGTCCCGCCACGGTGGCACCCCTTGCTCGGGGGAACCGACCCACTGTTGTCCCACGCACAGGCCGGCGATGAACGCGACCTCGCCGTCCACAGTCAGAGCCTTTCGATGGTCGCGGTGAATCCAGCCTAACGGGCTGGCGAGGTGCGGCGGATTGAACGCCCGCACATCGGCGCCGGCACGGAGCATGGCATCCCAGAACCGCCGTGGCGTCTTCCCGATGGCGCCGAGCCAGTCGTAGAGCACGCGGACGCGCACCCCTTCGCGCGCCCTGGCCGTCAGCGCATCGGCGAAGATCGCTCCCTGTTTGTCATCCCAGATGATGTAGGTCTCGAAGTGAATCGTCTGCCGCGCGCTCGCGATCGCCTCCAGCCATGCTGGATAGTTCTCGGCCGCATCACGCAGGAGCCGAATTCGGTTTCCGGTGACGATGGGCGTTCCGGCCGCACGCGAGAATGCCTGCTCGAGCAGCCCTCGCTCGTCCAGGAAGCGCTCAGGAGTGACCGCGCTCGACGCGGCCGTCACGACTCCAGCTCCTCGAGCGTTCTCGGCCAGTCTTCCTTGAGCAATCTCGACATCGCGCGGTCAGCGAGCAGGCGTCCCTCCGTTTGGCATCGCGGACAGTAGTTGGTCTCGTTGTCCGCATAACGTATGCGCTGCACCGGCACGCCGCACACCGGGCAGGGCTGCTTGAAACGGCCGTGGACGGCCATCCCTTCACGGAACGCGGTCACTTTCTCGGGGAACGCCTCACGAGACTCGGCGCCGAGCCGGTCGATCCACTCGCGGAGTACCGACTGAATGCTCTGATACAGCCGCTTCACTCCCGCGTCGTCGAGGCGGCGCGTGAGCTGCAGCGGGGACAGTCGGGCGCGGTGGAGTATCTCATCGGAGTAGGCGTTCCCGATCCCATCGAAGAGCCGTGGATCGGTGAGCGCCCGCTTGAGCGTGTGGCTCTCCGATCGCAGCCGCTCGGCAAACTGGTCTTCGCTGGTCTCGAGCACGTTGAGCCCACTGCGTCGAAACGGATCGAGCGCGGCGTCTCCTCGCACGAGATGCATCGACGCGCGCCGTTTCGTCCCGGCCTCCGTGAGCGCGAGCGTTCCCGTCGGGAAGTCGAACGCCGCGAGCGTCATCCGGCCGAAGAGCTTCCCGTCGCGCGGCCGCCAGCGGAGGCGGCCCGCGATCATCAAATGAATGACGAGACGCAGATCATCATCGAGCTCGAACAGAATCCGTTTGCCGAGCCGATCGACCTCGCGCACGTGCTTGCCTTCGATCTCTGACAACGGTGGATCGACAGTTCGCAACAGGAACGGACTGAGGAGTCGAACGCGCTCGATGGGCTGCCCAACGACGCGGGGCGTCAATGCCTCGATGTACGCGAGGATGTCGGGGAGCTCAGGCATTCAGAGGGCGAATGAGGAAACAGGATCGAGGAATGAGGAAGCTGGATTGGGCAAAAACACTCAATGAAATTCCTCACTCCTTTGTCGTCATTCCTCGTTATCTCCAAAGCGAAACTGAAAAAGGGGTCCTCTCGTACGGTCGCCACCCCCACCAACCAGAGGTCTGTATGTCCTTTCGCCCCGCGTTAGTCATCCTCGCGCTCGTTCTGAGCGTTGCGAGCGTCGACGCACAGTCGGACGCACCCGTGACGGCCAGTGCCGACGTCAAACGTATGCCACCACCACCGACAACGGATCTCGTCGTCGCTGGCCGCACCATCGCGAACTGGATTCTCGCCAATCAGCTCGACAGCGTGACGGCGAACATGGGGCCCGGCTCCAATGCAGACACGGTGAGGATGGAGCTCACGCGTTTCGTCGAGAGGCTCGCCGTCCGCGGCGGCAACGAGCTCAAGGTCATCGAAGAGAAGGTGGTGCGCCGCAACGGTCAGTACCAGTACTGGCGGACCTCCGAGTTCCAGCTGGCGCCGAGCGCGGTGCTGTTCAGGATCGTGTTGACGCCGGACGGCAAGTACGGTGGTTTCGGGATCGGTCTGGCGAACGAGGCGCCGCCGATTGATCCGTAGGAGCCTCACGAGACTTTCTTAAGCTGGCATCAAGAACGGAGGGGCTCTGCGGATGAGGCGGATGGGGCTGATTGCTCTGATCTCTCCTCGTGCATTGAACCCTCCTCTACGCCCACCAAAGCAATCGTTGTTTTGTGGTGGCGCGGGGAGAGTTGGTCGTGCGAGGGCGCGATCCGAGGCATCCGCCCAATCCGCCTCATCCGCAGAGCCCCTCCGTTCTTGATGCCA
>DASTYE010000325.1:0-38613 GCA_035765135.1 Gemmatimonadaceae bacterium | reverse complement strand
CCCAGGCGGTCGCTCATCCCCCATCGCGTCACCATGCTCCGCGCGAGGTTCGTCACCTGCTCGATGTCGTTCTCGGCGCCGGTCGTTCGCGTCCCGAACACGCTTTCCTCGGCCGCGCGACCTCCGAGCATCCCGATGATCTTTCCGCGAAGGTAGGCCTCGGGGTAGTTGTAGCGGTCGCTGTCCGGTCGCTGATACGTCACGCCTAACGCCTGGCCGCGCGGGACGATCGTGACCCGGTGCACGGGATCGGCCCCCGGGACGACCAGCCCGAGGATGGCATGCCCTCCCTCGTGGTACGCGATCCGCTCGCGGTCCTGGCGACTCATGATGATCGGGCGCTCCGGCCCGAGCACGATCTTCTCGAGCGCGTCGAGGAAGTCGACCTGGCGGACGGTGTTCTGCTCGCGCCGCGCGGCGAGAAGCGCAGCCTCGTTCACGAGGTTCCTGATGTCGGCTCCCGAGAGTCCTGGCGTCGAGGCCGCGATCTCGGTGAGCGAGACGTCCGCATCGAGCGGAACGCCGCGCGTGTGGACCTTGAGAATCGCCTCGCGCCCCCGCTTGTCGGGGAGGTTGACGACGACGCGTCGGTCGAAGCGTCCCGGTCGGAGCAACGCCTTGTCGAGCACGTCCGGCTGATTCGTCGCCGCCAGCACGATGATCCCCTCGCGGCTCGAGAAGCCATCCATCTCGGTGAGGATCTGGTTGAGCGTCTGCTCCTGCTCGCTCGAGCCTCCAATCGCCACCTGCCCGCGCGCGCGGCCGATCGCGTCGAGCTCATCGATGAAGATGATCGCCGGTGCGTGCTCGCGAGCCTGCTTGAACAGATCGCGAACGCGCGCCGCTCCGACGCCGACGATCATCTCGACGAATTCCGATGCGCTCAGCGAGAAGAAGGGCACTCCCGCCTCGCCCGCGACGGCTTTCGCGAGGAGCGTCTTGCCGGTTCCGGGCGCGCCGATCAGCAGCACCCCCTTGGGCGCGGTGCCGCCGAGGCGGGTGTATTTCACCGGATCGCGGAGGAAGTCGACGATCTCGATCAGCTCGTTCTCCGCCTCGTCGATGCCGGCGACGTCGTCGAAGGTGATCTTCGTTCCCTGCGTTTGATCGAAGCGACGGGCCCCGCTCTTTCCGAGGCCGCCGAGCAGGCCGCCACCGAGTCCGCCGCCTTGCTTGGCGGCGCGCCGGTAGATCCAGACGTAGAAGAGGATGAGCAGGAGCGCGGGTCCGAATCCGAAAAGGAACGTCAGGATCGGGTTCCCGCTCCCCTCGATCGGTTCGGCGCTGATCTCGACGCCGTTCGCGATGAGGAGCGACTCGAGTCCGGGGTCGACGAACGCGGGAAGCGTCGTCGAGAACGTCGTGACCGGGCGTGGCTTCACGCCGGTGACGGTGTCGGGGGCGGACGGGTAGGTGACGGCCGTCTCGAACTTGCCCGTTAGGCTCTCGCCGCGGCTGTAAATCCGCCCGACATTCCCCTTCGAGACTTCCGCCTTGAACAGCGTGTAGGGCACCTTCACCGGCGCGTCCTTGCTCGGAAAGAAGACGCGCACGAGGAGGAAGTTCACGAGCAGGATGATCGCGAACGTCATCCACATGCGCCGCGGCGGCATCGGCGGTGCCGGGGGTGGTCCGCTCGCCGGGGGCGGGGGGGTTGGTCGACCATCCCGCGGCACGTTCGAGGTCGGAAATCCCCGCGTCGGCGGCCGCGTTGCCGTCTCGCTCGGCTGGTGTTCTCTTCGCTGTCTCGTCATGAGTGCGTGCTTGCCCACCGTTTCCCAGGTTGCTCCGACGAGTCGCTGAGTGGAAGAATCGGACCGCCGGACGCTTCAGCGGGCGCGCTCGCGGATGCGCGACAGTGCCCACGCCGCGTGCTGCGTGGCAAGCGGCTCGTCATCACGAAGCGCTGTCGTGAGAACCGGAACGTCAGTGGTGTCGCCGATATTGCCGAGCACCACGGCGGCGTTGCGCTTGAGCCCGCGAAGCTTCGCCCGCTTCATCGGAGAGCCCCTGAACGTCATGCGAAACGCCTCGTCATCCATCGACAGAATCTCGCGGGCGAGCGTGCGCGCGTCCTTACCGGCGAGCGCCTCGCGCGGCGCGAACGCCTGCTCGCGCAGCTCCTGTGCGAAGCTCACGTTCCACGGACACACGTCCTGGCAGATGTCGCAGCCGTAGAGCAGCGACCCCACTGGCTCGCGCAGCGGCTCCGGGATTTCGCCCTTGAGCTCGATCGTCAGGTACGAGATGCACCGAGTCGCATCGAGTACGCGCGGCTCCACCAGCGCCTGCGTCGGGCACGCCTCGAGGCACCGCGTGCACGTGCCGCACCGATCGGCCTCGAATGGCTCGTCGGGCTCGAGCTCGAGGTCGACGAGCAGCGCACCGAGGAAGAAGAACGAGCCGATCTCGGGGTTGATGAGGTTGGTATTCTTGCCGAACCAGCCGAGTCCGGCGCGACGCGCGAGATCGCGCTCGAGGATCGGGCCCGTATCGACGTACGCCTTGCCGTGCACCGGCCGCGCGAGCTCCCCCGCGATCCATTCATGCAGTGAACGGAGCTTCGCAAGCATGATGTCGTGATAGTCGTCCCCTCGCGCATAACGAGCGACCGCACCGCTCTGGGTCGTGCCGCCGTAGTTCATGGCGACGACGATCGCGCTCGATACCCCGGGAAACGGGAGACGCGTGTCCCGGCGTTTGTCGGACCATCGCGGCAGGTACTCCATGTCCCCTGCGTACCCGCGCGCGACCCACGCGTCGAACGCGTCGGCCGTTTCCACGGGCCCCAGGCGTGCGATGCCGGCGAGGTCGAACCCAAGTCCGAACGCCTGCGCCTTGATGCGCTTCTCCAGTGCGGGTTCAACCACCGGAGCGATCATGGGGACCTCACTGCCCATCGAGCGTACCGCACGACATCCTTCGCCGGAGGCACGGCATCGTGATCACCGTACGCCGTGTGCATCCGCCACCGCACGTAATCGCGTGATGGAACGGGAAGAAATGGCCACCGCCGGTACCATGCGCGGCGGCGAAATCGCCACATTACGCGGAGCAGCGCCGCCGCCAACGGCGGATTCACTGCCGCGCGCGCGATCAGAGCCAGAGTGAGACGTCCCCATCCCATACCCGCAATCTCACGAGAGCGACATGCTGCATCAACTCATCGGGCTCGTCGGAGCCCTCCTCGTCCTCGGTGCGTATTTCGCGCTGCAACGGCGATGGCTCACTCTCGAGCAGCGCGTGTATCATGCATTGAACCTGGTGGGCGCCGGCCTGCTCGCGTGGATCGCGGCGACGGAGCGCCAGGTCGGGTTGACCCTCGTGGAGGGTGCCTGGGCACTGCTTTCTCTCCCCGGACTCGTTCGGCCACCCCGCCGGTCCCCGTAAACCTTGCGTAAGACGCGTTGACGATCGAAGAGCACTCGCCGACCTTTCTCCCGCCTTTTTTCCGAGAAACTTCATGATCCAGTACGCCCTCCTGTTCGCTGCCGCCTTCCAGGGGCAGCCGACGCAGCAGCCGACGTCGACACTTCGCCCATCACCCATTGCGCGGCTCGTAATCGCGCCCGCACAGCGGACCGTGACCGCGGGCGACTCGCTTCGCCTCCAGGTCCAGGCGGTCGATTCATCGGGCCAGGAGGTCCGGGGAGCCCGGATCATCTTTCAGAAGGTCGGCGCCTACTTCGAGGGCGAGGTCGACTCGACCGGCCTCGTGACCGCCGGCTCACCCGGTGTCATGCCGATCAGCGTCGTCGCGCTCATGGAAGGAGCTCGACCGGTCGTCGAGCGCATCGAGCTGCGGATGGTGCCTGGGCCGGCGACACGCATCGAGATCAGCCCGCGCGTCACCAGACTCGCACCGGGACAGCGCATTCGCCTCGACGCCGAGAGCTTCTCGGCATCCGGTGATGCGCGCACGGGGGACGCGATTACCTGGCGAAGCTCTGCGCCCGCCATCGTTCGGGTGAACGACGCAGGGATGGTGACGGCGGTCGCCGCGGGGCGCGCGACGATCACGGCGAGCGCGGGCAGCGCCAAGGCGACGCTTCCCGTGCAGGTGGTGGCGACGCCGATTGCGTCGGTGGAGCTGACGCCGTCCTCGCCTCGCGCGCGACAGGGCGACGTCATCCGCTTCACCGCCATTCCGAAAGACCGTGCAGGCGCGCGGATCAGCGGCCTGACGCCCTCGTGGACCTTCGCGCCCGGGCAGGGGATGATCGACGCCGATGGCGCGTTCGTCGCCTACCAGCCGGGCGAGTACACGGTGACGGCGAGCTTCGGCGCCCGAAGCGCAGACGCGATCGTTCGCGTGGAGCCGAGGGATGTGCGCCGTCCGCTGTCCGTCGTCGGCCGTCTCCCGCGCTCGCGGTTCAACACCGAGGAAGTCTGGATCCACCCGAACGGCAAATACGCCTACCTCGGGTCCGGCGGTGGTGGCGATGTCATGTACGCGATCGACATCAGCGACCCGTCGAAGCCGCGGGTCACGGACTCGATCATCGCCAACACGCGTCGCGTCAACGACATCATGACGACGCCTGACGGGACAGTGCTCGTCTTTACCCGCGAGGGCGCGTCCGATCGCAAGAACGGCATCGTCATCGCGTCCCTGGAAGATCCGGCGCATCCGCGGCCCATCTCCGAGTTCACCGAGGGCGTCACCGCCGGCGTACACTCGGCGTTCATCTACAAGGACCCGAAGTACGGGACGCACATCTTCCTCACCAACGATGGTACCGGCGCGCTGCACGTCATCAACATCGATGACCCGTCCAAGCCGAAGGAAGTCGCACAGTGGCGCACCGAGGGCCGCCCCGATGCTGGACGGACATTGCACGACATCGATGTGCAGAACGGGATGCTCTACGCGAGCTACTGGAACGACGGGCTGGTGATCCTCGATGTCGGGAACGGGATGAAGGGCGGCTCGCCGTCCAATCCGCAGTTCGTCTCGCAATTCAAGTACGATCTCGAGGCGTTGTATCGCGACGTCGCCGCCACCGGCGGCCCGGGCTACATCCGCGGAACGCACACCGCGTGGCGCTATCGCGACTACGTCATCATCGCCGACGAGGTCTTCCCGGCCTCGGCGGTGAAGGGAGCGCGTGACGAGTCCGCCGGCCGCGCGTACGGCAGACTGCAGGTCGTGGACATCAGCGACATGGCCAAGCCGAAGTCGGTGGCGTGGTACGAGCCCGAGTACGGCGGCGTGCACAACGTCTGGGTGGCCGGCGACACGCTCTATCTTGGCGCCTACAACGGCGGCTTTCACGCCTTCGACATCTCCGGGGAGCTCCGCGGCGACCTCCGCGCTCAGGGGCGCGAGATCGCCAACCTGCTCACCGCCGACCGTGATGGCACGATGCCTAACGCCGCGATGACGTGGGGCGTGGTGGTGAAGGACGGGCTGGCATACGTGAACGACATGCGGAACGGATTGTGGATCGTGAGGATCGAGCCCAAGGTCGTTGTTCCATAGGGGTCAGGAGGCAGGAGTCAGGGGTGGAAAGGCAAACGGCGGCGCATTCGCGCCGCCGTTTGCTCATCTGATGAGCGCCGCTGGCTGCGAAGCAGCCGCGGCGCCTTTCCACCCCTGGCTCCTGACCCCCGACTCTGACCCCTACCTCGAGTATCCCTCCACCGAGCGCCGCGCCTTGGTGCATTCCGGCCACTGCCGCGCCTGTCCCGTCTGCGGATCCACCGGCAGCGGATCGAGCCGGTCGCGCGGCATGGTCGCCGGGTCCTCTGACGCCTGGTAGGCGAGGGCGGCGATCAGAATCGCGTTGTGCCGCAGATCGTCGAGCACGATCTTGTCGTACGTGTCGCGGTTCGTGTGCCACGTCGTTAGGCCGTAGTCCCAGCTCAGGGAGCCGAGTCCGAATGCCGGGGCGCCGGCGCACGCGAAGGACGCGTGATCCGAGCCGCCGGTCGCCGGCATCCCGGGCTGCCCGAAGCGGATGTACTGCGTGATCTCTCGAGGGACTTCGCCCAGGTAGCGCTGGAGGATCGGCGCGGTCCCCGGCAGCGCACCGGGGCTCATCGAGACGATGCGCCCGGTGCCGTTGTCCTGATTGAACAGCGCCTGCAGTCCCTGCACGACCGCGGGATGGTCCTCCACGAATGCGCGCGACCCATTGAGGCCCTGTTCCTCTCCGCTCCAGTGGCCGACGAGTATCGTCCGTCGCGGCGCCGGGAGAACGGTCTTGAGGATGCGCATCGCTTCCATCATCGCGACCGTGCCCGTTCCGTTATCGGTGGCGCCACCGGACGCGGACCATGAGTCGAAGTGAGCGGAAAGGACCACGTACTCCTCCGGCTTCTCGCGTCCGCGAATCTCGGCGATCGTGTTGAACACCGGGCGCTCGCCACGCATGTCGGCGGTCGCCTCGACGCGCAGCCTCGGCGATTGCCGACGCTCGGCCAGGCGCGCGATGAGGCCGTAGTCCTCGCAGGTGATGTCGAGCGTCAGCACGCGAAGGCGTGGCGATCCAAAGATCTTGTCGATGCCGGGATATCCCGAGAACCCGTGGGTGATGACACCCGCCGCGCCGGCAGCGCGCAGACGGTCCTGAAGACTGTCGGCTGCCGCGTTACGCGAACGCCAGATCGCGTTCACCGAATCCTGCTGCGCCTGAAGTCGCGCGCGCGATTCCGGCGTTCCGTACTCCGCCCACTGATCGCGCGACCGGCAGGAGAGCTGCGGCGCGCTCGCGAGCACGAACTTCCCGCGGACGCCTCGCAGCCATGCGGTGTACGCATCCCTCGCTCCCGAGTCCGGCAGCGTGACGACGTCGCCGGTAACGCTCTTGCCGCCAGTGCCGGGACTCCACGCCAGCGTCATCGCCTCGAGCGTACGCGTCCTCGGGCCGATGAGATCGACGTGCGTGTATCCACGCTGCCATGAGGGCCACGTTCCATAGCGATGCTGGCGTGCTGGAATTCCCCACCGCTGGTACATCGACATGACCCACCGGCTGGCACTCTCGATCTCGGGCGAGGCAGTCAGGCGAGCCCCGATGGAATCGACCAGGACCTGCGCCAGCGTCGCGACCTGCGAGCGCTGCGTGCCTTCGTCCCAGATGCGCAGGATCACGGAGTCGGTGGCCGCCGCTGGACGCACGTACGGCGGCAGGGACTCCGCGGGGATGGGCAGCGCCCCGCGCGCCGGTGGGATCTGCCGCGGTGCCCCCGGCTGTGCGCCGAGGACAGCGGGCCCGAGGAAAAGCAGAGCCGCCAGGAGGACGCGATTCGTCATGGAGAGTGGCCCAAGGAAGTGAAGGAAAATTCGGAATGCGGAATTCGGATCAAGGTAAACCCCTCCGCATCCCGTATTCCGCGTTCGGTATTATGCGCTCGCCGCGCGAGTAGTCGGAAGCATCGTTCCCGGCTACCTTTCGTCGCCCGTTACAGCGATGGTCGAACCGAGCATGGCCAGAAAAAACGCAACGAGATCGAGCACGAAAAAACCGGCGAAGGCCCGCACCGCGCGGACGGCGTCGGGGAAGAAAGCCGATCCAGAGCTTCTCGCGGAGGCCGAAGCCGGTTCTCGCGACGGGCTTCGGGAGCGGACGGAGGAAGGCCATCGAGCCGCCGGGCGAGAGCCGCCGTCGCGCGAAACGCCGGGCCGCCGCTCCGGGGCGACGCGCATCATCATCGACCAGTCGATTCGTGACTGGAGCCCTCCGGTCACGGAGGACGAGAAGCTCCTTCACGCGAAGGGGGATCCGCGCCACGACTTCACGCGCACAGACACGTGGCGCGTGTTGCGCATCACCAGCGAGTTCATCGAGGGCTTCGACACGCTCGCGACGATCGAGAAGGGCGTCACTGTGTTCGGATCGGCGCGCATTGGCCCCGACGATCCGCATTACGAGAAGGCGCGAGAGACGTCGCGCCTTCTCGCGCAAGCGGGCTTCGCGATCATCACCGGCGCCGGACCCGGCATCATGGAAGCGGCGAATCGTGGAGCGCGGGATGTCGGCGGTCGTTCCATCGGGTGCAACATCGAGCTGCCGTTCGAGCAGGGCGCCAATCCCTACGTCGACACGCTGATCAACTTCCGCTACTTCATGGTGCGGAAGACGATGTTCATCAAGTATTCCGTCGCGTTCATCATCTTCCCCGGCGGCTTCGGAACGCTCGATGAGTTGTTCGAGGCGCTGACGCTGATTCAGACGGGCAAGATCTATCAATTCCCGGTGATTCTCATGGGGCGCCACTACTGGGCCGGCCTCATCCGGTGGCTGCAATCGCGCGTGCTGCTCGAGCGAAAGATCTCACCGGGAGACATGGACCTCATCCTCGTGACGGACGATCCCGCCGAGGCGGCGGCCGCGGTGGTGTCGGCGTATCGCGCGCAGACGCAGATCGCGACGGAGCGGGAGGCGATCTATGACAAAGTCTAAGGGGTCCGGGGGTCAGGGGGGTCGAGGGGGTCGCAAGGGGAAACCCCCGCGCGATCGCGGTGGCTTCAAGGCATCGCGACATGGGACAGGGAAGCGCGCGTCTCCCGCGGGCCCGAAGGCCAAGCAGAAGCGCGCGGCGGAAGCTCGTGAGGCGGGCGGAAGCACCCACGCGAAGCGCGAGCATTCGCGCTTTCTCGCCGGACAGCCGATTTCTCCGCCGCCGATCACGGGACGCGAAACGGCGGCGGAGCTGATCGACACCGCGTTTCTCGCGTACAATGCGGCGCGCCTGCGCGAGGCGTGCCTGCTGTACACGCGGAAGATGCTCGAGTCCGACGTCACCATCGGACTCACCCTCACCGGAGCGCTCACCCCCGCGGGGCTCGGCATGGCCGCGATCATCCCGCTCATCGAGGCGGGGTTCGTGGACTGGATCATCTCCACCGGCGCGAACCTCTACCACGACACGCATTTCGGCCTCGGGCTCGCAATGCACCGGGGGAACCCGCAGGAGTCCGACGTCGTGCTGCGCGAGGAGGGGATCGTTCGGATCTACGACATCTTCTTCGACTACGACGTGCTGCTGTCCACCGATGCGTTCTTCCGGAAGATCATTCGACAGCCGGAGTTCCAGCGGCCGATGTCGAGCGCCGAGTTTCACTGGCTGGCGGGCCGGTACGTGCGCGAGCGTGAGCGCGCGTTAGGCATTGGCACGAAGTCGCTGCTGTCGGCAGCACATGCGGCTAGCGTCCCGATCTATACGTCCTCACCAGGCGACTCGTCGATCGGAATGAACATCGCCGCGCTCGCGCTCGAGGGGAACGCGCTGCTGCTGGATCCCAACCGCGATGTCAACGAGACGGCGTCGATCGTGCTCGCGGCGAAGCGTGGAGGAGGGAAGAGCGGCGTGTTCATTCTCGGCGGGGGCTCACCGAAGAACTTCGCGCTCCAGACGGAACCCCAGATTCAGGAAGTCCTGGGGATCGACGAGAAGGGGCACGACTACTTCCTCCAGATCACCGATGCGCGTCCCGATACCGGGGGACTTTCGGGCGCCACGCCGGCAGAGGCGGTGAGCTGGGGCAAGATCGATCCCGATCGTCTACCGGACGCTGTCGTCTGCTATGTCGATTCGACGATCGCGCTCCCGCTGCTCACGAGCTATGCGTTCGCCAATCGGCGTCCCCGCGCGCTCAAGCGGCTCTATGATCGCCGTGATGAGATGATGGCCGCACTCCTGCGCGAGCTCGAGGCTGCTTCGGGCCCTGGAGCGGCGGACGAGGTGGACGCGACGCTGCCAATGCATCGGTGAAGCCGAACGAGGAACGAAGAACGAGGACTGAGGAAATTCAATGGGATGCGGAGCCAGTGAATTGAATTCCTCGGTCCTCACTCTTCGTTCCTCATTGGTGAATGCCGCCAGTTGCGGGGTCATTCAGGCGCTCGTCTTCCACACGATGCTGACGCCCACGCGCCTCACCCCGAAGTTCAACCCCGCCGCCCCCGTTCCGCGCACCACGCTGCAGAACATCATGGGGACTGGCGTGGGGCAGGCGGCAACGCGACCGCTGGCTCTCGCCGCGGTGCTGGGAACGGCCGGGGCCCTCGCGATCCTGCTCTATCTCCCCGAACATTGGCCGCTGGTGACACCGCTGGTGTGCGTCGCGTGCTTTGGCGCGTGGGGACTGGCCGCGAAGCAGACGCAGGTGCTCGACCTCCTGCATCGTCGCGCGCCGGTGCTTCGCTTCTGGCTACGCCTCGCGCGCACGACGGCGGCGAGCATCGGAATCGCATCGGCCGCGATCGGCGTCATGGAGCTGTTCTTCCGCCTGATACGGCCCGCGATGTTGCTGTAGCGCGCACCGCGCGCACGTAGTTGAGGCGGGAGAGATCGCCTCGCGACACCGTATAGACAATATCCTCGCGACCGAGTACCGCGCGTGTGATCGCGCGGTCGCTCCATCCGCGTTCGATCAGCGCATCGATGGCGCCGATCGTTTCCTCGAGCCACGCCGCTTTCGCCAGCAGCGCCTCGGTGCCGTCCGGCACGACGCCGCGGTGCGCGTCGAGCACCACCCGCGGATGAAGCGCCGCCGCGCGTCGCACACTGCGCGCGAGCGCGCGGGGATCCTCCATCGGCCGCGCCACCCGCACCTTCACGCCGAGAAAAAGATCGCCGGCGAAGAGCGTTTCGCGCTCGGCGTCCCACACGACGTGATGGTCTGGCGAGTGACCCGGGGTGTGAATGAGCTCGAGTCCGCGAGGCTCGTGCGGCTCGATCGTGCCGCGCAGCGGAGTCATCGATCCCCAGCACGCACGGCGATACAGCCCGACGTTCGCTTCGCCCTCGCGGAGCGCCGCCTCGGTCTCTCGCGCCATCGCAACAGGCAGCCCGCGCTCGGCGGCAAGCTCGACGTTTCCGGCGTGATCCTCGTGCTGGTGGGTCACGATCACCCCACGCGGGCGGCGCTCCTCGATGAGCCGGGCGACGGTGGCCCGCGCCCCGGGGAACCCGGTGTCGACCAGCTGGCCGCGCACGAGGAAGACGTACACCCAGTAGCCCATGGCCGAGCTTCGCCACGATCGCAGTCGAACGAGCTCGATATCGTGAGGCATGGGGGGTGCGAGGGGTGCTTTACTTTGGTCGGACCGGCGCCTACTATGGACTGAGAGACGCGGAGCGCCCTCCCTTCCGGCAGGGCGCTCCGACTTTTGCACCCCGACGTGGCCCCTCATGATCGAAGAGCTGAAGCAGAAGCTGTCGCTGGAGGTCGAGCATCTCCAGCACGAGCTCAACATCACGCTGCCCAACGAGATTCGGAAGGCGGTGGAGCACGGCGACCTTCGCGAGAACTCGGAGTACAAGGCCGCCCTCGAGCGCCAGCAGTTCGTGCAGGCGCGGCTGGGACAGCTACGCCAGCGCCTGAGCAAGCTCTCACAGATCGACCTCGCGCAGATCCCGACCGATCGCGTCGGACTCGGCTCACGGGTGGTCGTGAAGGACGTGACGACCGGAGCATCCGAAGAATACCACCTCGTCTTCGGCGACGCATCCGAGTTCGACGAGGGTCACGTCAGCATGGCGTCGCCAATTGGGAAGGCGCTGGTCGGCAAGGGCGTCGGCGATGTCACGATGCTGCGGTTGCCGTCGAGCACGCGGAAGCTCGAGATCGTCGAATTGACCACGATACACGAGGCTCCCGTCAACGGCGGCGACAGGACCAAATGAGGAACGAAGGCGAAGGACCGAGGAATTCGATTGCGTAGTTTGTCACCCAATCAAATCCCTCGGTCCTTTGTTCTTCGTTCCTCATTTGATCCCGCTACTCGTCTATCCCGAATATTCGACTGACCTCGCCTCTATACTCGGCCAACTGTGCGGCATAGTCGGTCTCGCTCCACCCGAGCAGGGGACCAACGACACGCGCCGCGGCCGGAGCCGCGCCCACGCCGTGATCGCGCGTCTCGAACGCGATGTGCAGGCGCCGGATGAGAAGGTCCCCCAGCGTAAGCGCCATCTCCTGCTCGACCGCGTAGTGCAGCTCGGCGACGATGTACGGAAGTGTCGGGACGACCGGAGCGGAAAGCGCGACGTTGGTCCCGACGATCGTCCAGACTGCTCGCCAGGCGGTGCCGTGCATCCGCACGAGATGCTCGGCGAGTGGCGGGATGCCGATGGTTCCGGTGGCGGTGGCGATCTCATCGTCCATCGAGCGCATGTCGCCGCCGGGCAGAACGGCCTGGTGCGTGGCAGCCGGGCGGACCGAGACGCCTAACGCGCGCACGAGCTGGTTGACGACCGATGCGGCCATGGAGCGGTAGGTCGTCAGCTTCCCGCCCGTTACCGTCAGGAGCCCCGGAGCCGTCCACGTGATCGAGTGCTCACGAGACGTGCTACCCGGATCGCTCCTCCCACCGGCGACCAGTGGCCGGATTCCGGCCCACGCGGCAGTGACATCGCTCGCCTGGAGCTGCGCCGCGGGAAAGTAGTGGTTCGCGGAGCGAAGGAGATAATCGACGTCGGCCCGTGTCGCGCGAACCTCGTCGATCGGCCCGGCGTAATCGGTGTCCGTCGTTCCGATGATCGTCAGCGATCCCGCGGGGAGCACGAACATCACACGGCCATCGACGGCCGACAGAATCGTAAGCGCGTCGCGATTCCCGACGCGATCGCGCGGAACGGCAATGTGGACGCCTTTGGTACCGCGAACCGATGTCGTGGCCTGCGGATCGGCCATCCGGCGGACGGCGTCCGCCCAGGGTCCGGTGGCATTGACCACCGCGCGGGCGGTGACGTCGACCGCTTTGCCGGTGAGCCGGTCGACGACGTTCGCCCCGGTGACATGTGCGCCGGCCCGACGGAGAAGCCGCACCTCCGCGTGATTCACGATCGTCGCACCGGCGTCGGCGGCCGCCCGCACGGTGGCCAGCGTCAACCGCACGTCATCGGTCGCCGCGTCGTAGTAGCGTGCGCCTCCGCGCAGCTTCTCGCGACGGATCGTCGGCTCCAGCTCCACCACCTTCTCCGGGGGGAGCCGCTGATGATTCCCGCCTACGTTCCGGAAGAAGGCGAGCGCGTCGTACACGAAGAGGCCCGCGCCGAGCTTCCAGAGCGGCACTCGCGCCTCGTCGTATACGGGCCACGTAAACGCGAGCGGACGAACGAGGTGTGGCGCGATGCGGATGAGCGTGCGGCGCTCGCGGCTCGACTCGAACACGAGATGCAGCCACCCGTGCTCGAGGTATCGCAACCCGCCGTGAATGAGGCGCGATGAGCGACTCGACGTTCCGCTCCCGAAGTCGTGCTGTTCGACGAGCGCGGTGCGGAGACCGCGCATCGCCGCATCCCGCGCGACCCCGGCCCCGGTGATACCGCCCCCGACGACGAGCACGTCGAAGCGCGCGTGACTCAGCAGATCGAGAGCGGCGCGGCGCGAATGCGCGGAGAAGGGACGCGTCACGCCGGTGGCTTCCATTGGGCTTGGCGATGACCTACCGACAGTCCTATGTTCCACACATGGCAACCATGGGCAACGGACGGCGCGTCGCCATCGTCGCGGGGCTGCGCACGCCTTTCGCCAAGTCGGGGACGGTGTTTCGATCCCTCACGGCGCAGGAGCTCGGCAAGCTCGTCGTGGCCGAGCTGGTGCAGCGAACGAACCTCGATCCGGACGCGGTCGACACGCTCGTGTTCGGCACCGTCGTCCCGTCGGTGCTCGCGCCCAACATCGCGCGCGAAGTCTCGCTCCTGTCGCTGCTGCCCAAAGGCATCCCGGCGGTGACGGTGAGCCGCGCGTGCGCCTCGGCGAACCAGGCGATCACCGACGCGGCCGATCAGATTCTCCTTGGTCACGCCGATGTCGCTCTCGCCGGTGGCGCCGAATCGCTCTCCAACGTTCCGATCCTCCATTCGCGCGGCTTCGCCGACGCCGTGGTTGGCGCTTCGCGAGCCAAGTCGGCTCCGAAGCGTCTTGCTGCGTTGGCGCGCATCCGCCCCCGCGACCTCGTGCCCGTCACACCGGCCATCGCCGAGCCCTCGACGGGCGAGACGATGGGGCAGTCGGCGGAGAAGATGGCGAAGATCAATCACATTGCGCGAGAGGAGCAGGATCAGTTTGCGCTGCGTTCGCACCGGCTCGCCGCGGCCGGGACACAGGACGGACGCCTCACCGCCGAGATCATGGCGGTTTACGTGCCGCCGAAGTTCGACATGGTGGCGACGACGGACAACGGGGTTCGCACCGACACGACGCACGAGCAGATGCAGGCGCTCAAGCCGGTGTTCGATCGGCGCTACGGGACGGTGACGGCCGGGAATTCCTCTCCGCTCACCGATGGCGCGGCCGCCGTGCTGCTGATGAGTGAGGAGGCGGCGCGAGCTTCGGGATATGCGCCGCTCGCCTACATCAAGTCGTACGCGTACGCCGCGCTCGATCCCGGAGAGCAGCTACTGATGGGCCCCGTGCTGGCGACGCCGGTCGCGCTGGACCGCGCCGGACTGACGCTGAAGGAGATCGATCTGGTCGAGATGCACGAGGCGTTCGCGGCGCAGGTATTGTCGAACCTCCAGGGATTCGAGTCGCGCGAGTGGGCGCAGCGCGCCGGATATCTGCACCCGGTCGGCGAAGTGGATCGCGCGCGTCTCAACGTCATGGGCGGATCGATCGCCATTGGCCATCCATTCGGCGCGACAGGCGCGCGCATCACGATGACGCTGATCAACGAGCTTCGCCGGCGCGGCGGTCAGTTCGGGCTCATGACCGTGTGCGCCGCGGGAGGAATGGGATTCGCCATGGTCGTGGAGAACGCGGGATGACCGTCACCACTCCTGCGCGGGGCGTGGACGTCGCGGGCAAGTCGGGCGCGATGTCGATCGAGGTGGAGGATGGCGTCGCCATCATCACCATGGATCTCCCGAACGAGCCGGTGAACAAGCTGAACCGGGCCGTCAAGGACGATTTCATCGACCTCATGCGGCGGCTCGACGGCGATCCATCGATTCAGGCGGCGGTCCTGATCAGCGGCAAAGCCGACACGTTCATCGCCGGCGCGGACATCGAGGAGTTTCTCGAGGTGAAAACGGCGGAGGACGCCGAGCGGCTCTCCCTCGATGGCCAGTCGCTACTCGACCGGATCGAGCAGCTGCGTACCCCGGTCGTCGCCGCCATTCACGGCGCGTGCCTCGGGGGCGGACTCGAGACGGCGATGGCGTGCGCGTGGCGCATCGGGACCGACTACCCCAAGACGGTGCTCGCGCTTCCCGAGGTCATGCTGGGCCTCATTCCCGGCGCTGGCGGAACACAGCGACTTCCGGCTCTGGTGGGGCTGCGCAACGCGCTCGACATGATCCTGACGGGTCGGAACGTTCGCGCGAAGAAGGCGCTCCAGATGGGGCTGCTCGACGAGCTCGTTCATCCGTCGATCCTGCGGGAAACGGCGGTGAAGCGCGCGCGTGAGATTGGCCGCGGCGAAAAAAAGCGCTCGGTCGGCCGACGGGAGCTGACGATGGCCGATCTCGCGCTCGAGAAGAATCCGGCTGGACGCGCGATCGTGTTCAGGCAGGCGCGCGAGAAGGTGCGGAAGCAGACGCAGGGAAATTATCCCGCTCCGCCGGCAGCCATCGAAGCGGTCGCGGCCGGGTATTCGTTAGGCCGCGAAGGCGGGTTGTCGGAAGAAGCGCGCCTCTTCGGGCAAATGGCGGTCACCGCCGAATCGCGCGAGCTGATCTTTCTCTTCTTCGCGACCTCGTCGCTGAAGAAGGACACCGGCGTCACCGGGCCCGCTCCCTCCCCGAGAGAAGTGCGCCGGATGGGCGTGCTCGGGACGGGCTTCATGGGCGCCGGCATTGCCGCCGTGTCCGCCATGCAGGGGATCGCGGTGCGCTTCAAGGACGTGGACCACGACCGCGTCGCGAAGGGGCTGAAGTCGGTGCACGAGGTTCTCTCGGATCGCCTCCGCAAGCGACAGATCACGCGCACGCAGTTCGACGATCAGATGGCGCTCGTCGGCGGGACCGTCGACTACAGCGGATTCCGCGGCGTCGACCTCACCATCGAGGCGGTGTTCGAAGACCTCGCGCTGAAGCACCGCGTGTTGAAGGAGGCTGAGGCGGAGATGCCGGCGCGCGCCGTCTACGCATCGAACACGAGCTCGATTCCCATCTCGCGAATCGCGGAGGCGTCAAAGCGGCCGGAGCGCGTGCTCGGCATGCACTTCTTTTCGCCGGTGCACAAGATGCCGCTCCTCGAGATCATCGTCACGCCGATCACGTCGCCCGAAGTGACGGTCACGGCGGTCGCGCTCGGCAAACGGCTCGGGAAGCATGTGATCGTCGTCAACGATGCGCCGGGATTCTACACGACGCGTATCCTCGCGGCGTACATGAACGAAGCGGGGCGTCTGCTCGATGAAGGAGCATCGATCGAGGCGGTCGATCGCGCTCTGCTGGAGTTCGGGTTCCCGGTGGGGCCCATCACGTTGCTCGACGAGGTCGGGATCGATGTCGGCGGCAAGATCGCGGGCGTGCTCGCGGATGCCTTTGGCGAGCGCTTCGCGTCGTCGGAGTCGATGCAGCGCGTGATTACCGCGGGGCGGACGGGACGGAAGGGCGGAAAGGGGTTCTTCCTGTACGGCAAGGATGGAAAGAAGGGCGGCGTGGACCAGTCGATTTACGAATTCCTTCCCACGGGGACCGCGCGCGCCGACGTGCATCCGGAAGAAATCCAGGATCGGACGGTGCTCGCGATGGTGAACGAGGCGGTCCGCTGTCTGGAGGAGGGGGTGTTGCGCTCGCCGCGCGATGGCGACGTCGGCGCCGTCTTCGGGCTCGGCTTCCCGCCCTTCCGGGGCGGTCTCTTCCGGTACGTGGACGTCGAAAGCCCGGAGATGGTCATCCGCCGGCTCGAGGCGCTGAACTCGCGTTTCGCCCCTCGATTCGTGCCCGCGGCACTCCTTCTGGAAATGGCGGAACGGCGGAGGCGGTTCTATCCGTTAGAGGGGAGGCCCGTGTAGGTGGAGCGGGCCAGGGGCCAAGGGCCAGGGGCCAAGGGGAGGGTGAAGGGTAGACCGATGCTCCGTGGACCCCTGACCCTCCCCTTGGCGCCTGGCCCTTGGCCCGCCTCTCGGAAAGTGACGTTCCCCCTGTCGACCAGAGTCTCTCCCCTGTGACGGACCGCCCTGCCGCCGCCACCCCCGACTCCGTGTTGGTTCGGCGTGTGCTGGACGGCGACGTCGAGGCATATGCCCAGCTCGTCGTGCGCTACCGCGGCCGTTATGCGCGGTTCGCCACGCATATGCTCGGCAGCGTCGAGGATGCGGAGGAGGCGCTGCAGGACGCGTTCGTCAGGGCGTATCGGTCGCTGGCGCGATGTGAGGATCCGGAACGCTTCGGGTCATGGCTCTTCCGCATTCTCGTCAATCGTTGCAGGACGGCTGGAGCGCGGCGCGGGCGTCGCGAACGCACGATCGTGCACGACGAGATCGCGCTTCGCGACGCGGCCGAGGACCACCCCGAAGAGAGCGTGGCGTGGCGGGAGGAAATTGGTCGCGCGCTCGACCGGCTTCCGACCGACCAGCGAGAGGCCTTTCTGCTCAAGCACGTCGAGGATCTGAGCTACGAGGAAATCTCGGCGGCGACGGGGGTCGGTGTGTCGGCGCTCAAGATGCGCGTGAAGCGCGCCTGCGACCGCCTGAGGGATCAGTTGAAGGAGGTATACAGTGCACGAGAGTGATGAAGTGATAGAGCGTGTCGTGACGGCGTTGCGCCGTGACGTCGTGGCGTTCGCGCCGGATTTCGACGCGCGCGTGATGGGGCTGGTCCGCGAGGAGCCGCGGGCGGTTCCCGTGCGCGGTATCTGGTCATGGATGACGCGGCCGCGCACGGTGCGGGTTACGCCGATCGGCGCGCTGGCGCTCGCGGCCGGGCTGGCTGGCGTCATCGCGCTGGCGGCCCGCAACGAAGGGCCAGCGGTCAACGGCATTGAGCAGGCACCCCCCGGCACGGTGATTCAGGCGAGCGCCACGCAGATGATGGAGTTCGTCTTCGTTGCCCCTTCGGCGTCGAGTGTCGCCATCGTGGGCGACTTCAACGATTGGGAAGAGGGCGGCTCGCCGATGCGGCGAAAGAACCAGCCAGGGGTGTGGACGATCACTATTCCGCTGGCGCCCGGCCGGTACCACTATACCTTCGTGGTAGACGGGACGGAGTGGGTCGCCGATCCGCTGGCGCCGAGAACGATCGAAGATGACTTTGGGCGACCGAATTCCGTGATTACGGTGGGAGACGCGACGACATGAAGCGACTGGGACCGGCCTTCCTGATGCTCGCGGTCCTGGTGGGACGCAGCGAGGCTCAGGACACGCGACTAGCGCGCCTCGATTCGAAGGTACAGGCCCGGGTTGGTGCACTCCTGGATTCGGCGCGCACCCTTGGCATTCCCACCGAGCCTGTCGTGGACAAGGCGCTGGAGGGAGCGGCGAAACGTGCACCGAATGAGCGAATCATCACCGTCGTGCGGTCGCGTTTCAACGAGCTCGTGGCCGCGCGCGCAGCGCTCGGCGGTGGCGCGATGGACCCCGAGATCATCGCCGCGGCCGATGCGCTCCACGCGGGAGCGAGCGCGCAGGTGATCACGGCGCTTCGCGCGCAGCGGCCTAACGTGCCGTTGACGATTCCGCTGGCGGTGCTCGCCGATCTGATCGCGCGTGGTGTACCGCCGGACACGGCCTCGACGGCCGTGCTGGCGCTTGCGAAGACACCCTCGACGGATGCACAGTTTGCTGCCTTGCGAGACGAGGTCGAGCGAGACATCGCGAAGGGCGTACCTCCCGCGATCGCCCCATCGGCGCGAACACGAGGGTTACCTCCCGGAGCCCGGGTTCCTGCCGCGGCAACGACGGCGGGGCCAGCAACAGGTGGACTGGAGAGCGGTCCGCGGAAACCTTAGACTTTCGACAATGTCCCGTCGCCTACTGGCGCTTTCGCTCGCGATCACGGTGCTCGTCACCGGGGCCGCGCGTGCGCAAGTGGTCGGCACGTTAGGCGCGGGGACCGGGCAGGTGACGTACGACGACGCGCCCCGCTCGACGGTCGTGAGTCTCAATCCGGCAGTGGTGTTCGAGGGGGAGCGGACGACGGTTTCGGGTGCCGGCTCGCTCACGCGCTTCGAGGGTGGCGTGTGGAGCGCGCAGGCAATCGCTGCCGGATCACGCTTCAGCACCGCGCACGGGCCGTTCCGGAGCGAGATGTCGGCGCAGCTCGAAACGAACTCGCACCGGAGCGCATTTCGAACGACGCAGCTGCTCGCGCAGGGACGAGGCCATCTCATTGGCGGGAGCGCCGGGCTTTGGCTTGGGGCGGGTGGAGGTCACGCGTGGCGCTCTCCGACGGGTGGAGCGCTGTACCGCGCCGACATCGGCGCCTGGGCGCAGCTGGCCGGCGCCACCATTCGACTGACGGCCGCACAGCACATCGTCAACACCAGCGAGAGCGCCGCTGGCGTCTCGGCATCGACGCTCGAAGCCACCGTCGCGACGTCGCGGAACACGGTCGTGCTGAAGCAGAAGGTGCACTATCTCGATGCCGACGCGCATGTCGCCTGGTCGAATGCGCGCATCGCCCTCGATGCGGCGGCCGGTCAGCGCACGACTCGCGACGGCGCGAGCACGAACACCTGGCTGCTTGGCGGGAGCATCATGTTGACAGACCGGTTGGCGCTCGTCGGAGCGACGGGTGCGACCGCCTACGACATTGCCCAGGGACTTCCCGGCGGAAAGTACGCGACGATCTCGCTCCGCGTCACGACGCGCGCGGGGAGAGCGCTCGAGCTGGGCGCGCGCACGCGCGCGGTCGCGCGCGACATGGAGACGTGGCGCGAGCAGGATGGGACGGTTCTGCTCGTCGTGCACGCTCCACGCGCGCGCCGCGTCGAGGTGATGGGTGACTTCACCGACTGGCGCCCGCTCGTGATGCGACGCGAAGCGGACGATCGCTTCGCTGCGCGCATCCACCTGCCGGCGGGGAGCTACCGAATCAACGTACGCGTTGACGGCGGAGCGTGGACGGCGCCGCCCGGCACGACGCCACTCGCGGATGAGTACAACGGCGCGGCCGGCCTGCTGGTCATTGGAGCCTAGGTAATCTCGAGGGTGTCAAGGGTGTCGAGGTGATTCCTCGACACCCTTCACACCCTCGACATCCTTGACACCCTTCGCATTCTGGACCCCTCGCAGGGCGACGCTATATTGCGCGGTCCGTCGCCGACTTCCCGAGGTGTCATGCTCCGTCAGGCGTTCCTGTACCTGTCGAACCAGCAGAAAATCTTCCGTTTCGTTCGCGATAACCGTTTCGCCAAGCGCTTCGCTCAGCGCTTCGTCGCCGGAGAGACACTCGAGGACGCTCTTCGCGCCGTCGAGCCGCTCAACAAGAAGGGGATCACCGCCTCGCTCGACCTTCTCGGGGAGAGTGTGCGCACGGAGCGCGAAGCGCACGCCGCGGCGCGCGAGGTCCTCACGATGCTCGATCGCATCAACGAGCGGCGGCTCCAGTCGAACGTCTCGCTCAAGTTGACGCAGATGGGCCTCGACCTCTCCGAGGAGCTGTGTGTCGCGCTCATGCACGACATCGTCGGACGAGCGCGCGACCTGCGCACCTTCGTCCGCATCGACATGGAGGCGAGCAATTACACCGAGCGGACGCTGCGTCTGTTCGAGGACCGGCTGCATCCGTCGTACGGCGATCACGTCGGCATCGTCCTGCAGAGCTATCTCTACCGCACACTCGCCGATGTCGAGCGTGCAATCGCCATCAAGGCCCGCGTTCGCCTGTGCAAGGGTGCCTACAAGGAGCCGGCGACCGTCGCGTACCCCGAAAAGGCCGATGTGGACGCCAACTACGTGCGCTGCATGCACAAGCTGCTGTCGGAGGGCAACTATCCGGCACTGGCCACACACGATGAGCGTCTCATCAACGAGGCGAAGCGGTACGCGCGCGCGAACGGCATTGGCGCCGACCGATTCGAGTTCCAGATGCTTTACGGCATTCGGCGTGATCTTCAGGAACGACTCGTGCGCGAGGGATGGCGTATGCGGGTGTACGTCCCGTTCGGCACGCAGTGGTACCCGTATCTGATGCGCCGCCTCGCCGAGCGACCGGCGAACATCGCCTTCATTACCGCCAACGTGATGAGAGAGATGGTGAAACGATGAAAGGCCGGAATGGCGAGCGCATAGCGGTCATGCGCGCGATAGGCCGCGTGGCGTGACGTGGGCCGGTTCCTCCCTCCCGATCACTCGAAAGGCGACGAGCGCACGCTCGGCGGATACATGGCGGTGCATGCGCGCCCCGCGGCGTTCGAGGGGGCGGACGGCGCGTCGTATTCGGCCGACATCGGCGTCGATGAGACGGCGGACGTGGCGGCACCGGTCGGCGCATATCTCATTTTCCTGCGGTGGAGCCCCGGGGAGCCGCGCGTCGTGGGCCATCTCGAGAGCGACTTTCTCGCGCGGGGGCGCACGGAAGCGGAAGCACGCGCGGCGATTGGTGCGCTCTCCCTCGAGGACGCGAAACGGGTGCTCGACGATCTGATCCGCGCGTCGCGTCCGCGAGGCGAGGAGCGCGCCTGGTGGGACGTCATGCGCGAGGAGAACGAGGGCCCGTGACGGCGGCGAGCCGCATGCAAGGTATCGTTCTTCGCGGCACCGGCGGCGTCTGGCAAGTGCGCACCGAAACGGGAGAGACCGTTCCGGCGTCGTTGCGCGGCCGTCTCAAGCAGGCGGAGACCGAGAAGCTCGCGGTCGGCGATGACGTGGTCGTCGAGCGGGTGGAGCGCGACGACGCATGGACGATCGTCGAGATGCTGCCGCGGCGATCGAAGCTGGCGCGCCGGGAACCGGGCGGAGGTCCGCGTGAGCGCGTCGTCGTCGCGAACATCGACCAGGTGGTCGTGGTCTTCGCCGTCGCCGAGCCCGAGCCCCACGTGCGCATGCTCGATCGGTTTCTCGTGATCGCCGAGGCGAACGATCTCCTGTCGCGCATCGTCGTGAACAAGGTCGAGCTGGCGAGCGACGCGCGCGGGCGCTTCGCCCTCTACGAGCGCATTGGCTATCCAGTGCACTACACGAGCGTGAAGCGGGGCGATGGTCTCGCGGAGCTGCGGGATGCGCTGATCGATCGCGTCTCAGCGCTGACGGGCCCATCGGGAGTGGGGAAGTCGTCGCTCCTCAACGCGATGTTCCCCGGACTCAACCTGCGCGTCGGTGAGATCAGCCGCTCGGTCATGAAGGGACGGCACACGACCGTGGGCGCGGATCTGCATCCGCTGCCGGACGGAGGCTACGTGGTCGACACGCCGGGATTGCGTGAGGTCGGCGTGTGGGGACTCGAGGTGGGCGAGCTCGGCCGATGCTTTCCGGAAATGCGTCCGCTGTTCGACCAATGTCGTTTTGGGGATTGCACGCATCGCGTGGAGCCCGGATGCGCGGTTCTCGCGGGGATCGCGAGCGGACAGGTGTCACGCGAGCGGTACGAGTCGTACCTCAAGCTTCGCGCAGAGCTGGAAGCGTAGCGCCCGCGAACGCCTTACCAGCTCCCCCGCTCACCGGCGACCTCGATCACCCGCCCGAGCCGCTCGGCGGCGTGGCGCCAGTTGGTCTGCACGGCGTGTTGCGCCGCCTCCGGATCACCCTGGCGGATGGTGCGCACGATCACTTCGTGCTCATCGACCGACGGACGAATGTCTCCGACGAGGAGACTGATGTACATCCGGATGTAGCGCTCGGCCTGCGGCTTCACCGCTTCGTGCAGCGCTCGAAGACGGGCACCGGCGCCCTCCTCGACGAGGCGTTGATGAAACGCGTCATCGAAATCGTACACGCGGGTGTGGTCGGTGGGATGCGCCTCGGCGGCACGTCGGAAGTCGAGGTTCAGCGCGCGAAGCGATCGCGCGAGCGTGGCGCGCTCCGCCGGCGGGCGCTCCGCCGCGCCGAACGCGGCGAGCCCTTCGAGCGTGCCGACGATGTTGAGGAGCTCACGCACGTCGGTCTTGGTGAGGGGCGCGACCGTGAGGCGCGACTGATGCGCGAGGGGCGCTCCGACGACGTAGCCTTCCTGCTGTAGTCGCTGCAGCGCTTCGCGAACCGGGGTTCTCGAGACGCCGAGGCGCTCGGCGATGTCGGTTTCGATGATGCGGCTGCCGGGGGCGAGCTTCCCCTGGACGATGAGGGCGCGCAGCTCGGCGTAGACCTCGGTGGGGCGCGTGCGCCGCGAGTTGTCGGGTGCTGGCGTGCGACGGGTGGCGGCGCGGCGGCGTGCGGACGGGCTCACGACGAATAGATGTCGGGAGCGGTGCGCGGCCACAAGCCCGCGGCGGACTCTTGCGCACTTTCCACGGATGCCTATTTTGGGCGGACCTTTTGCATACAAATCGGCATACACTTTAGAACGCACACATCGGTCCCCCCATGAGCCTCCTCACCAAGAAATCGCTCGACGTCCTGATCGCCGACGCCGAGGCGGCGCCGCTGCGCCGGGTACTCGGTCCGGTCCACCTGACGATGCTCGGCATTGGCGCCATCATCGGCAGCGGCATCTTCGTCCTCACCGGCGTCGTCGCCGCACAGCACGCCGGGCCGGCGCTCGTCATCTCGATGATCCTCGCCGGCATCGCCTGCGCCTTCGCCGGACTCTGCTACGCGGAGTTCGCCAGCATGATTCCGGTCGCCGGCAGCGCGTACACCTATGCCTACGCGACGCTCGGCGAGATCTTCGCGTGGATCATCGGATGGGATCTCATCCTCGAGTACTCGTTGAGCGCATCGACCGTGGCCGTGGGATGGTCAGGGCTGGTGGTCTCTCTGCTAGCCGACGTTGGCCTCACGCTTCCTCCGCAGCTCACCGCGGCCACCGGGACGAGCGTCGCGCTCGCCGATGGAAGTACTGTGACGGCGCTGCTCAACGTGCCCGCGGTTCTGGTCGTCGTCGCCGTCACCGCGCTGCTCGTCGTCGGCATTCGTGAATCGGCCGGCGCCAACGCGGCGATCGTCATCGTGAAGGTGCTCGTGCTGCTGCTCTTCATTGGATTCGGAGCCGCGTACGTACGCCCCGAGAACTGGCAGCCCTTCATTCCAGAAAACACCGGGACGTTCGGGGAATACGGCTGGAGCGGGATTCTCCGCGGGGCGGGGATCATCTTCTTCGCGTACATCGGATTCGACGCCGTCTCCACCGCGGCCCAGGAAGCGAGGAATCCGCAGCGTGATCTGCCGATCGGCATCCTCGCATCGCTCGCGGTGTGTACGCTGCTCTTCATCGCGACGGCGCTCGTGCTGACCGGGATCGTGCCCTACTCGCGCTTGAACGTCGCCGCACCGGTTGCGCTCGCGATCGATGAGACGGGGCTGGGATGGCTGCGGCCGCTCATCAAGCTCGGCGCAATCGCGGGACTCTCGAGCGTCATCCTCGTGCTGTTGATGGCGCAACCCCGCATCTTCATGGCGATGAGCCGCGACGGCCTGCTGCCACCGCTGTTCTCGCGCGTTCACCCCAGGTTCCGGACGCCGGCTACCACGACCATCCTGACAGGTGCGGTGGTGTCGGTTGCCGCCGGGCTCGTGCCGATCAACGTGCTCAGTCAGCTGGTGGCGATGGGAACGCTCCTCGCCTTCGCGATCGTGTGCGCGGCAGTGATGGTCCTGCGGCGCACCTCCCCCGAGCTCCCGCGACCATTCCGAACTCCCGGCTCTCCCTGGGTACCGCTCGCCGGTGTCCTCGCATGCCTCTATCTGATGGTGGGGCTGCCGCTGTCGACCTGGGAGCGCCTGATCATCTGGCTGGTGATCGGGCTGGTGATCTATTTCGCGTACAGCCGTGCCCGGGCAGCGAAGGTGAGAGGAGTGAGAGCAGAGGCAGCGGCGTGAAGGGACGGGCCAAGGGCCAGGGGCCAAGGGGGCGGTAATGCAAGCGGCGGCGCAGTGCGCCGCCGCTTGCTCATCTGATGAGCGCGGCGCCGCGAAGCGGCGCCGCGCCTTTCCATCCCCCTGGCCCTTGGCGCTTGGCCCCTGACCCGGTTCTATCGAACTCTCTTCAGCGCGCTCCTCACCTCGCCCCTCGTGGGCTCCAACCTCAGGCTTGCCTCGAACTCTCGCCTCGCCTTCTCGCGATCGCCCATCCGCTCGTACACGAGGCCGAGGCGGTAATGCGCTGATGAACGGGGCGGATCGCCCTCATGCGGATCGTAGGCGATGTATCGCTCCAGTGCGCGAACGCCCTCAGGAAGGTGCTGGCCCGAGAGGCCCGAGGTGCGGCCGTAGTAGTAATAGGCGGGCATCGCCTCGGGGCGGCGCGCGATGAGATCCGTCATCAACGCGAACGCGCTGTCGAAACGCTTCCCGCGCTGCCAGAGCTGCGCGAGTCCCCAATACGCGATCAGGCTGTCGGGGGACCGGGTAATCGCGTCGCGATACTCTCGGGCGGCGTCGTCGTAATCCTTCTTGTCCTCGGCGAGCCACGCGCGAGCCAGGGCGCCTCGAAAGGCGCTTTGCTTTGTCAGCTCGGCGGCCTGCGCGCGCGCCTTGGAGACACTTCCGCCGGTGATCCCCGGCGCGAGAAGGTAGAACTGCACGAGTGCCGAGCGCGCGTCGAGACTCGCCGGATCCAGCTCCACCGCGCGCTCGAGCGCACGCCGCGCTCGTTTCGCGAGACCGAATTTCCGTGCGACTCCCGACCGCACCGCGAGCTGCCCGTAGGCACGCCCGAGCCATATCTGATGCTCGGCCACCGATGGTTCCAGCTCGGCCGCTCTCTCCAAATGAGTGATGGCGTCGCGAAAGCGCGTCTCGTGCATGGCGATGCGGCCGAGGTAGTGATGCGCGCCTGCGTGGTCAGGGTGCGCTCGCACGGCGACATCCAGCTCACGACGTGCATCGGCATACCGATGGGCCCGAAACGATGCGATTCCGTCGCCGCCGTTTTGCGCGGTTGCACTCGCGGACACCACGAGCGCCATGACCGCGGCGGCGAACCGGAATGACTGCATCTCCCCTCCAGCAAAAGGCTGAAGGAGACAAGTGCATCATTGGGACCATCGTCCTAGCCTGCGGCGGCCTTGCGGGGTCGCTCCTGCTCGGTAGCCGCTCGGTCGACGACTGTCGGAAGCCGCGGGATGGGCTCCCGCGAAGGTCGGCCGCTCGAGGCGCGATTGATGAGCGCGACCCCCGAGAGAATGATCGCGGCCGCCACGATCATCCGCGGCGTGAACTGCTCGCCGGCGACCAGCCAGCCGAGCAACATGGCCACCATCGGGTTGACGTAGGCGTACGTCGCGACGGCGGCCGGTGTGCAAACGCGCAGGAGCCACGCGTACGCGGTGAAGCCGACCAGCGATCCAAAGACGATCAGATAGGCGAGCGACAGGGCCGAGCGCGTCGTGATGCCGCCGAGATCGAGCTCTCCCAGCTCGCCGGAGGAAACGCCGACGATCGACAGCGCGACGCCGCCGGCGAGCATCTGCATCGCGCTCCCTAACGACGCCGAGCTCGGGCGCGGGAGGACGCGTGAGTATATCGAGCCGGCAGCCCAGGAGAGCGAGGCGCCAATGAGGACCAGCGAGGCGAAGACATCGACATCGCGCGCGTTGCTCAACGCCGCCGGGCCCACGAGCAGAGCGACGCCGCCGAAGCCGAGGAGGAGCCCGACGATCGACAGGCGGGTCGGCCGTGTGCCGTTCTTGCGCAGAAACTCGAGGAGCACCATCCAGAGCGCGACGCTGGCGACGAACAGAGCGGCCAGCCCCGATGGGATGCGCTGCTCCGACCACGTCACGGATCCGTTCCCGGCGGCGAGCATCATCACCCCGGTCAATACCATCGCACCCCACACGGCCTTCGACGGACGCTCGGCGCCCGTTAGGCGCGCCCAGACGTACAGTGCCCCGCCGGCGACGAGGAAGCGCGCTCCCGCCATGAGAAACGGCGGAATCGAGTCGATCGCGTAGCGGATCGCGAGATAGGTCGATCCCCACACGAGGTAGATCGCCGCGAACGCCAGCGCGATGCGGAGGCGGCTGGGGCGGGGCGGCACGGTGGGCGAGGGAGTCATCGTAAGGGTGAACGCGGAGGCGGCAAGGCGCGTTCCGGGCACGGGCAAAGGTGTCGAGGGTGTCGAGGGTGTCGAGGGTGTCGAGGGTGTCGAGGTACGGAGGTCGAGGTAGTCGAGGTAGTCGAGGTAGTCGAGGCGGTCGAGGTGCTTTCACCGTGGGGCTGGCGACTGACATCCGAAGCGTCGGGTTCACCTCGATCACCTCGACTACCTTGACCACCTCGACCACCTTAGGGGTAGTTCAAGCAAACCCACGCCCTCCGGCATCCAACCAACGAGAACATGTCGTGTCGCTGACCGGATCGATCGTGCGTGGGCTGTCGCCGGGCGTGGCGGACGAGTCCGCGGAGTGGGCGCGGCGCGCGCGGGATGGCGACGTCGAGGCGTTCGAACGCCTCTATCGCACCCACGCGCCCCGCGTCCGCGGGCTCTGCCTGCGCCTGTGCGGCGACGCACAGCGGGCGGAGGAGGCGGCGCAGGACGCGTGGGTACGTACGTGGGAGCGCTTGTCCACGTGGCGTGGAGACGCGGCCTTCGGGACGTGGCTTCACCGGCTCACCGTGAACGTCGTGCTCGAGTCGTTTCGCGCGGAGCGACGCCGCCTGGCGCGTGTGGGGCTGGCCGGCGACGAGGACGAGCCCGATGCACCGGCGGCCCAGAACGAGCCGGGCGACGCCATGGATCTGGAGCGCGCGATTGCGCGCCTTCCTCGCGGGGCGCGGATGGTGTTCGTGCTGCACGATGTCGAGGGCTACCGTCATCCCGAGATCGCCGCGATGACGGGCCTCGCCGAAGGAACCTTGCGCGCACAGCTCTGTCGCGCGCGCCGACTGCTGATGGAGATGCTCGCCCGATGACCCAGCACCTCGACGACCAGCTGCTGAGCGACTTCCTCGACGATGGGCTCGATGCGTCGGAGCGCACCCGCGCCGATGCTCACCTGGCGACATGCGGCGCATGCGCCTCACGACTGGCGCTGATGCGCAGCGTCGTGACCCAGGCGACCACCCTACCGCGGTCGGTGGACGTCCCGCCGGACGAATGGCAGCGCATCCGCGCGCGCATTGGGGCGCGCGAGTGGCGTGGCGCAGGCACCATGCCGTGGTGGACGCGGCGGAGCGCACTCCTCGCGGCGGCCCTCGCGCTCGTGATGGTCTCGTCAGGCGTCACGGCGCTGCTGCTGCGGCCTGAGCCCCCCGTTACCACCCAGGCACCGCCTCCTGTCGTCAAGGGCGTGCCGGCGACGGCGCGAGTCGCCGCGATCGAGGATGAGTACGCGGCAACCGCCCAGCAGCTCGAGCGCGAGCTCGCGGCCCGGAAGCACGCGCTCGCGCCGGAGACCATTGCCGCGGTCGAGCGGAGTCTTCGGACGATCGACGCGGCAATCGTCGAGGCTCGTGAAGCGCTCGCTCGCGACCCTGGGAGCGAGACGCTGGAGCGACTTCTCGTCGCCGGCCATGGCCAGAAGATCGAGCTGTTGCGGCGCGCGGCGCGGCTCGCGACGCAGAGCTGAGGATCTCCCCAATGCGACGTGTTCTCTGCGCCCTCTTCCTCGCGACGTGCCTGACGAGCTCCCTCACGGCACAGCAAAAGGTCGCCCGTCGACTTCCGCTCGATCCCGACGGCGCCGTCCGCATCACGCTGCTCGTCGGAACCGTGCGCGTTTACGGCTGGAACCGCGACAGCATTGCGGCGACTGGGCAGGTGGGTCGCGGCAGCAAGGGGTTCTACATGGGAGGATCCCCGTCGGGCGTCAAGCTCGGCATCGATATTCCGAACGACGACATCAGTGCCGTCGAGCCGTCTTCGCTCGAGGTGTGGGTACCCGCCGGGAGTCGCGTGCGCGTGAAGACCATGCCGGGATCGATCGTCGTCGAGGGCGTCACTGGTGCGCTCGACCTCGGATCGACGAGCGGCGATATCCGCGTCACCGGCAGGCCGCGCGAGCTGACGGTGGAGACCATGGATGGCGATGTCGAAGTGGACGGTGCGCTCGTGTGGCTCCGCACTCGCACGGCTGGCGGAGACATCGTCATCCGCGGTGGGGCGGAGGATCTCGTGGCGGCATCCGTGAGCGGGGCGGTCACGGTTGGTGGCGGCCCCATCCGCGCCGCGCGACTGGAGACGGTCACGGGGAACATCGTCTGCGAAGCGGCGATCGCGCGTGGTGCCGTGCTCGACATCGGTACACACGCGGGAACCATCCGCGTGAGTCTGCCGAAAGGCAGCGCGCCGAGCGTCGAAGCCACGACGATTGCCGCGCCGATCGACAACAACCTTACGCCGCAACGCGCCGTGACGCGCGGCGACGGCCGCATACTCGCGCTCGCACTCGGTGAGGATGCGCGTGTCACCGTACGCTCGTTCAAGGGTCCGGTGACGCTGGGTTGGGGGCGTCCGCTGAAGGTGGTGAGCCGCCCCGAGTGAGAAGCCAGCACGAAGGATGTTGAATTCCTCGGTCCTTCGTCCTCGTTCCTCGTTTGTTGCGTTTCTTGATTCAAGCAACTGCGGCTCGAGAGGCATCACATGAAGGAACCCCTTTACAGGAGTCCTTTCATGATGAATCGCGCTCACAGCCTGGCACTGCTCGTTATGCTGCCGCTCACGATCGGTGCCGCCACGCCCGAGCCTTTCGGGCCGCTATCGATGTCGTTCGCCGAGGCAGCGCTGCTCGGGCCGCCGTGGATCTCGATCGAGTATCCGCCAAGCCCCTACGATGCCAGCACGCGCGATGCCTTCCTGCTCGTGCACACCTTCCATCATGGAACGCCGATCACCGCGCCGCTCACTGGGAAAGCCGAGGGGATCGTGTCGGGGAAACGTCGCACGGTCTCGCTCGAATTCACCGGCACGTCGCGCACCGGTGTCTATTCGCTGAAGCGCCAGTGGGCCCCCGAGGGGACGTGGGTTCTCTTCATCACGGCGAACCAGGGTCCTAACGACGATGTGACCGCGATCGTCGAGCTGGGCGGCAACGGTCAGGTCGTGGCGGTGCGAGTTCCGACGGCGCGCCGCGGCTCGTGGGACATCCCCGCCGACGTCAGCGGGTCCGAGCGAGAGAGCATCCTGCGGTCGCGGCTCGCCGCGAATGGCGGTGAGAGGCCCGCGGTGGCCGGGAGGCAGTGAGCTCATTCGCAAACGGCCGGAGCCGCAGATGCCGCAGAAGAACGCAGAAACGGCAACGGCAACGGCAACAGCGCATCACGGATTTCACGGATTCCTGAACGGCGAAACGGCCAGGATCAACGGCAACTGCGAAATGCTTTTGTGAGAACCCATCGGGTAAACGTCACGGCGGCCCCGCAGGTGGCCGTTGGTTCTACAGTTCCAAAGGCACTTTGCCGTTGTCGTATCCGTGAGAGTTTTCGCCCTTCAAAATCCGTGGAATCCGTGATGGCGCTGTTGAAGTTGCCGTTGACGTTTCTGCGTTCCTCTGCGTCATCTGCGGCTGCAGTTCCCGGCAGATCAGAGGATCAGCTGAGGGACCACCTCCGCCGCCTTTCCTCGAATCGAGAGCTCGGCCGCGCGGGTGAGCGGGGTGTCTTCCGGATTGACCTCGATCACCATCCCGCCGGCCGCACGCGTGTGAAGCGGTAGCGAGGCGGCCGGATGCACCAGCGCGCTCGTTCCAACGACGAGACATACGTCGGCGTCCCGGGCGGCTGCATCGGCAGCCGCCAGAACCGACTCGTCGAGCATCTCGCCGAACCAGACGACATCGGGACGGAGTAACGCACCGCATCGCGCGCAGCGTGGGAGCGTCTCTCGCGATGCGGTATTGACCGGCACGGGCTCGCTGCGCGCATGGCACCCCGAACATCGATCGCGAAGCAGCGAACCGTGCACCTCGATCGGAAGCGCGGGAGCGGGGTCGCGACCTCGGGCTGCGTCGCGAGCGGCGCGGGCATGGAGCCCGTCCACGTTCTGCGTGACGATCGTGACGTTAGGCTTCCGGAGTGCGCGCTCCGCCATCGCCACGTGGGCCGCGTTCGGCTGGCGCGTGCCCACCAGCTCCCGTCGCCAGGCGTACCATTCCCACACCGTTCGCGGATCGCGGGCGAACGCCTCGGGTGTCGCGAGGTCCTCCGCCCGAAAGTCCTTCCACAACCCGCCCGCGCCACGGAAGGTTGGGATGCCCGACTCGGCGCTCACCCCCGCGCCGGTGAGGATGACGATGTGGCGTGCGTTCTCCACGAGCGCACGGGCGCGCTCGATCTCGTTAGACATTGGTGCATGCCAATAGAAATGCCTCGGCAACGGCTCCCTGGTGCCGGGGACCATGAAACCCTGACAAATTTGCGCTTGCGACCGCTGCCGATTCGGCCCTAAGGTGTGGCATGGCCCTGGGCGTTTTCGCAAGCGCGCGACGCTCGCGCTCCGGTCTGCTCGTCGCGCTCCTCTTCCTCACGCTCGGCCTGGCCGCGGTCCTCGCGCACCAGGCCTATGATGCCACGCGCGATCATCGCGCGACGGCCGAGCGTACGCTGCGCGATTATGCGTCCACGGCGGCGTGGGAATTCAACGCGCACGCCAAGGAAGAGCTGTGGCAGGCGCTCGCCTACGCGTTCCGGCCGTGCAAGGCGATCGAAACCACGATCGCCCGCTTCGCCACACTTCCCCCACCTGACATCCTCGCGGCTGAAGCCAAAAAGCTCGAGGCGTGCTCCTGTACGCTCGTTCTCGACACCGACTACTACTTCCTCCTCGATTTCCGGAACGGCAGCACACGTTTCGCCGGCGCGAGCGCGCCAGCTATCGGCCCGGAGTGGCTGAAGGATACCGTTACCGCGCACGCGAAGACCTCCTACGAGCGTGGATGGGAGTTCGCGACGATCTTCCACGGCACCGGCCCGCACGCACGCACCATTGTCTACACGTTGAAGCGCGATCACGCCGGCGCCCCGGTTGCCGCGTACGGGTTCGTCATGGACCCGCAGCGATTCGGCGAAGCCGCATACACCCGCGTGATGAAGAAGTGGGCGCTCCTTCCGTATGCGCTCACCGGCGGCCTGCCCAACGATTCACTCCTGAGACTCTCGGTCGTATCGGCGAGCGGCGACGAGATCTACGGTTCCGCCGCGGACTTCGATGATGCGATCAGCGGCGTGGCCGAATGGAAGCCGTTCTTCGGCGGGATGATGACGCACGTCGCGCTGCGGCCTGAAGCCGCGGAGCGTCTCGTCATCGGCGGGCTGCCGCGCTCACGCCTCCCTCTCCTGATGGGGGTGCTCGCGATGACGGCGGCCCTCATCGTCGTCGCCGTGGTGCAGCTGCGTCGCGAGGCGGAGTTAGCGCGGCTTCGCTCGGACTTCGTGTCGAGCGTGTCGCACGAGCTGCGCACTCCGCTCGCGCAGATTCGCATGTTCGCGGAAACGCTCCTCCTCGGTCGCGTCCGCAGCGACGCCGAGCGAGTCCGCTCGATGGAGATCATCGACCAGGAGGCGCGTCGGCTCGCGCACCTCGTCGAGAACGTGCTGCATTTCTCACGGGCCGAGCGGCAGTCGCTACGCCTGTGCCCCGTGCCGACGCTCCTCGCCCCGCAGGTCCGCGAAATCGCCGAATCGTTCGGCCCGATTGCTCGTGCGCGAAAGGTGGACGTGAGGCTCGCGCTCGATGAGACGGTGGCCGTGCGGGTGGACCGCAACGCGTTGCGCCAGATGCTGCTCAACCTGCTCGACAACGCCGTGAAATACGGCCCACCGGGCCAGACGGTGACGATCGGGGTCCGCGGGAGCGGGGACCGTGCGCGAATCTGGGTGGAGGACGAGGGCCCCGGTATCGATCCGGCGGAATCCGAACGGATCTTCGAGCCGTTCTTCCGCATTGATAGGGATGCGAACTCGGCGGTCGGCGGGAGCGGCATCGGACTGTCGGTCGTGCGCGAGCTGGCGAGCATGCACGCCGGCCGGGCGTACGCCGAGGAGGGAGAGCGGGGCGCCCGGTTCGTCATCGATCTGGAGCGGGTGCCTTACGAGTCCGAGGCGGTAGCCATGCCCGAGGATGAGCCCGGATATCGCAACGGTGCGGTGGTGCCGGGCGACGCCTCTCGTCACAACGTTCAGGTGTAAGCCGCATGGAGACATTGATTCGCGATGCCAGAGTGCTCGTCGTCGAGGACAACCCGGACCTCGCGTTCGGGCTGCGCAACAACCTCGAGATCGAGGGCTACGAAGTCGACGTGGCCGAGAGCGGGCCCGGTGGACTCGAGCGCGCACGGGAAGGAAATCCGGATCTCGTCATTCTCGACCTGATGCTTCCCGGGTTCGACGGCTATCGCGTCTTGCGGGCCCTTCGCGAGGATGGTCTGGGAATGCCCGTCCTCATTCTCACCGCTCGAGGGGAGGAAGCCGACAAGGTGCGCGGCTTCCGGCTGGGCGCCGACGACTACGTCACCAAGCCGTTCGGCGTACTCGAGCTCCTGGCGCGCGTGGAGGCGTTACTGCGGCGTTCCCCGAAGCACCGTGCCGAGACTCCGCCCGCGCAGCGCGAGCGCTTCGGCGAGATCGACATCGACATCAGCGCGCGTGCCGTGCACCGCGATGGGCAACAGGTGTCGCTCACGCCCATGGAGTTCGATCTCCTTCTCGCCTTGCTGCGCCGGCGTGGCGCGGTGGCGACTCGGCACGAGCTCATGAAGGAGGTATGGGGATACAACGCATCCGTGGTGAGTCGGACGGTGGACACTCACGTGGCCGAGTTGCGACGCAAGCTCGAGTTCGACCCGGCCTTGCCGCGCCACATCCTCACGGTTCGCAAGGCGGGATATCGGCTGCAGACCTGAACAGTCCGGGAGAGTGAAATGAAGCGTCCGTTGATCGCGATCGCTGGCGCGGTCGTGGCGTTGTCGGCCTTCGTGTCGGTGCATGGCGCGCGTGAGGCGAGCGAACGCGAAGCCGTCGAGAAGCCGTTGAAGATGTACCTGTCGCAGGATCCGGAGCAGATGAAGCAGGCCTTTCATCCGGGCGCGACGATGTATTTCGCTCGCAACGACTCGCTGATCGGGGTGCCAATTCCCGAGTTCATCGCGCGAGTCGCGAAAGCGCGTGCCGAGGAAGGCGCGCCACCTCCGCGCGAGGAGCGCATCGCCGACGTCGACATCACCGGTACGACTGCGGTGGCGCGGATCGAGCTCGGCTATCCGAACCAGAAACTGACGGACTACATGGCACTCGTGAAGTATGATGGGTCGTGGAAGATCGTCACCAAGATCTACGACAGGGAACGGCTCACGACGGCAGGGAAGAGGTAACCGGCCTAACGCGCCGCCTGCGCGAGCTCTTCCAGGACGCGCACGCTGTCCTGGAAAACGGAAATCGCCCCCGTGCGATCCACCACCCATACGCGGACGGCGATCTTCCCATGCTTCAGACGATACCCTCGATCCTCAAGCGGCCGGCATGACGTTTCGGGTGCTGGGCTCACGCCCGTCACTCTCGAGTTGGAGAGACTACCGGCTGCGTGACAGTCGAATTCGAATTGCAGCGATGGATCGGGGAGCGAGGTGCTATCGCGCGGGTCTCGAGCAGCGAGCGTGTAGGGAAGCTGGCGGTTGACGACCGTATCGTGCACGAAGGCAATGACGGGCGGCGGCCCCGGGAAGAAGAAGCAGTTCTCACCCCAGTCATACTCGCAGGGGCGAACCACCGGATCGTCATCGGTGGCGGGACGATCGAGCACGGTGACGTGGACATCGCCGCCGTACCGCATCAGGTAGCTCCGCACGGCGGTCTCGCCGTACGTGATCGGTCGCGCCTCGAGGACGTAGTCGTGGGGGCCGTTCGCCCGATATGAGAACCGGTGCCCGTCGTTCGTGTTCTGGAGCTCGTCGACGCGCTCTTCCTCGGGTGTCGGATCGTCGCCCAGGTAGCAGCCACCGTACAGCGGAGCTGGCACCCGCTGGTCACGACGTCCACGCCGTTTCATGACCTTGGCTAACTTAACGATCGAGCCGGGGAATGGACGCTCCGGATACGACACGCGGTACAGGGCGAGACAGTTGCGCATCTTCGAGAACATCGCGAAGCTCCCGCCGCGCGCGCGGCCGTCATGCATGGCGAGTCCGGCCGTGTCGCCGGACACCGTCTCGCGCTCTCCGTAGGCCCTCGCCTGCGCAGTGACGACAAACGTGGGAACCCGCGACAGCTCGTCATAGGTGGCGACGTAACTGATCTTCACGCCGTGCTTGTCTCGTCCGGCGGCGGAGCGGGCGTCCAGGCAATTCTGGCCGCCCGGTCCCATCGCCGCGAGCGTCAGCGGATAGTCTCCATCCGGGTGATCGTTGGCGTACTCTGCGGCGCACGCTTGTACTCGATGGACCGCGCCTTGAAGGGCGCGCCAAGAGCGATACCCCCGTGCGAGGCCAAGGCCCTCGACGGCCAGGCCCACCGGCAGCGACGCGAACATGCCGGCGCACGAAACCACGCTGAGCGATATGACGCCCGTGACCGTCCGTTCGAGCCGCGCCTGCACTCCCGCTCGACCCGCCGCACGGAAGGCGGCCACGGCGAGCACGAGCTGCGCGACCACGAGCCCAATGGCGCCACCGAAAGCACGAACGTCGTCGCCGCCTAACGTGGAGCTCATCCCGAGCCCGAGCGCGAGAAGCGCGAGCCATCCGCCGGCGATCATCACTCCGACGTAATACAGCCCCATCGCGAGGCCCCACGTGCGGGGAGACGGCTCCCGCCATAGCCAGGAGGCGACGCCCGCGTAGAGGGCGAAGGTGAACACGCCAAGAAGGACGAGGTAGGGTCCCTCGCCATCAGTCGGCAGGATCCCGAAGCCAAACCCGATGAGCACGCCAAGGACGATGCCGTCGGCGATGATGGCGGCGACGAGCCAGCGTGAGGGTCGCAGAATCATGCCATGAAGACGCGGGGGCTCGAGGCGATGTCACCGACCGCTCTTACGAGAGTCTGACGCGCCTTACGACAGCCTGACTCACCGCTCGCGAAAGCCCCACCCGGCGCCCACCCAACCGACATGTTCGCATCCTAGCGTTTCGCGTCCCTCATGGGAGCGGAACCATGGATGCACTCGCTCGGCTACTGATCGTCCTCGCGACCATCGGTACGGCTACCGCCGCGAATGCGCAGATGGAATCGGCACGCATTCTCGACGCGAAGAAATTTCACGGTGTCATTCGCATCGACGGCATCCTCGACGACAGCGCGTGGGCCCGTGCCCCAGTGGCCTCGGGCTTCCGCCAGCGCGAGCCCAGCGAAGGCGCGGCGGCGTCACTCCCCACCGATGTCCGCGTGCTGTGGGATGATGACGCGATGTACGTCGCCGCCCGCATGCGCGACCCATCGCCCGACTCGATCATTGCCGTTCTCGCGCGACGCGATGAGCCGACACCCTCCGATGAGTTCTTCATCGGGATCGATGGCGATCGCGATCGCCGCACCGCCTTCATCTTCTCAGTGACCCCGCGCGGAACGCGCACCGACGCTCTCATCTACAACGACAACATGAGCGACCCATCATGGGATGCCGTGTGGGAAGCGGAGACGCGCATCGACCGCGAGGGCTGGACCGCGGAGATGCGGATTCCGCTGACGCAGCTCCGGGGGCGCACGGATGCCTCGTGGGGTGTGAACTTCTTTCGCTGGATCGCGCGCCGTCGCGAGGATACGCAGTGGTCGCTCATCCCGCGCGCCTCACCGGCGTGGGTTGCGCACTACGGAGAGCTCCGCGGACTCTCACCGAGCTCCCCGCCGCGCCGACTCGAGGTCGTTCCATACACGCTCGGCCGCGTGACACGTGCCCCCGGTGACGCTGCCAATCCGTTCCATCGCCGTGTACAGCCGGCCGCCTCGTTCGGCGCCGATCTCAAGGCGGGGATCGGGCCATTCACGCTGACGGCGGCGGTCAACCCGGACTTCGGTCAGGTCGAGGCCGATCCGTCGGCGGTCAACCTCACGTCGATCGAGACGTTCCTCCAGGAGAAGCGACCCTTCTTCGTCGAGGGGCTCGAGCTCTTCGATTTTTCGCTGGGCTATTTCTTTGGATCGGAGAAGCTCTTTTACTCGCGTCGCATCGGCCGGCGTCCGCAGGCGTCGGTGCCCGGCGACCCGGCGTACATTGATGAGCCCGACGTCAGTACGATCGTCGGCGCCGCGAAGCTCACCGGACGTACCGCCAGCGGCTGGTCGATTGGATTGCTCGACGCGGTTACGGGTGAGGAGCACGCCCGAGTTGCCGGCGATCCGGCGGTGCCGGCGTCGGTACCGGTCGAGCCGCTGACGAACCACACGGTCGCGCGGGTCACCCGCGATCTCAACGAAGGGCGCACGGTCATCGGGGCTGTCGGGACGGCAATGCACCGGCGCGTCAACGGCATCGCCACCTTCGACGATCTCCGATCCGCGGCGTACGTCGGCGGGTTCGATCTCCGCCACCGCTTCGGAAGCGGCGGGCAGTATCGCCTCAACGGCTATGTGCTCGGAAGCCGCGTCCAGGGAAGCGCCGGGTCGATCGACGAGACGCAGCGGTCGTCGGTGCGGTATTTCCAGCGTCCCGATGCTCCGCATCTCACGTACGATTCAACGCGCACGTCGCTCTCGGGCGCCGCGGCATTCGCCGAGCTGTGGAAGACGGGAGGAAACTGGCGGTGGGGAGCGAGCGGTCGACTCGTGACGCCGGGTTTCGAGGCGAACGACCTCGGGTACCAGCCCGGCTCGGACTTCGTGTCGCAATCATCGTGGGTCGGCTACGAGTCGTATCGGCAGACGCGACGCTTTCGCCGGTGGTGGTGGTACCTCAACACCCTCGGCTGGTGGAACACCGCCGGCGAGCGGCAGGGTATGCGGCTCTTCCTCAATACCGAAGCGGAGCTGCCTAACGGGATCGGCGCCTTCGTCAAGCTGCAGCGCGACCTGCCCGGACTCTCACCGACCGAGTTGCGCGGCGGTCCGTCGTTGTTTCGGCCGGCCCGATCGCTCGCTCATGCCGAGGTGTGGACCAACAGAGCGCGGCGGCTGAGCGGCGTCGTCACGGTGACAGCCAGCCAGGAGGATGACGGCGGTGTCGGGTCGCTCAGCGTGCAGCCTAACGTCACGGTGCGCCCATCCAGCCGGCTCCAGCTCACGTTCGCGCCAACGCTGATGTGGGCGCGAAACCCGTGGCAATACGTGGACGATCCCCGGGAGGACGGTATCGCGCACTGGGTCGTCGGCCGTCTCGCGCAGCGCACCGCGCTGCTCACTGCGCGCGTCAACTACACGTTCACGCCCGACCTCTCGCTGCAACTCTACGCCCAGCCCTTCATCAGCGCGGGCACCTACCGTGAGTTCCGGCAAGTCGTCGACGCCCGCGCCCGCAGTGAGAACGATCGCTTCCGCGCCGTCACGATGGACCCGGTGCCCCGGTTGCGATCGGGACACTACTCTGCCGATTTGAACGAGGACGGAGGGACGCGCACCTCGTTCGACGATCCGGATTTCAGCGCGCGCGAGTTCGCCGCGAGCGCCGTGCTCCGCTGGGAATACCGCCCGGGATCCACGCTCTTCGTGGCGTGGAATCAGGCACGAGATGCAGAGGATCCGGTGTCGCCTTTCAGCCTGCGCACGGACGTCAAGCGCCTGTTCGGCGAGCGGCCGACGAACGTGCTGC
>DASTYE010000324.1:0-2144 GCA_035765135.1 Gemmatimonadaceae bacterium | reverse complement strand
CTTTTCTCGCGCCTTTCTTCTTTGCGGGCATCGATTCTCTCCCGAGAGGTTGAGGGATCCGTTCTCCCCTACGACCACGGACTCCATCGCGCCTCAAAGTAAAGAGGCTTGCAGGAGACGCAAGGGTGAAAATCGACGTGAACGCACTGCGCGCCGAGCGCATTCCCCAGCGATACGCAGTGCGTTGCGGTCCCGGTGATGGCTCAGCGCACGACGACGGTCCCCTTCATGCTCGGGTGGAGCGTGCACTGATAATCGACTTTTCCCTTCGCGCGGATGACGACGCTCCGCCGCGCCTTCCCCTCGAGGGTGCCGGAATCCCAGGCGCCGTCCATCGCCGTAGCGGTGTGCGGGACAATGTCGTGGTTCGACCAGGTCACCGTATCGCCGACGGCGACGGTGATCTGCGCCGGGGCGAACTGGAAGCCCGCAATGTCGACGACGTGGGAGCGCGGCTTCGTCTGCCCCGCCCCGATGAGGATCGTGAGAGCGAGGGCGACCGCAGCCCCGCGCGCGATCGCGCGCGGGGCCGGAGACAGTCGCATCAGTTGGCCAGTCGCTGCTGGAGCGACTCCGCATGCTGGAGGTGGGCCACGAAAGCGGGCCGCACGCTCACCAGGAGCGACCGCAGCTCGGCGTTCTGCACGCTGGGAATGAGCGCGTCGTCCACCGCCGACAACACGGCACGGTGATACGCCACCTCGTTCGCGATGTAGGCGCGATCGAAGTCCGAGCCACTTCGAGTGGCCAGCGAGGCGCGCGTCTCATTGGCGCTGGCCACCAGTGCGCTACTCGTCGGGCTCTCCACGGGAGTGACCTTCAGTCTGGTGACGAGATCGACCGCGGCCTTGTTCACGCCGGTGTGATCGGTGATCATCGTTTGCGCGAACTTCCGGATCTCGGCGTCCGTCGCTCGCTCGATCGCGAGCCTGCCGTTCTCGACATCGATGCTGTTGGCGGCGACGACGATCGCGGCGATGTTCGCATCCGTCAGGGGCGCGGGGGCCGGCTGTTCCGCCTGCGGAGCGGCCGCCTTGCTGGCGGCCATGGTGTCAGACCCTTCCATCGAGCCGGACGCGCACGCGCCGGCGGCAAGGAGGATGAGACCGAGGTGCAGAGTGGTGAAACGCATAGCGTATCTCCGTAGTGTGGTTGTGACAGAGATACGCCCACCGCGGCTAAACGGATCTGTGTGGTTTTTGGCCCCTCGCCGGATACGGTATATCTTCGCAGATCCAAACCCCGCCGCGGCGTCGTATATGAAGAGCCTCACTCCTGGAGTGCCGTGCCTGCTACTGCAAGCTCGCTCTCGAAGCGCGTGATGATGGCTCCTTCGCGTCCTTCGGGTGACGATGACAGTGCGCTTCTCACGCGTGTCGCGAGTGGGGACGAGCTCGCGCTCGCCACGCTGTACGACCGCTGGTCACGGCTGGTTTTTTCGCTGTGCGTGCACATTCTCGGGGATGATGATGAGGCGGAGGAGGCGGTCGAGGAGACGTTCTGGCAGGCATGGCGCCAGGCCGCGCGGTACGATGCAGCGCGCGGCGGGGTTTCCACGTGGTTGACGACGATCGCGCGCAGTCGGGCCCTCGATCGCCTGCGTGCGCGCGCCCGGCGACAGGAGCAGGTCATGAGCGAGCTCTCGGAAACGAGCCGCGCGGAGGTGGAGTCCACCGCCCGGCGAAACGACGACCCCGCTCTGCGGGCCGAGGTCGCCGAACGACGCGCCCTCGTGAGGCAGGCCCTCATGCAGCTGCCTTCCGAGCAGCGCGACGTGCTGGAGTTGGCGTACTTCCGGGGGCTGAGCCAGTCGGAGATCGCGGACCGAACCGGGCAGCCGCTCGGAACGGTCAAGACGCGAGTACGCCTCGCGATGGAGAAGCTACGCGACCGGCTGGGCATCCTGCGGGAGCGTGACCATGAGTAACCCGATGCGACACGACGAGGTACGTGAGCTGCTGGCGGCGCAAGCCATCGATCTGCTGGCGCCTGACGAGCGATCGTCGGTGCTGGAGCACATCGCGGCATGCCCCGAGTGCAGCGAGGAGCTGGAGGCCTTTCGGGCCACGGCGGCAGCGCTTGCGCTCGCCGCGCCCGACCGGTCCTTCGACGCCCGTCGCTGCAACGGCGTCCGCTCGCGCCTC
>DASTYE010000323.1:0-11292 GCA_035765135.1 Gemmatimonadaceae bacterium | reverse complement strand
CACCGGGCCGTGGATGCCCATGTCGAGCAGTTGCGCGTACCCGCTGATCGCGTTCAGCGGCGTTCGCAGCTCGTGGCTCATCACCGCCAGGAAGTCGCTCTTGGCCTTGCTCGCCGCCTCGGCCTCCTCGCGTGCGCGGCGCGCATCGTGAATGCGCTCCTCCAGCGCGCGTCGTGAGGCATCGACCTGGCTGGCCATCTCGTTGAAGCTCGCGGCGAGCCGGCCCACCTCGTCGTTTCCCGACACCTCCACGCGCCGGGTGTATTCGCCTTTCGCGATCGCCTCGGCGGCCACCGTCAGCGAGGCGAGTGGCCGCGTGACGCCGCGGCTGATGATCCACGACAGGGCGGCACCGAGCGCGACGAGCGCGATGCTGAGCAGCGCGAGCGTCGCCACCGTCTCGCGCGGCCGCTGCTGCACCGATTCCATCGGGGCTTCGAGCACGAACACCCACGGTGTCCCGGGAACCGGTGCCTCCGTCGCCATCATGCGGCCGCTTCCGCGGACGTAGGTGAGCGATCCGTTCACGGAGTCGCGCACGGTGGGCACGCTCGTCGGTGACCCGGGAGCGATCATCCAGACGTCACCGCGCTGATTGCGCACGAGCAACGTCACCTGCTCACCGGTGAGCTCCCGGAGGGTCTGGGACGCGTTTCGCGCTCCCCCGACGAGCAGCTGTTGAACGATGTATCCCCGTATCACCTCATCATGCGTGACCGGTGCGATCACCCAGAACGTCGCGCGCTGACCCCTCGGATAGAAGGAGCTCACTCGCGCGGAGTCGACCAGCACGCGCGACGCCCCTGAGCCGAGAAGCTCCTCGCGAATCGTTGCCGGCAGCTCGGTGTGCACGGAATCCGCGGCCGTCGACACAATGCGCCTTCCGCGAGCGTTCCACAGCTCGACCGGCAGGCCGGAATCGAGCGGCGAGGCGAGGCGCGCGAGGACCTGCCGAGCCGTCGCGTGTCTCGCGGTGTCTGACCCCTCGAGCGCCGCACGAATCGTGGAGTCATGCGCCGCCTCGAGCAGCATCCGGGCCCGTTGTCGCATCGCGTCCTGCGCGGTGCTCGCGACCTGCCGAACGGCCTCGGTGAGCCGGAGTCGTGCGGCGTCCTCGGTGCTGCGTGACAGCGTGCGATACGTCAGCGCCAGCGATGCCGCCAGCACCGTGAGCAGCACGATGGTCATCAGCAGAGGGAGCTTGTGCTCCAGCGATAGCGATCGAGGTCGTCCCATAGCGTAAGGTTCCCCAAGTGCAGGGATCATGCGAGCGCATTACCTTGCTCGGCGGCGACCTCAACGGACTCGAATCATGCCTTTCGCACGCACTGCTCTGGTCCTCTCGGTGTCATTCATGGCCGCGACGTCTGCCGCGCAGAGTCCGCGCGATTCGATCCCGGCGACAGCGCGCGCCCGCTTCGATTCCGCGGTCTTCGCGTGGGCCCGGGGCGACTATCCGACGGCGCTGGCGGGTCTCGAGCGCTTGTTGACCTCCGCCGTTGCCGATCGCGTGCTCCAGCCGGTCGCGCTCCTCACGGGCGAGCTCTACCGGACGCTTCCGGTGGCGGCAGACGGCGCTGCGCCACGGTGGAGCGCCGACGGGCGCTTCGCGGCCTTCACGACGAACGGCGGTCGCGTCACGCACATCGTCGGTGTCGAGGGCGACACGGTGCGCGCGGTGGCATCGATCCCGGGGGTCTTGCTCGTGTTCTCGCCGACCGCGGACCGCATCGCGTATCTCGCGATCGACGAGACGCCAGCGCTGCGCGCGGCGAGAGCGGTGGCCGATTCGCTGATGCGGGCACAGGAGTTCGGACAGTTGCAGCGGCAGCGTCTGGAAGTCGCTCGTCTCGAGCAGGAGGCAGCGCGCGTTCTCGTGCGCGACCTGACGAGCGGAGCAACCGGAGAGATGCAGGCGCCCGATTTCGCGAAGCGCGCGCTTCTCATCGGGAAGGACGGTACGGTGTACGTCGTCGGCGGACCACGGAGCGACCGCGCGCGCACCGACATCTACGCGGTCTCGGCATCGGCGCCGCCGCGAGCCGTGTCGTCCGGGCCTGGCATCAAGTCGAACCCGGTTCTGACCGCCGACGATAGCCATCTCGTGTACTCGCTCGGCGGAGACTCGATTGTCGTGCGCGAGGTGGCATCGGGCACGGCGCGCACCTTCGCCGGAACGTCCGCGGCGCTGTCAGCCGACGGAAAGACGCTCGCGTTCCTGTCGCGCGGTGGCGGTGACTTCGCGATCAACGTCCTCGCGATCGGGGAAGGCGAGCCACGAGTCGTGAAGCGCAGCTCGCGTCCGATCGCGTCGCCCATGCCGTCCCCCGACGGCCAACGGATCGCCTATGTCACGATGTTGCGGGAGGACTGGGAGCTGTTTGTCGTCGGACGTGACGGGCAGGGTGATGCGCGGCTTTCGCGCGAGATACAGCACGATGGCATGCCCCGCTGGCTCTCCGATAACAGAGTGCTGGCGCTCAAGGGCGAGCCACGCCACCGGCGGTCGTACATGTACGACGTGGCGACCGGCGAGGCGACCCGGCTGCACCACAACAACACCGTGCGCACGGTCGCGCCCGAGTACGAGTGGGCGGTGAGCCCGGACGGGACGAAGATCCTGATCGTCGCTGACCGTGACGGAGACACGATCTCGCCGGAGCGTGGCGTCTTTGTGCTCGACCTCACGCGCACGTATTCACGCGCCGACGTCCTCGCGCGCATACGGGCGAGCGCAGGCGCCGAAGCGGATCTGCGTGCGCGCGGACGTCGCATGTTCGCTCGTGTCGATACGGCGGTGCGCGCCGCGGTGCGCGACATCTCCATCAATCGCATCTACGAATACGAGCGAGCGCTTTTCCAGTTCGACTCGAAGTACATCACGAAGCCCGGAAACCGGCTGGCGATCGAGTACATCGCGAACACGCTTCGTTCGTTCGGCTACGAGCCGGAGCTCCAGTGGTTCGAGCCGCGTCCTGGTGTGCGTACAGCAAACGTGATCGCGACCCTTCGTGGCCGCGTGAGTCCCGATCTCGTTTACGTCATCAGCAGTCATTTCGACTCGGTCGAGGATGGTCCCGGGTCCGATGACAACACGTCGGGAACCACGGCGCTGCTCGACGTCGCGCGCGTGCTCGCGCGCCGCCCGCAGGCCGCCACGATCAAGTTCGCGTGGTTCACCGGGGAAGAGGCGGGGCTCCTCGGCAGCCGCGAGTTCGTGCGGCGCGCCGTCGCGAGCAAGGACAAGATCGTCGGCGCGCTCAACAACGACATGGTTGGCTGGGCGAACGACGAGCGCCTCGACAACACCATCCGGTACTCCAACGCCGGCATTCGCGATCTTCAGCATGCCGCGGCGTTCCTGTTCACCGATCTCATCACGTACGACGCGAAGTACTATCGCAACACGGACGCGCATGCCTACTACGAGGTCTACGGTGACATCGTCGGCGGCATTGGGTCGTATCCCATTCTCGGGAATCCCCACTACCACCAGGTGCACGACGTGCTCGAGACGATCAACCATCGTCTGGTCACCGAGGTGAGTCGGACGACGGCTGCCTCCATCATGTTGATGGCGTCGAGCCCGGCGCGCCCCGCCGGACTGGAGCTCGTGAGGCAGGATGGTCCTGGGGTCGCGATTTCGTGGGCGGCCGCGCAGGAGCGTGACCACGGGCGGTACGTCGTGCAGGTGAATCCTCCTGGCAACGTTGCGCCCCGAACGATCACGGTGACCGCCCCGAGGGCGGTCCTGACGGGGATCGTTCCAGGCAGCGAGATTGCCGTTCGTGCGGTGAACAGGCGAGGGTTACAGAGCTGGGATGCGGCGAGGCTCACCATCCCCCGCGCGGAGGCGGCGAGTACGCCGTAGAAAGACTGGCAGTCCACCGGCCCGCCGCACAGATTCGACGCCCGCACGAACCAGGAACCCAAATGCCGCGAAGCAACGCGTCGACCGTCGAGGAATATCTCGCCGAGCTGCCCCCGGAACCGAGGGCCATCGTGTCGGCCATCCGCGATCTCGTCAGGCACAACCTGCCGAAGGGATATGCCGAGACGATGAGCTTCGGGATGATCGGCTACGGCGTCCCGCTCGAGCGGTATCCCAACACGTACAACGGTCAGCCACTGCCCTACGTCTCCATCGCCGCCCAGAAGAACCATTACGCCCTCTACCTGTTTGGTCCCTACATCGACTCCGCGCAGGGCAATCGGCTCGCCGAGGCGTTCCGAAAGGCGGGGAAGAAGATGGACATGGGAAAATCCTGTCTTCGCTTCAGGAAGCTCGACGATCTCCCGCTCGACGCCATCGGGCGCATGATCGCGAGCACGCCGCCGGAGAAGCTCATCGCCTACTACGAAGCCGCTCGGGCGAATCGATGACCTCTCCCGCGACGCCGGATAGAGCGAAAGCGGAGCTGACTGGTCTCGTCATCCGACGGGCGATCGACGCCGATGCCGGGCCGTTGGCCGCGTTCGCGCGTCGAACGTTCGTCGAGACGTTCGGTGCGCAGAACACCGACGCGAACATGGCGATGCACGTCGCCCGGACGTTCGGCGTTGCCCTTCAGCTCGCCGAGATTCGCGACGTGAACATGGTGACGCTGGTCGGCGAGGTGGGCCCGACGATGGCCGGGTTCGCGCAGCTACGTCGCGGATCGGCGCCCGCCTGTGCGACCGGCGCATCGCCCGTCGAGGTGCTCCGGTTCTACGTCGACAGCCCGTTTCATGGGCGCGGCATCGCCCAGGCGCTCATGCGGGCCGCCCTCGATGTCGCGCGTGAATTGGGCGGTCGCACCGCGTGGCTCGGCGTCTGGGAGCAGAATCCCCGGGCAATCGCGTTCTACGCCAAGTGCGGATTCGTGGACGTCGGCAGCCACTCCTTCGTGCTGGGAACGGAGACGCAGACCGATCGCGTGATGGCCCAGCGGCTGTGAGGATGACGCGGGCCAACGTCGTCGCGATCACGCGCGCGACGTTCGCGTTCCTCGCGGTCGCGATTCTGTTTCACCGCCGCGACCTGTACCTGTTCGCCGCACTCCTCACGATCGTCGCCATCATGATGGACGGGCTCGATGGGTGGGTCGCCCGGCGGTATGGCGAGGTGTCGCGCATTGGCGCCGTGATCGACATTCTCACCGACCGCATCGTCGAGCTGACCTACTGGATCGCGTTCGCCGCGATCGGGTGGATTCCCGTCTGGATTCCGATCGTCGTCGCCGTACGCGGTCTGCTCGTCGACGGGGCGCGTGCCGTCGCCTTCGAGCGCGGGCTCACGGCGTTCGGCCCAACGACGATGATGCGCTCGAAGCTCGGAAACTTTCTCGTCGCGTCGCGCGAGAGCAGATCGGCATATGGCATTGCCAAGGCAGCGGCGTTCACGCTCATGATCGTCGCGTATGCCCCCGCGCTTCCGCAGGCACTGGCGCGACCGATGCTCGTCGTGGCGCTCGTCTCCGTGTACATCAGCGTCATACTTTGTCTCCTGCGCGGTATCCCCGTTCTTCTCGAGGCACGGCGACTCACATGACCGACCAATCGCAGCGCACCTTCCTGATCGACCAGCTCGAGCGCGGGCACGCCGGCGATCCCTGGCACGGACCCTCCCGGGCATCCCTGCTTGCCGATGTCGCCGCTGACGAGGCTCGACGCCGACCGGATGCGGGCGTGCATTCGATCTGGGAGCTGGTGCTCCATATGACGGCATGGACGCAGGAGGTCACGCGCCGCCTGCAAGGCAGGAATGCCGCGGAACCGGACTTGGGAGACTGGCCCGCCCCTCCGGCGAAGCCTGACGAGAAAGCATGGCGTGCCGCGCTCGCCGGGCTCGACGCGGCCCACACCGCGGCGCGCGATGCCATTCGAGCGTTCGACCCCTCACGCCTGACGAGCCTCGTCGGGGATGAGCGCACTCGTCCCCTTGGCACGGGCGTCACGTTCGCGCAAACGATCAACGGCCTCGTGCAACACGACGCATATCACTCCGGGCAGATCGCGGTCGTCAAGAAGCTCATTCGCGGCGGGTGAGATGCCGGACCGCGCGGCTCGCGCACCCATGCGGTTCCAGGGGTTCCGCCGAACCGCCGTCATGTTCGGACGCGCGCTCACCCTGCGGTGCCCGCACTGCGGCGGGAGAGGGATCATCGCCTCGTGGTTCAAGCTCGCACCCGCCTGCCCCCGCTGCCGCCTCAAGCCGGATCGGGGAGAGTCCGATTATTTTCTTGGCGGTATGATGTTCAACATCGCGCTCGCGGAAGGAGCGTTCGTGGTGCTGCTGATCGCCACGCTCGCCATCACCTGGCCCCGCGTTCCGTGGACAGTGCTCCAGTACGGCGCCCCGGTGGCGATGATACTGGCTCCGATCCTCTTTTATCCGTTTTCCCGGCTCGTATGGCTGGCGTTCGACCTGGCGTTGCGCCCGGTGGTACCTAACGACCTCGCCCCGCCGTCATCGAGCTGACCCCGAACTCCGCGCGAGATCCCATGCCACAGCCAGAGGACGTCGCGACGAGCGACGCCCATCCCGTCGATACGTCGCGTGAGCAACGCGCCTGGACCTCCATCAAGGATGCGATTCGCGGCACGCACCACGACTACACCGAAGGCCCCATCGGGCGCGCGATCTTTCTCCTCGCCGTCCCGATGGTCCTCGAGACGGTCATGGAGAGCGTCTTCGCCGTGGTGGACGTGTTCTTCGTCTCCCGACTCGGCGCCGACGCCGTCGCGACCGTGGGGCTCACCGAGTCGATGATGATCCTCGTCTACTCGCTGGCGATGGGGCTCGGCATTGGCGCGACGGCGACGGTGGCGCGGCGGATTGGGGAGCACGATCGCGAGGCGGCCGCACACGCGGCGGCGCAGGCGATCCTGCTCGGCCTGCTCATCTCGGTGGTGCTCGGGACGATCGGCGTCATTCTCGCGCCAACGCTCCTGCGCATCATGGGCGGCTCGCCGGCGGTGATCGACAACGCGATGTTCATGCGCGTCATGCTCGGCGGCAATGCGACCGTGCTGCTGTTGTTTCTCATCAACGCGATTTTTCGCGGCGCGGGCGATGCCGCCATCGCGATGCGGGTGCTCTGGCTCGCCAACTGGATCAACATCGCGCTCGGCCCACTGCTGATCTTCGGGATTGGCCCGTTCCCGCGACTGGGTGTGGTCGGCGCCGCGGTCGCGACGAACATTGGGCGCGGCATCGGCGCGCTGTTCGCGATCAGTCGCCTCTTCCGTCCGGGCGGGCGGGTGCAGGTCGGGCGACGCCATTTCGCGTTCGACCCCGCGCTCATGTGGCAGATGATCCGGCTCTCCGCGTCGGGAACGTTCCAGATTCTGATCGGGACCGCGAGTTGGATCGGCCTGATTCGCGTGATCTCGAGCTTCGGGAGCGCGGCGCTGGCCGGCTACACGATCGGCATTCGCGTGATCGTCTTCGCGCTGCTCCCCTCGTGGGGGCTGAGCAACGCCGCCGCGACGATGGTCGGCCAGGCGTTAGGCGCGGGGAAGCCCGAGCGCGCGGAGCGAGCCGTGTGGATGGCGGCACGGTACAACCTGATCTTCCTGGGGTCGGTCGGCGTGCTGTTCGTCCTGCTCGCCCGCGGGATCGTTTCCCTCTTCACCACCGATCCCGCCGTGGCCCCGTACGCAGTCGACTGCCTGCGGATCGTCGCGCTCGGCTTCCTCTTCTACGCGTACGGGATGGTGATCACCAGCTCCTTCAACGGCGCCGGTGACACGTGGACCCCGACGTGGCTGAACCTGGTCGTCTTCTGGCTCTGGGAGATCCCTCTCGCTTACGCGCTCTCCGTGGTCCTCGACATGGGCCCGCGCGGCGTGTTCGTCGCGATTACCGTCGCGTATTCGACGCTGGCCGTGTTGAGCGCGTGGCTGTTCAGGAAAGGGCGGTGGAAGACGCGAGTGGTTTGAGCGTTCAGACGCTCGGGGTCCGTAGGGCTGGCATCAAGAACCCAGGGGTTCATAACGGAGGACACGGATTGGGCGGAAGAGGCCGAATTTGCGCATGCGGCATTGAACCCTCCTCGCGCGACAACAAAAGCTGCTTTGGACCTGCGCGTGGAGAGTGGTTGGCGCGAGGAGCGATCCGGAGCATCCGCCCAATCCGCCTCATCCGTATAGCCCCTCGGTTCTTGATGCCAGCCGGCGTGCGTGACCCGGCATCAAGAACAGAGGGGCCTGCGGATGAGGCGGATTGGCGGAAGAGGCCGGATCCGTCCCCAGCACAGTGAACCCTCCTCGCGCCACCGAAAACAACAAATTCTTTGCCTTGTGGCTGTGGAGGAGGGCTCAATGCGCCTGAAACGATCCGAAGAATCCGCCCAATCCGCCTCATCCGGATGCACCCTTCGTTCTTGATGCCAGCCCTAACCGGCCCATCCCCTGCCGCGCGGCCTTGTCGAAACCACGGCTGGCGATATATCGTACGATCTATCGTCAGATACTCCCGGGGTGTCCCATGTGCACGCACGACCATTGGCCGCATCATCATGGCAGGAAAGGCTCGTCCGAGTTTGGCCCAGGCGCCTTCGGGTTCTGGGGTGGTCCCTGGCGCCGGCGCGGCGGCCCCTGGCGCGGTGGCCGCATGTTCGAGCAGGGAGACCTGAAGTACGTCGTTCTCCAGCTCCTCGAGGAGAAGCCACGCCACGGCTACGAGATCATCAAGGAGATGGAGGAGCGCTTCTCGGGGGCGTATTCGCCCAGCCCCGGAACGGTATACCCGACCCTGACTATGCTGGTCGACCTCGGATTCGCCGTCGCCCGCGAGGAAGAAGGCGGGAAGAAGATCTATGAGATCACCGACGCCGGACGCGCGCATTTGGCGGAGCACAAGACGACCGTCGATGACATCTTCGAACGGATGGCGCAGTTCGGGTCCAGCCTCTTCGGCGGCAAGATGATGGAAGTCAACCGCGCCTTCGCTGACCTCGGGCGGGCGGTGTACGGAAATGCCTTCCGCCACCCTGCTGGGGACGAGGTCCTGGCGAAGATCCGCGAGGTGCTGGAACGGGCCTCGAAGGAGATAGACGATCTCACCAAGTAGGACCCCGCTGGACTGCACGACCGCAGCACGTACATTCAACACGGGTCGCGGCTCAGGCCGCGACCCGTTTTTTGCGTTCCGAAGGGCCGTCTCACCACTCAATGACCGCCGAGCCTCCCGAATCGAGCCGGACGGAGCAGGCAGTGCCGCCTCCGCCCAACAACCCTGCTGATCCAGGCAGCACGGGCGAGATTGAGCTACGCACTCCCCCGACCGCTGGTGTCCCCGCTCCCCCACCGAGAAATCCGGCCCAGCCGCATCCACATCGCCATCGGCCGGAAGAGCACCCCACCGGAAAGCGCCTCGCCGTCCTTGCGCTGACGACGCTCGGCGTCGTCTACGGCGACATCGGCACGAGCCCGCTCTATGCGGTGAAGGAGATCTTCAAGCCCGACTACGGCCTCGCGCCGACGCCGATCAACATTTACGGCGCCTTGTCCCTCATCGTGTGGGCGCTGGTTCTGGTGATCAGCGTCAAATACGTGCTCTTCATTCTGCGCGCGGACAACCGTGGCGAAGGCGGAGTCCTCGCGCTGCTGGCACTCGTGCAGAGTGGCGCGCGCCGGCGGCGCGACGCACGTCGCCGCGCGGTGTTGATCGCGCTCGGCCTCATCGGCGGAGCCTTTCTGTACGGCGATGGGATCATCACGCCGGCGATCTCGGTACTGTCGGCGGTCGAAGGCATCGAGATCGCGACGCCGGCGTTGCAGCACTTCATCATGCCGCTCGCGTTCGTCATCATCGCCGCGTTGTTCGCGGTGCAGCGATTCGGGACCGCGCGCGTGGGGACGACGTTCGGGTGGATTACGCTGATCTGGTTTCTCAGCATTGCCGGTCTCGGGATCATGGAGATCGCGCGCGGTCCCCAGGTGCTGTGGGCACTCAATCCGTGGAATGGAGCGCGCTTCTTTTTCGATCATCCCGGGCTCTCGTTCGTGGCACTCGGTGCGGTAGTGCTTGTGATCACCGGCGGTGAGGCGCTCTACGCCGACATGGGTCACTTCGGGAAGAGACCGATCCGCCTGGTGTGGTTCGCGCTGGTCCTCCCCGCTCTGCTGCTGAACTACTTCGGACAGGGCGCGCTGTTGCTGCGCAATCCGGCGGCGGTCGAGAATCCGTTCTATCTCCTTGCGCCCCGTCCGCTCGTGGTGCCGCTCCTCTTCGTGGCGACCGCTGCCACCATTGTCGCTTCCCAGGCGCTCATCTCGGGAGCGTTTTCGCTGACGCAACAGGCGGTGCAGCTCGGATACATGCCGCGGATGACGATTCGGCATACGTCGGCTCGTGAGGCAGGGCAGATCTACATCCCCGAGGTGAACAAGGCCCTCGCGATTGGCACCTTGCTGCTTGTGGTCGGATTCGGATCCTCGACGGCGCTGGGTGGCGCATACGGCGTCGCGGTGACCGGCACCATGGCGATCACCACCGTGCTGTTCGTCGCCGTCGCGCGCCAGCGGTGGAACTGGAGGAAACGGCAGGTGGCATTCTTTCTCGCCGTCTTTCTCACCATTGACGTCGCGTTCTTCTCCTCGAACCTCCTCAAGGTTCCGCACGGCGGGTGGGTGCCGCTCGTCGTGGCGTTGATCGCCTACACGATGATGACCACGTGGAAACGCGGTCGCACTCTGCTCATGGGCATCCTCCAGAAGAGCTCGCTCCCGCTCGATCTCTTCCTGAACGACGTCGCCAGGCGCAAGCCGGTGCGCGTGCCGGGCACCGCTGTCTTCATGACGTCGTATTCCGAAGGTACACCGGTTGTCCTGCTGCACCACCTCAAGCACAACAAGGTGCTGCACGAGCAGGTGATGCTGATGTCCATCCTGTCCGAGGAAGTGCCGGAGGTGCCTGACGAGGATCGCGTGAAGGTCGAGCAGCTTCCCGAGAACTTTTTCCGCGTGGTCGCCCGCTACGGGTTCATGGAGACGCCGAACGTTCCCGAGATCCTCGAGTACTGCGAGGAGAGCGGCATCAAGCACGTGAAGCCGTCGGAATGCTCCTTTTTCCTGGGCCGCGAGCGCCTCATCCCGATCGGCACGTCCCGCATGGCCCGCTGGCGGAAGAAGCTCTTCGCGATCATGTCGCGCAACGCGCAGGGGGCGACGGAGTTCTTCCAGATCCCGCCGAACCGCGTCGTCGAGCTCGGGGCGCAGATCGAGTTCTGATTCGTTGATTCAACGTAACTTCACCACCTTGAAGCACAGAGAACACACAGGAACACAGAGAACGGCCACAGAGAA
>DASTYE010000322.1:0-2135 GCA_035765135.1 Gemmatimonadaceae bacterium | reverse complement strand
CAGTTCTGCCGCGGCTGCCCCTACGACTGCGACTTCTGCAACGTCACCGCCCTGCTCGGCCACAGGCCACGCACGAAGACCGTCGCCCAGGTGATCGCCGAGCTCGATACTCTCACCGGGCTGGGGTGGCGCGGCAACGTGTTCTTCGTCGACGACAACCTCATCGGCAACAAGCGCGACGCGAAAGCCAAGCTCCTGCCCGCGCTCATCGAGTGGCAGCAACGTCATGGGCACATCCCGCTCAACGCTCAGGTGTCCATGAATCTGGCCGACGACGACGAGCTGCTACGGATGATGGCGCAGGCGGGCTTCGACACCGCCTTCATTGGGATCGAAACGCCTGACGAGGCCGCGCTCGCCGCCTGCAACAAGAAGCAGAATCTCCGGCGCGACCTCATCGCGGACGTGAAGAAGATCCAGCGCGCCGGGATCGAGGTCTACGCGGGGTTCATCGTCGGGTTCGACAGCGACACGGCATCTTCGTTCCAGCGCCTCACCGACTTCATTCAGCGAAGCGGCATCGTCACGGCGATGGTGGGACTTCTGCAGGCACCGCCGGGAACGCGTCTGTACGAGCGTATCCGCGCCGAGGGAAGGCTGACGGGCGCGATGACGGGGGACAACGTCGACGGAACTACGAACATCCTGCCGCTCATGGGACTCGATACGCTGCGGCAGCGCTACCACGCGCTCATCGGTCAGCTCTACGAGCCCAAGTACTACTACGCGCGCGTTCGGACCTTCCTGCGCGAGTATCGCGTGCCCGACGTACGAGCGCGACTGGACAGGCGGCGCCTGCTCGCGTTCGTGCGGTCGATGGCACGCCTCGGCGTTGCCGGGCGGGAGCGACTCCAGTATTGGCGGCTCCTCGCCTGGACGCTCGCGCGGCGGCCACGTCTCCTACCGAACGCCGTGACGCTCGCCATCTACGGCTACCACTTCCGGATGATCAGCGAGCGGCTCACGCGGTAGCACAACCCGCGGGGTTGTCGCTTACCGGGAGTCCAGGCGCACGAAGGCGAGCCCGTTGTTCGGGTTCATTGGAATCACCAGCTGGTTCGCGCCGGCATCGTAGCACATCGAAGCGGCGCTCGGAATGTTGCGAGCGATCAGCTCGGCTGGCCTGCCCGGCCGAATGCGGGAGACTCCTCCGTTGAGGACGCTGCTCACGTACTTCGTTCCGTCGGGCATGATGACGAGACCGTCGTTGCCCGACTGCGCGGCGCTCTCGGTCTTCAGCAACCTGCCGGCGGGAGAGAACGTGAGGACATCCGCGTTGCCGACGTTGACGACGACGATGTTGCCCTGCGGATCGAGGGCGACCCCGTTAGGCTGGCGAAGCGGCGCACCCTGCACGAAGATCGACGCCGCCCCGTCGGGTGTGATCCTCCAGACCTGCCAGGTCGCCGGATCGGGATTGTCACCACGATCTCCCGTCTGGGTCGCGTAGATCGTGCCATCATCCGCCACTTCGATGTCGTTGAGCCAGGCGGAGCGTTCGACGCGGATCTCGCCGGCCGGCGCGCCCGTCCGCATGTCGAACCGCCGGATGACGGCAATGCTCGGATCCGTCGGCGTCGTGTCGCCGTCACGATCGGCGACGTAGAGCATCCCGTTCGCAATGTCGCTGCCGAACGGCTCGTTCAGGACGAGTGGCGGGGTCAGTCTCGCTCGATCGGCCGGGCTTTGTACACCGATCCAACGCGCCGTGTGCACCGACCCGTCGTGATTGATGAACGAGACCCACGCGTTGTTCGCTTGCACCCGCTGTGGAACGCCACGGTTCGGCACCACGATGACGCCGCGCTGCGCGTCGTACGAACAACTTTCCGCGGAGTAGATGGCACCGAAGACCTTCACGTTCGGCGACATCACCTCGAAGGCTCCATCAGCCGCCGGCTCGACGGGCAATCCAAGGCGATTACCGACTGAGTATGGGCGTGTTTCCTGGGTTTGCTGTGTAAGCAGTGCGCCCGGGATGATGCCGACCATCAGGGCGGCAGTCGCGAAAAAGGTGAGCGGCCTCATGATCTTCTCCGATGTCTACGTGTGCTCGGGTGTTCAGCGATCGATCATTCGCTGCGAGGTGTCGGAATAGCGAGCCCCCTGCACGGTAATCTGCGCGGCGGCCCCAT
>DASTYE010000321.1:0-5409 GCA_035765135.1 Gemmatimonadaceae bacterium | reverse complement strand
GGCGGGAGCTTTGTCAACAGCTCTCGCCGTTGAAGTTCTCTGTGCTCTCTGTGTTCTCTGTGGTTCAAGCAGTCCGGCTCGTTGCGCGATGAACCCGACCCAGGGCACCCTAGTTCCGCGGCGCCCCGTTCTCGATCCAGTTCACGATCGTCGCGATCTGATTCCTCGTCAACGGCTGCCCGCCGAGTGGCATCCGCGCGAAGTTGAAGCGCCGCGCGTCGTTGTCCTCGATCATGCGCACGACCCACGACGTATCCGCATTGCCCGGCTCTACGCGATCGAACTGCGGGGCAAGGAACGCCGGCTTGTTCACGATCGAATCGTAGGCGTGACCGGCGGTGAGCACGAGTGTCGCCCGCGCGGTGTTCACCGTATGACACCCGCCGATCGCGCAGCGGCGCGTGAAGATCGGCTGAATGTCGTTGGCGAACGAGGGGTTCAGGACTTCGACGTCCGGCAGGCCGCCAGTCGGATCGACGGTCGACTCGAAATCGGCGCATCCATACGCGAGCGCCACCGCCGTCGCCAGCGTTGCACCAAGGAGGTGCACGAGTCGCTCAGCGCGCATCGCGGCCCTCCTTGTGGAGGTGGATTCCCGCGAAGACTCGCGCCGTGAAGACACTCCCCGGCGCGTAGAACAGCTCGCCGGTGAACCGCGTCGCACGCCACGCGTTGACCGTGCCGCCCAGGAAGCCGTACGCCCGCGTCGCACGCAGCTCGAGGATAGGATGATCGGGGTCGCGCGACCCATCGGCTCGGCGGACGCCAATGTCGAAAATCGTCTTCTCGTTCAGCACGCCGATGCCGGCATACGGAACAAACGGGAGCCGCGCGATCGATCGCGACACCAGCACCTCGGCCGAGAGATGACGCGGCTTGAAGTGGTCGTCGCTCGTGCGGCTGTTGCAGATCTCCGTGTAGTACACCGACTCGCCCTGGGTTCCGCGTAGGAGATCCTCGAAGCAGGTGATCGAACCCCGAACCTTGCCGTACGTCGCGACGAATCGGGGGGCGACCGTCGTCCCGCCGGGCTCGAGCGCACGCGTCAACGCAATCGAGACGAGATTGGCCTGGACGTCGAACACGCGCATTGGAGGTACCCAGCTGAGCTGGGCGTGCAGCGCGCCGGGCAGCACCGCTGACACGCGCGGCCGCGGAAGAAGCGGCGCGAGGTTCGTGGCCTCGGGCTTGTCCTGAAAGGCAGTGCGCTGCGACTTGGAAAGCCGGGGTATGTAGCCGAGCTCGAGACCGGCATCGAGCGCCCAGCTCTCGAGCCGCTCCGGCGCCCCGAGCGGCGAGAACACGAGCACCGACGAGTAGAACCCGATCAGCCGCCCTTCAGGGTCGTCGAAGTCATGACGCTCGCGAACCCGGTTCTGCGCCAGCGCGGCCGCGGAGTAGACGGCGGCCATTGTGGCGATCGCGAGCACCCTTCGACCGACATGGCAATGCACGGCGTGAGCTCCCGGAAAAGGTGCGGCAGCATACGGTGGGGTACGGGGAGCGTCAACGACGGCACGGTGAACGGCACTTGACACACAACCGACTCGGGGTAGTCTCCCCGCATGATTGTCGGCGTCCCTCGCGAGACCGCCCCCGGAGAACGACGCGTGGCGCTGATTCCGGAAACCGCCGAGAAGCTCGTGCGGTCCGGAGTCAGCGTCCTGGTGGAGCGCAACGCCGGAGAGCGTGCCTTCCACGCCGACGAGGCGTACACGAAGGTCGGGGCTAGCATCGCTGCCGACGCCCGCGAGATCTACGCGACGAGCGACCTCGTACTGCACGTTCGCCGCCCGTCGCCCGAAGCGCTCGAGATGATGCGCGCGGGGAGCGTCATCGTCGCCCCACTTCAGCCGCTGTCGAATCCGGATACGGTACGCCGGCTCGCGCAAGGGAACGTCACTGCGTTCAGCACCGACGCCATCCCACGCATCGCGCGCGCACAGGCGCTCGATGTCCTGTCGTCGATGGCATCGATTGCAGGGTATGCCGCGGTGCTCACCGCTGCCCGCTCGCTGCCGAGGTTCTTCCCGTTGCTGATGACGGCGGCCGGGACGCTCACCCCGGCGCGGGTCTTCGTCATTGGAGCGGGTGTCGCGGGACTCCAGGCGATTGCCACCTCTCGCCGACTCGGCGCCATCGTCGAGGCGTTCGACACACGCCCCGTCGTGAAAGAGCAGGTGCAGAGTCTCGGCGCCACCTTCGTCGAAGCGGCCCTCGGTGCCGCCGAGACGGAGGACAAGGGCGGATACGCGAAAGAGCTCTCCGAAGAGGCGCACCGGCGCGAGCTCGAGCTGCTGGCGGGCCGTGCTCGTGAGGCGGATGTCGTCATCACCACGGCGCTCATTCCGGGCAAGCGCGCGCCCGTGCTCATCACCGCGGACACGGTGCGCGCCATGAAGCCCGGTTCCGTCATCGTCGACCTGGCTGGTGAACAGGGCGGCAACTGCGAGCTCTCACGTCCCGGGGAAACCGTCGTCGAGCACGGCGTCACCATCCACGCGCCTCTCGATCTCGTTTCGTCGATGTCGGTACACGCGAGCCAGATGCTGTCGCGCAATCACGCGTCGCTGCTGCAACTGTTGATCAAGGATGGCAAGCTGACGCTCAACTTCGAGGACGAGATCGTGCGGGAGGCCTGCATCACGCACGAAGGAAAGATCGTTCACGAGAGAGCGCGCGCGGTCGCCGAGGGAGCGGCGACATGACGGAAGCGTTGCTCGTCGCGCTCTACATCTTCGTTCTCGCCGTCTTCGTTGGATTCGAGGTCATCGCGAAGGTCCCGACGCTCCTGCACACGCCGCTCATGTCCGGCTCGAACGCGATCTCGGGCATCTCGGTGATCGGCGCGATCCTCGTCGCGGGCCGGCTCGATGCACCGTACGACAAGATCCTCGGCGTCGCGGCGGTCGCGCTGGCCACGATCAACGTCGTCGGCGGCTTCCTCGTGACCGACCGTATGCTGCGGATGTTCAGGCGATCCCCGGGCCGGCGCGATTAGCAGCGTGTCCCCGGTGTACGCATTCCAAACGAGCGCTGACCCCACCCGCGCGATCGCGCTCCTGATCTCGCTGACGTATCTCGTCGCGGCGGTGCTGTTCATCGTCGGACTGAAGCTGTTGTCATCGCCGCGAACGGCACGGCGCGGCAACGCGATCGGCGCACTCGGCATGTTGCTCGCTATCGCGGCGACACTGCTCGACCAGCAGATCATCTCGTTCCGATGGGTTCTGCTCGGCTTCGTCATCGGGACCCTCGCCGGCGCCTGGCTCGCGCTCGCGGTGAAGATGACGGCGATGCCGCAGATGGTCGCGTTGCTGAACGGGTTCGGCGGCGCGGCGTCGGCCATCGTCGCCATCGCCGAGTATCACAAGCTGCTCCTCGCTCCAGACCTGAGGGCCACCGACGTCGTCGTCAGCATCATGGCGACCATCCTCATCGGCGCGGTCACATTTACTGGTAGCATGATCGCGTTCGCGAAGCTCCAGGAGCTCATGACCGGCCGGGCCATCACGTTCCCGGCGCAGAAGACGCTCAACTTCGCCCTTCTTGCGGCGGCGGTCGCGTTGTCGGCGTGGCTGGTCGTGAACTTCGATCAGCCGACGACCTTCATCGTATTGACGATCATCTCGCTCGTCCTCGGCGTGCTGCTGGTGATTCCCATCGGCGGGGCCGACATGCCGGTCGTCATCTCGCTGCTGAACTCGTACTCGGGAATGGCCGGCGCGGCCGCGGGGTTCGTGCTGCACAACAACGTGCTGATCATCAGCGGCGCGCTCGTCGGCGCTTCGGGAATCATCCTGACGCAGATCATGTGTCGCGCGATGAATCGCTCGTTGGCGAATGTGCTCTTCGGCGCCTTTGGCGCGACGTCCACCGTGGGGGCGGCCGGCGCGGCCGATCGTCCCGTTCGGACCGTGCGGCCGGAGGACGTCGCCGTGATGCTCGGCTATGCGCAAAGCGTTGTCTTCGTCCCGGGCTACGGCCTCGCGGTGGCGCAGGCGCAACACTCGGTGAAGGAGCTCGCATCGCTGCTCGAGAAGCGGGGCATCGATGTGAAGTACGCGATTCATCCGGTGGCGGGGCGCATGCCCGGCCACATGAACGTGCTGCTCGCCGAGGCCGATGTCCCGTACGATCAGCTCTACGAGATGGACGACATCAACCGCGAGTTCGACCGGACGGACGTGGCCCTGGTGATCGGCGCGAACGACGTCACGAACCCCGCCGCACGCACCGATAAGACGAGTCCGCTCTACGGAATGCCGATTCTCAACGTGGACCACGCGAAGAGCATCGTCGTGATCAAGCGGAGCATGAACCCGGGCTTTGCCGGTATCGAAAACGAGCTCTACTACAACGAGAAGACGGCGATGCTCTTCGGCGACGCGAAGAAGATGCTGGTGGCCGTGGTGGGGGAGCTGGCGAAAGCGTAGAGCGGGCCAAGGCCCACGGGCCAGGGGCCAAGGGAAGGAAAGGCGCGCCGGCTGCTTCGCAGCCAGGCGCGCTCATCCTGATGAGCAAACGGCCGCGCGCTGCGCGGCCGTTTGCCTTTCCACACCCCCTGGCCCTTGGCCCCTGACCCAGCGCGCGCTACGCGCGCGCTACGACATCCGCATGTACGAGCACCCGCGCGCCTGGGCCTGATTGACCGCCATCACCATCGCCGGCACGATCACGACACCCGGAGCGAGGTGGGCGAGGAACTCGGCGCGCACCGCGTCGTGCGTCTGGCCCGTCGCGCTGGCGACGTTGCTCGCCCAGAAATTCAGCGCGTTGTTGCACATGATGAAGAGCGTTCCCTTCTTCTGCAGTGCTTCCATCGATGTGTCGGCCGGCCAGTCGGCAATCCCCTTGATCGACATCGTCGTCTCGCCGGGATCGGCCTTGTAGTAGATGTTGCGCACCGCGAACGTGCCGGTCTTCTCGTCGGTCTCCTTGATCGCCTCGCCCAGCTTGTACTTCGCCCACATTGGGTCGGTGAGCCCGAGCGGGATGGTCATGTAGTACAGCGTGCCGACGGCGTTGATCTGAGGGTGCTCGAGATTGTAATTGTCCTTCCACGCCTTGAGGTAGTTCCGGATGTGGATGAGGCCGAGCCCCGCGTTGGGATTCGGCATGTCGAACACCTGCTTGTATTTCCCCTTGAGGCCGTCGAGCCACGTCTCGTCAGGCGGAACGCGGAAGCGGTCCTCGATGCCCGAGGCGAGCGCCGCGGCCGGAGCGAGGACGCCGGCGCCGGCAGCCGCGAGGCCGGCGAGAAATTGGCGGCGGGGGACGTTGTAGATCGTTTCGCTCATGAGTTGGCTCCTGGGCCGGTTGGTTACTTGCCCTTCTTGCGTCCGACGGTCTCGTACGGAACGTCCGACGGGGCGTTCCCGTTAGGCCAGTCGTTCTCCTTTCCGGCGA
>DASTYE010000320.1:0-3375 GCA_035765135.1 Gemmatimonadaceae bacterium | reverse complement strand
GGGTACGAGGTGATCCTCGTGAACTCCAATCCCGCGACGATCATGACCGACCCGGAGTTCGCGCACCGCACGTACGTGGAGCCGGTGACGCCGGAGATCGTCGAGATGATCATCGAGCGCGAGCGTCCCGATGCGCTCCTGCCGACGATGGGCGGGCAGACCGCGCTCAACGTGGCGATGGCGCTTTCCGAGCGTGGTGTACTGGAGCGGTACGACGTCGAGCTGATCGGGGCCGACGCGCGCGCGATCAAGCTCGCCGAGGATCGCGAGCAGTTCGCCGAGACAATGCGACGCATTGGTTTGAAGGTGCCGATCGGAGGGATCGCGCGAACCTGGGATGAGGCCGTCGCGCTGATCGATATCGTCAACTTCCCGGCGATCATTCGGCCGTCGTACACGCTCGGCGGAACGGGCGGCGGCATCGCCTATAACCGCGAGGAGTACCAGGCGATCGTCGAGCGCGGACTCGAGCTGTCACCGGTGCACCAGGTGCTCATCGAGCGCAGCGTCATCGGATGGAAGGAGTTCGAGCTCGAGGTCATGCGCGATCACGCTGACAACGTGGTCATCGTCTGCTCGATCGAGAACATCGATCCGATGGGCGTGCATACGGGGGACTCGATCACCGTCGCTCCGGCGATGACGCTCACGGACCGTGAGTATCAGACGATGCGCGATGCGGCGGTCGCGATCATCCGGGAGATCGGTGTCGATGCGGGCGGGTGCAACATCCAGTTCGCCGTGAACCCGCTCGACGGCGAGATGCTCGTCATCGAGATGAACCCGCGCGTGTCGCGATCCTCGGCGTTGGCGTCGAAGGCCACCGGATTTCCGATCGCGCGCATCGGGGCGAAGCTGGCGGTGGGATACCGTCTCGATGAGCTCGCCAACGACATCACGAAAACGACGCCTGCCTCGTTCGAGCCGGTGCTCGACTACGTGGTCGTCAAGTTTCCGCGCTTCGCCTTCGAGAAGTTCCTCGCCTCTGACCCGCGGCTCACCACGCAGATGAAGTCGGTCGGTGAGTCGATGGCGATCGGTCGCACGTTCAAGGAGGCGTTTCAGAAGGGCGTCCGCGCGCTCGAGACCGGCCGCCCCGGCTGGGCGATCGGTCAGACGTTGGCGGACGATCGGCTCGCCGACGAGACGATGGAGACGTTGCGCGGCGCCCTGCGTCAACCGACACCAGAGCGGATCTTTCAGATCAAGCACGCCTTCGCGCGCGGAATGGACGTCGGCGAGGTCGCGAATCTCACGGCGATCGACCCATGGTTCATCGCCCAGATGCACGAGCTCTGGGACGCGGAGCGCTGGTACGAGGAGCTCCAGGTAGTCGGAGTCGACGACCTGCGCCGCATGAAGCGCATGGGCTTTTCCGACCGACAGCTCGCTTCCATCCGGAGCGAGTCCGAATCGGCCGTGCGGGAGCACCGGTGGAAGCTCGGTGTCCGCCCCGCGTACAAGATGGTGGACACGTGCGCGGGCGAGTTTCCATCGGCCACGCCGTACCTGTACTCGAGCTACGACGAGGAGAGCGAGGCTCCGCCGTCGGGCCGCCGCTCGGTGGTCATCCTCGGGAGCGGACCCAATCGCATTGGGCAGGGCGTCGAGTTCGACTACTGCTGCGTGCGCGCGGCGCTGGCGCTCCGCGAGGCCGGCTACGAGACGATCATGGTGAACTCGAACCCCGAGACCGTCTCCACCGACTTCGACATCTCCGACAAGCTGTACTTCGAGCCGCTGACGCTCGAGGACGTGCTCGAGATCGTGCAGCGCGAGAAGCCGTTAGGCGTCATCGTACAGCTCGGCGGGCAGACGCCGCTGAAGCTGACCCGTCCCCTCGAGGCGGCCGGCGTCCAGATCCTCGGCACGACTCCCGACGCGATCGACATCGCCGAGGACCGGCGTCGATTCGAGGCCATCGCGCGGAAGCTGGGTATCATGCAGCCGCCCAACGGCACGGCGACGAGCGTGGACGAAGCGGTGGACGTCGCCGCCCGCATCGGATATCCGGTGCTCGTGCGCCCCTCGTATGTCCTGGGCGGGCGCGCGATGGAGATCGTCTACGACGAGGCGTCGCTGCGCGAGTACTTCGTGCGCGCGGTTCGTGTCTCGGAGGACCGGCCCGTGCTCGTCGACCGGTTCCTCGAGGACGCATTCGAGGCCGACGTCGATGCGATTTCCGATGGGAAGCGCGTCGTCATCGGCGGGATCATGCAGCACATCGAGGAAGCGGGCATCCACTCGGGCGATTCCGCGTGCGTGCTGCCGCCATATCTGATCGGCGAGGCGGATCTGGAGACGATCCGCCGCCACACCGTGGCGTTCGCCGAGGCGCTGGGCGTCGTCGGCCTGATCAACGTGCAGTACGCGATCAAGGACGGCGTCGTCTATGTGATCGAGGTGAACCCGCGTGCGAGCCGCACGATTCCGTTCGTGTCGAAGGCAACAGGTGTTCAGCTGGCGTCGGCCGCCGCGCGCGTGATGCTCGGTGAAACGCTGGAGGACCTGGGCGTCACCGAGGAGATCGTCCCGCCGTACATCTCGGTGAAGGAAGCAGTGTTGCCGTTCAACAAGTTCCGCGAGTCGGATCCCATCCTCGGCCCGGAGATGCGGTCGACCGGCGAGGTCATGGGGATCGCTGACTCGTTCGGTGCGGCGTACGCGAAAGCGCAGATGGGCGCCGACAATACGCTTCCCACGAGCGGGGCGGTCATGATCACCGTCAACAATCCCGACAAACCGACGGTGACGCCAATTGCGCGGCGCCTGCACGCCATGGGCTTCCGAATTCTTGCCACGCCGGGCACGGCCACGTATCTCCGCGCGCGTGGTATCCCCGCGGATACGGTGATGAAGCTGCACGAGGGTCGCCCCAACGCCATCGACTTCATCGTCAACGGCGACGTGCATCTGCTGATCAACACGCCGTTAGGCAAGCACTCCCAGCACGACGACTACACCATGCGGCAGGCGGCGGTGGCGCACCGCGTGCCGTACACGACGACGATGTCGGCCGCCAACGCGGCCACCGACGCGATTCTCGCGCTGCGATTCCGCTCGCTGAGCGTCGAGCCGCTCCAGGAGTGGCACGAGCTGGCGAGGAAGCACCTGGCGGAGGCGCGATGAAAGGTCGTCCAGGTCGTCGAGGTCGTCGAGGTGATCGAGGTGACTTCATTGCCCTCGACCACCTCCTCCTCGACTGCCTCGACGACCTTGACGACCTCGACGACCTCTGACGATGCCCGTTCCTCTCCTCGATCTCAAAGCCCAGCACGCGGTCATCAAGGACGCCGTCGTCGCGGAAATGCTGCGCGTCGTCGACGAGCAGGCGTTCATTCTCGGCCCGGCGGTCGAGCGGTTGGAGCGCGCGGT
>DASTYE010000319.1:0-11434 GCA_035765135.1 Gemmatimonadaceae bacterium | reverse complement strand
TGTTTCTCACGCGTGGAACGCGACCAGCGCGGACGCCCCGCGGGAGTTCGCGAGCTTCGTACAGACACTCGTCAAGCAGCGGAAGCGACCGATCGTGGTGTCGCTCGGCAATCCGTACCTGCTGCAGCAGATGCCGACCGTGCCTGCCTACATGGTGGCGTGGAGCGGTATCGGTGTCTCACAGCGCGCGGCGGCTCGTGCCTTGCTCGGATGGAGTCCGATCACGGGACGGTTGCCGATTCGCATCCCACCGCGTACATCCATTGGAGCGGGGTTGATGCGCGGCGTCGATTCCGCGACTGTTCGTCCGTCGGAGGTGCGTCGCTAACCGGCGAGAATTCTGATTGACGGGTGAGAAAGAAACCGCTATATAGTCGCGCTTCGCGACGAGCGACAATGATAGATGCGCAGCGCGACGAATTCTTCGGGAGAGTCTTGACATTAGTGACCGAGTGTGACTAATTCGCGCCCGATGCGCGATCGTCCTCAAACGTCAGCCCCCGCCGGCCGCCCCGCCGTTGCTGCCCGTCCCGTCATTCGGCGGGCGCTCCTCTCCGTCGACGTCGTTCTCTTCACTCCGCACAGCAGGCGTCTCACCGTATTGCTGGTGCGCGCGACCGATCCGCGCGCGCGTGAGCGATGGGAGCTGCCGTGGGATGCGGCGCGATCCGACGAGCCGCTCGATGTCGCGGCGGCACGCGTTGCGCGGTCGGCGTTAGGCGCCGGGGCCGCATGGACGCGGCAGGTGGTTGCATCGGGAAGCGAGCATCGCCATCCCGGTGAGACCGAGTTTTCGATTGCGTATCTCGGTCTGGTTGCGGCGGGTACGCCGCCCCCGGTGGGTGGCGAGGCGAGCTGGTTCCCACTCGATGAGCTTCCGCCGCTCGCTCCACGCCACCGCGCCATGGTGGACTCCGCGCTCTCGATGCTGCGGCTCGAGCTCGATCAGTCACCGGTGGCCTTTCGCCTCTTGCCACCCACGTTCACGTTGAGTCAGCTGCAGGAAGTCTACGAAGTCCTGCTCGGTCGCAAGCTGCACAAGGCGAGCTTCCGACGCGCGCTGCACGCCGCCTGGCTGGTGGAGCCCATAGATGAATGGCGCAGCGAGGGTCGCGGTCGTCCAGCGCAGTTGTTTCGCTATGCGCCAAAGAAGCGACGGAGCGGCCGCCGAGGAGTGAGGTTCGACCTACTCGGGTAACCGCTGCAGTGGTGAGGTATCCGTCGTCAGCGGCGGACGCAGAAGAAAACAGCGCGGGGAGCCGGTATGCGGCTCCCCGCGTTCGTTTGTGCGCCCCAGATCCGACGGCGAATACCTGACGTTGGCTGCCATTGCCGGATACTCCCGCCCGGAACCCGCGGTGGATCTACGGGTACACCCCTTGCGTTACCTTATTAGTACCAATACGTATATTACTACGAAACACACGGAGGGAGCCGTTTGCTCGCCTACCTGGACGCGCTGTGTGCCGCATTGCTTGCGCGTGACACCGAGGAGATCGATCGCCTTGGCCGTCATCCACATGCATACGCCCTGCCGCGGTCGGTACGTGAGGAGGTCCTCGCGATTCGTCGCGTCGGACACGGCTCCCTCCGCGCGCCTATAGAGACCCTGCGGCATTACCACCGGACCGCCCACCTGCTCGGGGTGGCCCGCGATCCAGCGTCCGCCGGGGATCAAATGGAGCTCCCCCTCGCAGCCCGGGGAGGCAGGTGATGGGCGTACTCCGCCGCAAGCGCCAATCGGACCCCGGTCAGCCGAACCGTCCGGCCCGAGCCGCATCCGCCCTCAGTGATGTCGCGTTCCAGCAGCTGTCGGATCAGCGCATCAGCGAAACACCGGTCCCCGCTCGCGTCATCGAGACGCCGAACGGGCAACGGTGGCTCGTCGTGCTCATCGCCAAGCTCGCGTCGATCGATCCCACCGGCGAAGCCCGCGGTGCACGACTGATCGTTCGCGTCGAACCGCTCTTCGGCGGGCACGACCGGGCGCGAATTCTCACCGTGCGTGCCGGCTCACTCGATGAGATGGACGGCGAGGCGCTGCGGGACGCTCTTCTCCGTCGCCGCGGTGGCGATACTCCCCGCAAACGACGCAAGGTAGATAAATGAAAGCGGCGGCCCAGTGGCCGCCGTTCTTTTTTCAGTCCGGCTGTCAGCCGGAGCCCTTCCGCCACCGAAGCAGGGCGTGCGATATCGCGGTGTTGTCGCGCGCGATCGCGTAGAGCTCCCTGAACACGGTTGCCCGCGACGGCCCTCGTGCCTCGGCGATCACCGGCGGCTCGTGCCCAGCGCGTCGCGACGGATCGGAACGCCGCTCCACAGCGAGGAAAGCGTAGTGTGACCCGCCCTCGCCGTCCTCGGCCTCGATCATCACGAAGCCTCCCGAGGGCAGCTCGCGACTATACAGGAGCACGGGGTATCCTTCATTGGATTCAGACGGGCCACCGGCATCGGCGGCCCGCGCCGCGCTAATATACGACCGGCGGCTCCCGATAAAGCAAGGTCGTTTCCAGTTCCGGTGGAACTCCGCGGTCGGTCGAGAGGGCGCCAACCGGCAACTCGACCACCCCCTCGGCGGGGAGGATGCGACGCACGGCAATCAGACGCTGCCCGAACCAGGTTGGCCGCCGCCTTGTGCCGCCAAAGCGATCGAGCTTCACCCGCTTGCCGCTACTGGAGGCATGGATGATGGTGTCCCCGCCGACGTAGACGGCGATGTGCTGCGCGCCGCTTCCACCGAAGAAGAAGAGCAGATCGCCGGGCTGCAGATCACCAGGCGGCGGAGCGTCTCCCACGGCAGCTTGCTCCTTCGCCGTTCGCGGCATGTTGACGCCGTGCTGCGCGAAAATCCACCGCACGAAACCGGAGCAGTCGAACGCGCGAGGTGTGGTTCCGCCGAGTACGTAACGGACGCCGAGGTATTGCTTCGCGGTGCGCACGACATCCTCGCCGCGCACAGGCGCGCGCACCTGAACGGTGCGCAAAGCTGTGGGCGTCGGTGCCTGTCGCGCTTGCCCGAGCGCCGGAAAAGGGGCGGCGAGCAAGGTGCATAACAGGAAGGCGAAACGAGCGTTGACAGTCGTCATCACGGCGATGACGACCACGACGCCGTGCGGAAACGGAACCGAATGGGGAGCGAAAAGCGAGAAGGCCCGAAGAGCTACCGGCCTAGTCGCGTTTGCGGGGGGCTCCGTCGAGAAGCGTCCGAATGGAATTGCGCTTCTTCATCAGGCGTCCCCAGATGTCGCCGTCGCGCTTGAGTCGCGCGGGCATCGTCTCGATCGTGAAATCACGTGGATCGAGCGTGCTCTCCACTTCCTTCCATTCGAGCGGTGCGGACACCGTCGCACCAGGACGCGCGCGCACCGAGTAGGCAGCCGCCACCGTTTTCGCGCGAATGTTCTGGAGATAGTCGACGTAGACCGCCCCGGCGGGTCGCGCGCTCACGGATCGCTCCACTGTCGCGATGTCTGGTGCTCGCGCGACGACGCGCGTCGCGACGATCTGCGCCGCGAGCACGGCGGCTTCATCCGAAATGCCGCGCTCGAGCGGGACGACGACATGCATTCCGGATGAGCCGGACGTCTTCACGCCACCGACGAGACCGAGCCCATCGAGCTCCTCGCGAACGAGCGTCGCGACTTCGACGACTCGGGAGAATGGCGCCTTCGGACCGGGGTCGAGGTCGAGGATCGTGAAGTCCGCTTCCTCCAGGTTCGGCACACGCGAGTGCCACGGATCGACCGAGATCGCGCCCAACTGTACCGTGTAGAGCAGGGTGATGAGATCTCCACCGATCAGCCGTCGCTGGCGCTCGCCACGCTCGTTGCGGATCGTCTCGGCGCGCACGCCGTCGGGAACGCGGTCGGGCGCTTTCTGCTGGTAGAATGACTGGCCGTCGATGCCGTCCGGGTACCGCTTCAGCACCAGCGGGCGGTCGCGCATGATCGGGAGAATCGCCTCCTCGACCTCCGCGTAATACCGCATGACGTCGCCTTTCGTGTATTGCTCGCGCGGGAAGAACACCTTGTCGAGGCTCGACACGGACAGGGTGACGCGACGACCCGGCGCCACTGTTCCGTCACCGCCCGCCGCCTCGATCTCCTCGAGCTGTGCCGCCACGCTCCCCGCTGCCGTCGCCGTACGCTTCGAGGCGGCGCGCTTCGAGGCGGCGCGCGCCGGTGTCGCGCGTTTCGCCGCCGCCCGTTTCGATGTTGCTCGCTTCATCGCGCTCCATGTTGCACGCTTTCGGGCTCCCGGATGACTTCGCGCGCATCCTTGTCGTCGCGAACGCCAAGGAAAATTGGCTGTCGCAATTTTCCATCGGCGGTCCACTCGTTGAATTTCACTTCGACGACGACTTCGGGGCGCGTCCAGTGCGCCCGCTCGTTGGTGCGCGGCGCCTTCTCGAAGGGTGGTGTCTTGCGCTCGAGCCGGGACAGCCGCCGATGCATGTCCTTCAGGCCCTGCCGCGTGAAGCCGCCGCCAGTGTGGCCGACATATACGAAATTGCCATCATCGAAGTGGCCGAGCAGGAGGGCGCCCATGTGCTCGCGCGTGTTTCGCGGCTCGGTCCAGCCGCCGACCACGAACTCCTGACGGTGCTCGACCTTGAGCTTGAGCCATGATTTGGAGCGGACGCCCGGATGGTAGGGCGAGTCGGTGCGTTTGGCGATGACGCCCTCCCATCCATCGCGCCGCGCGCGCTCGACCATTTCCTCGCCGTCACCGGGGACGGATTCACTGAGGCGGACGCGATCGTTGGTGCGTCGGCGCAGGACTTTCTCGAGGTGCTTACGGCGCGTGGTCCAGGGTTCGGTGAGCAGGATGTCGGGCCCATCCACGAGGATGTCGAACAAAACGATGGATGCCGGCTGCCGGCTCGCGAAGTCCTCAATGGCGAGGGCATCCTTGACGTGCATGCGATCCTGAAGCGCCTGGAATCGCGCGACTTCGCCTTCGATGACGGCGATGATCTCACCGTCGAGAACGAGATCGCGCTCCGCCTTCTTCGCGACCGTTCGGAGCGCATCGGCGATTTCCGGAAACTGCTTGGTCTTGTCGTTGCCATTCCGGGTGATGAGGCGGGCGGCCTCCCGGGTCACGAAGGCGAGGACGCGAATGCCATCGTACTTGGGCTCGAACGTCCACCCCTCGCCGTCCGGAAGCGAAGCGCCGATGGTGGCGTACATCGGTTCCAGTGACTTGAGGCGCGGAGCGGCAGTGGGCGCGGATGCCTTACGAGCGGCGCGCGCTGGCGTTTTCGTCGGTGTCTTGCGCGGTTTCGAAGCCCGCCGCTTGCCTGCCGCGATCTCATCCATGGTTCTTCCAGTTGCCACGGAAGTCGTTACCTCGGCGACGATGTCGATGTCATCCCGCGCATCGTCGTCGCGGTGCTTGATGAGCAGCCACTGCGGTTTCGACGAGTCGCCGTTGCCCCTTCGCATTCGCACGAGGACCCACGATCCGTGGAGACGCTCGCCGTCGAGCGTGAACTTTATCTCGCCCTTGCCGTAACCGCGACGGATGGCCGCTTCGTGGTCTCCATCGACCGGCTCGTCCGCGCCATAGGTCCCGCGGTCCCAGAGCATGACGGTCCCGCCGCCGTACTCGCCCTTGGGGATCGTGCCCTCGAAGGTGTTGTACTCGATGGGGTGGTCTTCTACCTCCATCGCCAGCCGCTTGACGGATGGATCGAGGCTGGGCCCTTTCGGGACGGCCCAGCTCTTCATCACGCCATCGAGCTCGAGACGGAGGTCGAAGTGCAGATGGCTGGCGTCGTGCTTCTGGATGACGAAACGAAGGCTGGAGGGCCTGGTGCGCGCCTTCGGCTTCGCCTTCCCGCCGGCAGGCTCTGCCGTGCGGGAGAAATCACGCTTTCTCCGGTACTCCGCGAGCGGCGCCGAGCGCGTGCGCGGCACGGCGCGTTAGGCGGAGCGGCGGGATTTGGGTGGCGTGCGCTCGCGTGACGCCGCCGACTTCCGGGGCGCACGGACGGCGCCCGAGCGTGCTCGCTTGCCCTCGCCCTGCTTCTTCCCCTGCTCGAGGCTCTCGCGCAGGCGGGACATCAAATCGATCACCTCGGCGTCCGCGGGGCCGGCGTCCTGTGCCGGCTCGAGGTCGACCTTCTTCCCCTTCAGCTTCGCCTTGATGATCCGCATGAGGTTAGCGCGGTAATCATCGGTGTACTTGTCGGGGGAGAATGGCTCGGCGAGGTTGGCGATGAGCTGCTCGGCCATCGTCAGCTCCTGCGGCTTCACGACATCGGAGGTCGGGAAGGAGAACTCCTTGGTGTCGACGAGCTCGTTGGCGAAGCGCATGAGCTCGAGGACGAGCGCGTCGCCGACGACCTTCACGGCGGCGAGGTTCTGCTTCTGTCGAATGATGATCTTGCCGATGCCGACGGCGCCGGTGCGTCGCATTGCCTCGCGAAGGAGCGCGTAGGGGCGCTCGCCGCCTTTCGATGGGACGAGGTAATAGGGCGTCTCGAAGAAGCGGGGATCGATCTCCTCCTGCTTGACGAAGTCGAGGATGTCGATGGCGCGAGATCCTTCGAGGGCAGCGCGCTCGAAGTCCTCGTCGCTGAGCACGACGTATTTGCCCTTGGCGTACTCGTAGCCTTTGACGACTTCATCCCAGGGGACGGGCTGGCCGTCCTCTGCGCAGATACGCTCGTACTTGATCGGCGAGAGGTCCTCGGCGTGGAGCATCCGGAAGGAGATGCGATCTCCGCGAACGGCGGTGCGCAACTCGACCGGGATGCTGACGAGTCCGAAGGTGATCGCTCCTTTCCAGATCGCCGCCATTGCTGCTCTCCGCGTGTGAGGCCGACAGGGTCGTGGACGTGTAAGAGGGCAAGAGAAGGGCCACCTGTGGATAAGAACATTTGTGACCTCAAGCGGCGTTTGAGCTGGCGGGAAAGAAAAAGCCCGGGCGTGGGGCCCGGGCTCTTTCTGGATTTTGAAGGTCGGATCAGGCCTTCGTTACATCTGCTGCCTGCGGTCCCTTCTGTCCCTGGACGATCTCGAACTCGACGCGGTCGCCCTCGGCGAGAGACTTGAAGCCATCGGACTGGATCGCGCTGAAGTGGACGAAGACGTCGGGACCACCCTCTCGCGAGATGAATCCGTAGCCTTTCGCGTCGTTGAACCACTTCACGGTGCCGGTGATACGAGCCATGGTGCGCTTCCTCTTCCCCTACGGGGCTGACGGTGGTGCCTGATCCCGATGGAGCGCCCGAATCGACGCTCGCCGTGGATCGTAAACAGGTGTCGTCAATTCTAAACACCTGGGACGCAAGGACAAAGGGCGAAGCGCAAAATCCGCTCCGCCCTTGGTGTTGGCCGTAAGACGTCAACGCTCGTGTCCCGTCAGGCGGCTCCCGCGATATACTTCGCGATTCGGCCGCACTTGGCGCAACGCAGAGTCACATGCGAGCGGGGCGGCGGGGGAATCTGTTGAGGGTCTCGCTCAATCTGCCCGGAGCACGACGGGCACGAGAGTGGCGATCCCGTGCGGTCGTGTGAGATGAGCTGCAAGGCCTGGGCGGGGTTGTACGTCGCCGGACGGGGCTTTCGCATGGGGACCTCCATGGTTGTACGGCCAACAATTCCGGCTGGCGCGGCGACTCCAGCCGGAACGCTGCTGCGGGCTGCGTGAGACGACGGCTTACGGCGGGCATGAGACGTGTGCTCGTCTCCATGCTCTTCGCCGCCCCATCGGCGGGTTGCGGGCCTCGCCTGCATCTGCCGGTACTGCCGACGGCTCTCCCTACCGCGCTCTCACCGAACGACACTGGCGCCACGCTGGCAAGACAACTGGCGCCAGTCTTATACCTGCAGGCCGATGAAACGTTCCCGGTGATCCGGGCGGTGGGGGTCCTTCACCCGTCCCGGCCGCTGATCGCCTATCACCTGCTCTGGCGGGATGATGCGCACGGGGCATGGGCGCCGTTCACCAATCCCACCGACCAGGAAATCGTCTGGGTGGGGTACGACTCGACCGGCGCCCCAGTAGACCTCTGGACGTACTGGCACGGGAACATCCTCCACATGCCGTGGCCAAGGCGGCAGGTGGTTCTCGACGTCCAGTGGGGGAAGCACGGCCTGATGCCGCGAGGTATTCGACCCGGCTCGCTGCCCACCGGGCGCTCACTCGAGGCCTTCTACCTGCTGGCCTGGGCGGGCCTTCCGGACCTCTGGCTCGGCCGCATCTACCGGAAGGGTCCCTTGTGCTTCTGCGGCAGCTACGCGCGGTACGTGACGTTCAACCGTCCCGTCGGCGTCGTGTCGCGCCTCGATGTCATCGTGCGGTCGGAGGACCCGTCGGATGTCCTGCGGTCGGTGTTCGGGGAGCGCTATTCCCGAAAGCGGCTCTGGCCCTAACGCGAGCCTAACGAGCGCGCGGAGCCCGTCCATCCGCGGTCGCAGTGGACCCGACCGGACGAAATGACATCCTCGGGCCCGGTCGTCCTGTCCGAGTTCGCCTCCATATTGCCTCACGGGCCGAGTTGATCGTTCCGGCGCCGCGACAACACAGCGCCCGTGGTCGGAATGTGAATTGCCTAATCCCTGCCCGTCGCCAGGTCTCTCCTGGTGAGGCGCGGCTGAAGCTCGACGTCGAGACGGGTCAGCCGCGTTGCACGAGGTATGGCCTCGCGCCGACACATCGGAATTCGGCCTTCCGAACTGGGCATCGTATTCTCATGGAGTCACACATGTCCGCCCCACGTCGTTTCACTTCACTGTTCGCGCTCGCGATCGCCGCCGTATTCCTGGCGTCGTGCGCTGACGATCGCGGTCCTGCGACCGCGCCGGTCGCGCCTAACGCCTTGCTGCTCGACGACGCCTCGCAGATCCTGACGTCGACCGGTGAGACCACCGAGTCGACGGTCAAGACGGTCGTGTCCGGGCTCGTCGAGTGTAACGTCAGCAACACGTACAGTGCGAGCCAGCTGATCGGGCCGCAGGGTGGAGTGCTGCGCGTCGGGCCGCACAAGCTGTACGTGCCGGCGTACGCGGTCCGCGAGCCCGTGCTCATCACGGCGACCGCTCCGGCGGGCAAGTACGTGGAAGTGCGGTTCGAGCCGCATGGGTTCCAGTTCCAGCGGCCGATCTCGTTGACGATGAGCTATGCGGAATGCGCGATTCTCAGCCCATATGGTCTCCGCATCGCATACGTCGACGACAATCTCGACATTCTCGAAGTGCTGGTGTCGCTGCCGAATCCGTTCAGCCGCACGGTGACCGGTAAGGTCGATCACTTCTCGAGGTACATGCTTGCCGACTGAGCGGGCGATGCATCTCGCTCCTCATCGGTTCACGGCGCCGGCGGCCTTCGGGCCCCGGCGCCCGGTCGTATTTCTGAGCGAGGCGCGCGAGCACGAGCGTGCGGGTCGGGTACCCGAAGCCATCCGGTGTTACGAGTCAGCGATCGATGGCGCCGACCCCGCGGTCGATGGTTCCGCGCTCGCCGAGGCGTTGCGCCGCCTGGGCGTCGTCAGGCGGCGGCGGCACGAGTACGACCAGGCCATCGAGCTGTGCCATCGCAGCTACGAGGTCGCGATCGCACACAATGACGGCGTTCTGGCAGCGGAGGCGCTGAACGGCATCGCGCTCGTGCATATCGAGCGCGGCGAATGGCCGCAGGCGCGGCAGCAGCTGGATCGTGCGCTCGAGCTCGGCGCCGCCAGCGGCGAGCTCGTCGGCCGTATCGAGCAGAATCTCGGAATCATGGCCAACATCCACGGTGATCTTGCCGCCGCGATGGCGCATTACCGCCGTTCACTCGAGGCCTTTCGTCGCAGCCGCGACGAGCGTGGATGCGCGATCGCCTATCACAACCTCGGGATGCTCAGCGCGGACCAGCGCCTGTGGGATGAAGCCGAGGCGTACTATCGCGCGAGTCTCGAGGTTGCGGAGTCGACGGGCGACGTTCACCTGCGCGGGCACATCCTGCTCAATCGCACCGAGGTGCATCTTGCCCGCTCGCGATTCGAGTACGCGCGCCAGGACGCCGAGGAGGCGCTGCGCATCTTCGACTCGCTCGGCATGGCCGGCGGGAAATCGAGCGCGTATCGCTTTCTCGGGATGGTGTATCGCGAGACGGGGCGGCCGGCTCTCGCGGAAGCGCGCCTTCGCTCGGCGGTGCGGCTGTCATCCGACGTGGGCGCGGCGCTCGATGAGGCGGAGGCGTCGCGGGAGCTGGCGCTCCTCTATCAAGGGCTCGGACGCAGTCAGGAGGCGTTGCGACTCCTCAACGCCTCACACCGGTTGTTCCGCCGTCTTGATGCGCGTGTCGATCTCGTCGACGTCAAGGCCAAGGTGGGGCACCTCGAGAGCGTGTACCTCGAGATCGTGCGCGAATGGGGACGGTCGATCGAGTCGAGCGACACCTACACGCATGGACATTCCGAGCGGGTGGCGACGTACGCGGCAGCGCTGGCCGGCGCGATGGGGCTGGATGAAACGGAGATGCAGACGATCCGGGTGGGCGCCTACCTGCACGACCTCGGGAAGGTGCGCATCCCGCACGAGATCCTCAACAAGCCGGGCCGCCTAACGAACGACGAGTTCGAGGAAATGAAGCGCCACCCGGAGTACGGGATCGAGCTGCTCGCATCGGTGGAGTTTCCGTGGGAGATCCGGCCGATCATTCGGTCGCACCACGAGAAGCTCGATGGCTCTGGCTACCCGGACCGGCTTCGCGGCGACGAGATCCCGCTGACGGCGCAGCTCATCTGCATTGTCGATGTCTACGATGCCCTGACGACGACGCGCTCGTACCGTGGCGCGATGAACCACCACGCCGCCGTCGAGGAGATGATCCGCAGCGAGCGGTGGTGGAGACGGGATGTCATGGAGGGGTTCAGGGCGAGATTCGAGTAAGCGAATACGGAAGGCGGAATGCGGATTGCTTGTAAGACCATACAACGCCGAGGGCCCCGAGTTGTCACTCGGGGCCCTCGCTCGCTTACGGTCTTACAAGCAATCCGGATTCCGCCTTCCGTCTTCGCCCTATCCCACGTACACCACGTCCCCCTCGGGATCGATCCCCATCTCCTGAATGTTCCCGCACACGCCGCATACGAGCGTCGCGTGCCAGGCTTCGTTGAATTCCTTCGCGTGCTCCTTCGTGGCCGGCTTCACACTGACCTTCTTGTAGCTGTACTCGCGGCAGTGCTCGCACGCCTGCCCGCGTGCGATTCGCTCGGCGCGCTCCCGCGAGATCTTCTTGATCTTGGGCAAATCAGCGTTCCTCGTCGCCCGGATTGCGCAACGTGGCGCGCGCGGTGGCGCGAGGTGGCTGATATCCGGCGGGCGGTGGCGTGGGTCCCGTGGACGGGCTCTGGGCGGCGCCGCCGGCTCTCGAGAGCAGCTCCCTCATGCCGCCGAGGGCACCCAGCACGCCCGTCGCTTCGGCGGGGAGGAAGATC
>DASTYE010000318.1:0-11635 GCA_035765135.1 Gemmatimonadaceae bacterium | reverse complement strand
TCCACGCGCTCGGGATGCCACGCGGCGAGGCGCAGGCCGACTGGCGCGCCATAGTCCATCACGTACAAGCTGTATTTGGAAACGCCGAGCTGCACGAGGAGCTCGTCGGCGACGCGAGTGAGGTTCTCGAACGTGTATTCGAAACGGTCGGGCGATGGCTGGTCGCTCATGCCGAACGCGGGAAGGTCGGGGGCGATCACGCGATAGCGAGTAGCAAGGCGCGGGATCAGCTCCCGGTACATGTGCGACGAGGTCGGGAAGCCGTGCATCAGCACCACGACGGGGGCGTTCGCGGGCCCCGCCTCACGATAGAAGATATTGATGCCGCGCACGGACGCGGTCCGATAGCGCACGACGGGATTGACGGTGACGGCCGCCGGCGTCATGCGGGCGGGCGCCTGCGATTCCGCCGAGGGGATGGCGACCATCGTGGCGAGCGTGAAGGCGAGGATGCGGAGCGGTGTGCGCATGATCCACCTCGAGAATGAAGGGAACAAGTGACGCGATGTCGATGTCGAAGGGTGACTGACACCACCGGTCATCAGCGACCGGTGTGTTACCGCTAAAGTCTACTTTTACTAGAATAGTTCCATGGATTTTCTTTTCATCGGCGAGCGGCTCGCCATCGACCTGCTGAATACGGTGATGGTCATCGAAGGGCAGGTCCGGGATCTGCTCGAGCGCCCGGATGACGTGGCGAGGTGGGGCCAGGGTGCGCGGATCACGCAGTCAGACGGCGCGAAGCCCCCCGCCCGCGTGCACCAGCGGGAGCTCGAAGAGCTGAAGACGTTTCGAGAGGACTTACGGCGAGGGCTGCGCGCGTGGATCGAGACGCGCCAGCCGGGTCGTCAGCTGATCGCGCTGCTCAACACCCGCCTGTCGCGCGACCCGGAGGTGCTGGAGCTGCGGATGGTCGGTGACGAGCTGATGGCGTCGCACCAGTCGATAGCCGCACCGCGCGATCGCCTGTATGGAGCGATCGCGCGCTCAGCGGCCAGCCTGCTCGCTCAGGACGATCCGGCACGCCTTCGCAAATGCGCCAACCCCGACTGTCGGTTGATGTTCTACGACGTGTCGAAGGCGGGACGGCGCCGCTGGTGTCTGATGCAGACGTGCGGCGCCCGCGCGAAGGTCAGTGCTTTCCGCGCGCGCGAGAGGTCGCGAAGGGGTCGGCGCAGGGCTGGCATCAAGAAGGCAGGGGTTCATCACTGATGACACGGATTGGACTGTAACTGCCTGATCGCTCTGATCCGATCACTCTCCACGCGCAGGTCCAAAGCAGCTTTTTGTTGTCGCGCGGGGAGGCTTCAATGCGCCAGGAGCGATCCGGCCTCTTCCGTACAATCCGTGTCATCCGTGATGCACCCCTGGGTTCTTGATGCCAGCCCGGCGTACACGCGGGAACTATTGCCGCGGCCAGAGGCTATGTCTCGTGATGACCCCCGTGATGCGGTCGGCACCCCCGACGATCGACGCGACGCCGCTCGATCCCACCTGCGCGCTGGCCCAAAGGCGCCTGTGGGAGTACCTCGATGGAGAGCTGACGTCGGCCGAATCGCTGGAGGTGGGAAATCACTTCGACCACTGCCCGCGATGCGGGCCACATGCAGTCTTCGCACGGCGATTGCTCGATCGAATCGCCGCCATTAGGCCCCAACAGCCGGCAGTGACCGGGTTGAAGGAACGCATTGCCAGGCTTGTCACTGGATCGCCTCAGGAAGAAAAGCATGGCTGATTCGGAGACCACCGACATCACGCAGCCTGATGACTTCGAGAGCACGACGCTACCGCACCTCGACGCGGTGGCGCGCTTCGCGCTTTCGCTCACCCGCGATCGCTCCGATGCGGACGATCTCGTGCAGGACACCTATCTCCGTGCCTTTCGCGGATGGCGAACCTTCCGGCCCGGCAGCGATGCCCGCCGCTGGCTGTTCGCCATCTGTCGGAATGCGTTTCTCCGGACACGGCGACGGCGCGGGGTCTTCATCGAGAGCGACGAGGGCGATGTCGACGCGATGCCGGCGGTGCAGAGTCACCTACAGGCGATGCGCGAAGGGCTTGGCGATCTCTTCGACCTCATCGACGTACAGCCGGCGATCGAGCGCGCGGTCGGCCAGCTCCCGGAGCCACACCACAGCATCCTGGTGCTCGTCGATCTCGAGGGGCACTCGTACGAGGAGGCGGCCGCCGTGCTCGACATTCCCGTCGGCACGGTGCGATCGCGCCTCTTTCGCGCGCGCCGCATGATCCAGGAATCGCTCATCGCCTTCGCCGAGGACGCGGGCTTGGCGCGCCGCGCCCCGGCCGGTGCGTCACCTAACGAGCCGGCCGACACCGTGGCCTCATGACACCCTCACGCTCCCCCATGCCTCCGCTCGACTGCGGCCACGTCGTCCGCGCCCTCTGGGATTACCTCGACCGCGCGCTCGACGAGGCCGCAATTGCGGCCATCGACGCCCATCTCGCCGAGTGCGAGCGATGCCGCGCGCATACCGCCTTCGAGCGCCGGCTGGTGGACGAGCTGCGCGTCCTCCGGCAGCAGCACGACGATCCGGCGACGCTGCGCGCACAGGTCCTCGACACCATTCGCCGCGCACGAGCCGACCAGCGGTGAGCCGGGTGCCTGGCTCGTCGCCAGGCACCCGTGACTCGTCAGGCCGCGGTTCTCACCGGCTCCCACCGCCGAGCCTGGAACGCGTTGTCGAGCGGGAAGCTCGCGAAGCCATCGATGTAGTTGCTGATGGTCTTGAGTCCGACATGGGCAACGACCTCGAGGGCCTGCGCCGGCGTGTAGCCCGCCGCGATGAACGCCTCGAGCTGCTCGGGCGCGATGTGCCCGCGCGCCTCGACCACCGCGTGAATGAACCGCACCAGCGCGTCGATCTTCGGATCGGAGGCCGTGCCCTCACCTCGAGCGGCAGCGATTGCATCTTCTGACGCCCGCATCCGTCCCGCGAACGTCGAGTGCGCGGCGGCGCAGTACGCGCAACCGTTCGCGCTGCTCACCGCGGCCTGAATGATCTGCCGCTCCGCGCCGGTAAACGTGCCCTTGGCGAGGATGCCGTCGAGCGTGAGGTACCCCTCGAGCGCGACGGGCGATTCCGCGAGCGTCGCGAACAGGTTAGGCACGAAGCCCAGCGCTTTCTCCACATTCTGTAGCGCCGATCTGGATGCCGTGGGGGCGTCGGCGGCCGTGTACTGCTTGAATTCGGTCTTCATGCGTCTACTCCAGGAGTTGAATCGTTGATGCCGGCTTGTGCTCCATCGACTTCGGCAGGACGTAGACGCCGGTGCGGCTCCAAGTTCCATCGGGCTCGACGGAACCAACGACGAGCATCCGGCCTTCCCTCGATCACCGACTCCCGCGCAGGCACGAGTGCATCGCGCGGTGAGAGTCGAGCACTTCACTACAGGGAGGGATGGTTACATGAGGTATCACCTAACGCTCGCTCTGGGCGCACTCGCGCTCGCGGCGTGCTCCGACTATGGCTACGACGCGCCGGTCAATCCGCGTGTGACGCCGGGTGACCCCCCGGGCGCTGTGTACACGTTGACGAATCGGCCCACGGGGAACGAGCTCATCGTGTTTCGCCGCGCGGTTGATGGGACGCTGACCGTGGTCGACACGGTGCCGACCGGCGGAATTGGAACCGGTGCCGGCCTGAGCTCGGCGGGATCGCTGGTGCTGACCGAGGACAACCGGTTTCTGCTCGCCGTCAATGCCGCCAGTGACGACATCTCGGTGTTTTCACTGACACCTGATCCAGTTGTCGTCGATCTCGTCGATTCAGACGGCGAGCTGCCGGTGAGTATCGCGGTTCGCGGCCGACTGGTGTACGTGCTCAATGCCGGAGAGAGTCACATCTCCGGTTTCAACCTCGGCCCCGATGGCCAGCTCACACTCATCGCGGGCTCGAGGCGAGAGCTGAGTGGGGAGAATGCAGGGGGCGCGCAGATCGCGTTTTCGCCGGACGGGAGGTTCCTGGTGGTGACCGAGCGTCTGACCAACGTCATTGATGTCTTCGCGCTGAACGCCGATGGGACGGCGAGCGCGGCGATTCCGCAGGAGTCAGCCGGAGAGACGCCGTTCGGCTTCGACTTCAGCAACGACGGCACGCTCGTGGTCTCGGAAGCGTTCGGCGGGGCGGCAGATGCGAGCGCCACCTCTTCGTACGACCTTGTCAATGAAGGAGAGCTCCTCGCCATCACGAAGTCGCTCGGCACGACCGAGACGGCGGCCTGCTGGGTCGTGATCTCGAACGATGGCCGCTTCGCGTACGTGGCGAACACGGGCAGCAGCTCGGTCTCCGGATACGCGGTCGCACCGGACGGCTCGCTCACGCTGCTCGATGAGGATGGTGTGACCGGCGAGACCGGCGGCGGGGGGACGGATATCGCCATCAGCGCGAATGGCCAGTTCCTCTACGTGCTCGCACACACCGCGAACGCGGTCACTGGCTTCCGGCGTCGTGCCGATGGCACCCTGGAGAAGGTCACGACCGGCGGCGGCCTTCCGTCTGGCGCGATCGGCCTCGTGGCGCGTTAGGCGCTCTGGCTGGCATCAAGGACCCAGGGGTGCATCCCGGAGGACACGGATGGGACGGTAACTACCTGATCGCTTCTGGCGGCGATCACTCTCCACGCGCAGGTCCAAAGCGACTTTTTTGTTGTCGCGCTGGGAGGGTTCACTGCACAAGGAACGAATTCGGCCTCTTCCGTCCAATCCGTGTCATCCGGGATGAACCCCTCGGTTCTTGATGCCAGTCAGGTGCACACGCGGGAACGAAGAGTATCTCGACGGGCCAAACGCTATCGACGCTTCAACGCCGGCCCAATCCTCGCTCGGCGAGAAAGCGCATCGAAATCAGCGTCTGAATGTCGCCATCGCCGAATGGCACCGGCGTGAGCAGGCCACGATACAGTGAATCCGCACGCGCGTGGTCGCCCATTGCGCGTCGTGCGTCTGCCTCGAGCAGCACCAGCGTGAAGATCGACCGCGCGAAGATCGGCCACTCGCGCGCGCGCTCGGCCAGCGATGCCGCGCGAGGCATGTCGCCGCGCGCGAACGCGGCCGCGGCATCGACCGCCATCAAGCTGTGGCGATAGCTCGGCAAGTCGCGTCCTGCATCGTTCGCGACGAGCAATCGGCGCGCACGCGCAATCATTGCGGTATCGCCGATGCGCGCAGCGGCCTCGGCGATCCGCTCCGCGAGCCGTGCATAGGCGGGGGCCGAGAGGTCGGCGCGCTCGAGCCACTCGAGGGCACGACTCGACAGCGAACGCGCGTGCTCCGATGGCAGCCCGGCGCCAAGCTCAGCTCGTGCTTGCGCGATGAGGACGCGCGGTGGCTCCTGCGCTCGCCGAAGCGTGACAGCGTCCTCCATCAGGCGGGACGCATCAGCGAACGATCCCATCGCCAGCAGCGCCGTTTGCCGGAAGTATGAAGGAAGACTATCACCGGATTGCTCGGCGAGGGCGGCGCCCGCCCCGGCACCGTACAACGCTGTCGCGAGAAAGCGCGCCTCGCGCAACATGCCAGTCGTCCTGTGCCCGCCGGCGCGCGCCAGCGCGAGCGCCATTGCCGTGTCGCCCAGCTCGATCAGTGAAATGACGCGATTCCGCAGATTCGGCACGATTGCCGTTTCGTCGATGCGCAACGCGGCTTCCGCCGCCACCGCCGCGCTCTCCGGCTGGGCGAGCGCGCGGAATGCCCACGAAAGTCCCTCGTACGCCAACGTTTCGTCAGGATAGGCGGCGCGAAGCAGACGCCAATATGTGAGCGAGCTGTCGGGACGGTCGAGCACGATGTGTGTATATCGCGCGCGCACGAGCAGTCGCTCGCGTGGCGGCAGGCGGTCGCTCAGCAGGTACGCGCTGCGAAGGTGATCCTCGCCGTGACGTTGCTCATCGAGAAACCAGAGGAGATCGCCAACAAGGTAGTGCGCGAGCGCGAACAGGCTGTCATGCATGAGTGCCGCTTCGCCATGGATCAGGGCCTGCTCACGCTGGTAAGCGGCGAGGGCGTAACGAGCGAGCGCGTAGCTCCGAAGCGCGGGGAGCGATGCGGTGGTCACCGCCGGGAGCGGAGCGACAGGGTCCGGAACCGGCGCTCCCGCGACCTTTCCGCGAATCGCGCGCGCTAGCCGGGTGACGGCCGACACGACCTCGCCCGCGGTCGCCGGACGCTCGGCGACCGACGCGATCGGTGCGCCGGTGCGGGCATCGATCAGCTCGGCGACCAGCTGCGCTCCATTACCCAACGGTGACACTGACCCCGCGATCACGAAGGCTGCGCCCTGCCTCTGCGCGACGTCGCGCGCCATCGGCCGCGTGAGGGCGACGCCTTCCGGGATCGACATCAGTCGCAGCGTTTCGCGAATGCTGGACTCTCCAGCGAGCCTGACGTCTGGCGCCGACGCCAACTCGGCGCGCAGCGCCTCCTGGACGGCGAGGGCGAGGATCGTGTCCGTGCCGCGCAACTCCGAGAGCACGATCGTCCGCCGTGGAGGGTCGGCGCTCGCCGACTGCCATCGCGAGACGACGAACGTGCCCGATACGACCAGAAGCGCGAGACCAATGCCCATCGCCGCCACGCGACGAGAGCCTCTGTGCCACGGGCCAGCAGCACCGACCTCGATGGGCACCGCCGCGGGCGGGTTGTTAGGCGGCGCCGGAACCGCCACATCCGCGCGAGGCTGAGCGACGTCGGCTCGCACGCTGACTCCTTGCGCCTGTAGACGCCCCGACAGCTCATCCACCGCGGGATCCGGGGACGCGCCGAGCTCCTGCCTCACCATCGTCGTGTGGATGCGCGCGTGCCGAAGCGCGCCTGCGCGATCTCCGGATGCCGCCAGAGTGCGCATGAGCGAAAGCGCGACCTGCGAGTTCAGCGGATCGAGCGCGGCGCCACGTCGCCACCACTCCGCCGAGCGCGCGTGCTCGCCCTGCTGCTCGGCCGCACGAGCCAGCTTTTCGAGCGCTGCGCTGTATTCGGCCGCCGCCCTCCCGCGTTCTTCGTCGGCCCATCGCTCGAACCCGGGCGCGTCGGGGACGAAGAAGCCGTCGAGGAAGGGACCAGCGTACAGCGCGACAGCGCGCTCCAGCTCGCCGGCAGCGAGCGCCGCACGGAATTGTGCGACATCGCTTTCCACGATCTGTGCGTTGAGACGTATCTCATCGATCCCGCCGATGAGTGCCTCGTCCCCTAAATCCTGCCGCACGGCGTAGAGCGTTTGCGACAGCGCGTGCCGAGCGCGGTCGGTGTCGCGCTCAGGCCACAGATAGGCGAGGAGCTTGTCGCGCGTGAGTCCCCGCTCCTCGGCCGCGGCGAGCAGCGCGAGCAGCGCCAAGCGGCGCCGCTGGGTGGAGCGGCCAGCGAGCGGGACGCCGTCCAAGTCGATGGACACGGTTCCCAAGGTCCTGAGCCTGAACACGTTCCACCGAGTTGACGATGCGCGGAGAGCGGACTGACGAGGATTCGCATGATACGCACTGCGCTCGATTGCAGCAAGCAACGCCGGTCACTCGAGGTTCCCTCATGCGAGGCATTCAGGGTCGGGAGCGGTTCGGGTGGATGATGACCGTGGCTGTAACGGTCGCGCTGTCCGCGGGCACTCTGGAAGCGCAGGCGGGGCCGCCAACAGCCGGTCGGGGATCGGTCGATGGCCTCGCGCTCCTCGCTTCCGACATCACCGGCATCCACGGCCAAGTCGAGGCGTTGCGATCGAAGCTGGGCGCCGCGCAGTCGGCCGCGCGGTGCTGTACGGGAGAAGTCGCTGCGCTGCGCACGGCGCTCGACGTACTGCGCGCGGACGCGGACAAAGTGAATCAGGCGTACCGGGCCGCGCACCATGCGGAGGGTTTGCGCAGAGCGGCAGAGATGAACGGGCAGATCGCGCGGCTGAGCCGCGCCCTCGATGCCTTGAGAGATGCAACCGATGTGCAGGGGGCGCGGGCGGACGCCACGCATGTAGGTGCCGCCGCGAACGCCCTGAAGCAAACGATCGCCGACGCCGTGTCCTGCTGTGTCATCTGGCTGTCACCCTAACGATTGCGCGAGGAGACGTTCGCATGTCGCTTCTACGACGCTATAGAGCTGGTTTGGTGGCCCTGGGAGCCATTGGGGCGCTGTCGCTCTCACTCGACGCCCAGCGTACCGCCGCCGCGAAGCCGGCGTTCAAGGGCATCTGGGAACCGGTCAGCTACTCCGAGGACCTCGACCTTGCCGACGTCTATTTCGTGACGATCGACATTGGCTGGGCCGCCGGTGAAGCGGGGACGATCATCAAGACCACTGATGGCGGAGCGACGTGGACCCCGGCGTTAGGCGGGGACCCGGCGTCCACCGAGGACAAGGTCCACAAGCTTCGCTTCATCGACGAGCACCATGGGTGGGCGGTGCAGGGGAGAAAGCTGCTCCGCACCACTGATGGAGAGAGCTGGGAAGAGTACGGCTCCACCCCATTGCGTATGGGAGACTACGTCTTCCTCTCGGCGCAGTCCGGCGTGGCCGCTGGCGGCACCTCGGAACAGAGCACGAGCCAGATCTTCCGCACCGACGATGGCGGGAAGACGTGGGCGCACGTCGCGCAGTGCCAGGTGAAGGCGATGATCGATGGCGTCAATCGCACCACGACGTGCGAGATCGCGCGCATTCACTTTCCCACACCGGAGGTTGGCTACCTCGTGGGCAAGGCGCAGTGTGCCGGCATGGGGTGCGGTGGCCCGCCGATGTTCGGCAAGACGATCGACGGCGGACGATCGTGGGAGTTCACGTTAGGCCCTGGCGATCCGAAGCACGCCGACCTCGAGGACCTGTTCTTCCTCGACGAGAGGATGGGCCTCGTTCACGTGAATGAAGCGGGCGCTCACAAGCTCTTCGCGACCGCCGATGGCGGCGAGACCTGGCGAGGGGTCGTGTCGACGCCTGGTGACCTCATGCGCTTTGCCGACCCCGAGACCGGGTGGGCGCTCGACCTCGGCACGAGTCCGAAGATGGCCGTCACGGTCGACGGCGGAAAGCGCTGGACATCGCGGCAGCTCCGGTTCCCCGCCTACGTTCTCGGATGGAGCTTCCCGCGCCGCGACCGTGCGTACGTGGTGGGCAGGGGCGGAATGATCTTCCGCTACCGCGTCGTCCCCGCCTCGGCGCCGGTCAAGCAGGGCGTGATCGCGGCGCCGCCAATGCCCGCCTTCGCATCTTCCCTCGATAACGAGGTCGTCGAGCTCGAAACGCTCGTGACCGAGCTGAGCACGACGCTCGAACAATCGCCCGCCGCATCCGACAGCGCTCCATCCGCGACCGGCGGCGACTTCACTCCCGAGGCAGTCGACGAATCGGCGCCACCGCCGAGTGTGGAGGAGCTGGTGGCGCTGCCCCTGTCGGCATTCACCGACGCGTGCTGCACCAGGTCGGTCAAGAAGGTCAATGTGCTGTTAGGCGCCGTCGCGCAGAGCCTGCCGTCGTTTCTTCAGAAGTACAAGAACATGAACCTGCTCATCGCCGGGCTGCGCATGTATACCGACCTGCCCGACAAATACGGCAACCTCCGGTCGGCGATGCGCGCCTTCAAGCAGGCCGGGGACAAGGAGAGCGCTCAGGCTGCGCTGGTGCAGATCACGGCGGCCACACGCGAGCTCCAGACGGCGACGAAAGCCGCGTTCCAGACCCAGCCGCCACCGCCCGCTCAGGAGTGAGGCACGCGGCGTCCACACACTGAACGACCTGTTCGCCCGGAGGAAGCTCATGCGTCTCACCCTTGTGCTCTGCACCGTCACGCTCACGCTGGGTGTCGCGAACGACGCGGTCGCCCAGGGCACGCCCTGCTGCGAGATCGTCGGCATCGATGCCCGCATTGGCCTGGTTACCGCGAAGGTGACCGCGTCGAACGCCAGCTTTCAGTTCAGGACACTCACGCCGCAGGCGGCGAGGCTCCTTCGTCCTGGCCAGAAGGTCTACGCCAACTTTACGACCAATCAGGTCTCGCTCGATGGGCGGACGGCATGCTGCACGATCACGAAGCCGCCGCAGACGTCCGTGGGCATCCGACCGCCCGTTAGGCAGCCTCCGCCGTCGCAGCCGACGATCCCGGGAGCCGCGAACGCCACCGCCAACGTGGCGGTCAATCCTGCAGTCCTCGAGCTGCCTCGGGTCACGTACGGTGAGCCGATTGCGGTCGAGCGGGGCAGCAAGGGAAAGGATCCATCGTTGCGGCGTGTCGAGGTCGTGAACGTCCCGGCACGGGTCGGCGGCCGAGCGCAGACGAATGAGGTCGTGCTCGTCCGGGGACTCGACGGCATCGAGAAGGCGACGATGCTCCCTCGATCGGCGCGCAAGATGATGGAGATGCACGTCCGCACGCTGCGGCCGGGGCAGTCGACGAGCTACATCGTCAACCCAGGGGCAGCGCGCGAGTGGTTTGCCAAGCATCCGCTTCCCGACTCCGCCGTGGAGTTTCCCCCGATCCATCTGACGATGGGCAACATGTCGGGCAGCTCGATGAGCGCGCTCGCGGACCAGTTGCGCCGATGGGCCGCGCAGCATCCGGAGGCAGCGAGCGGCGGTGGGGGCGGCTCCGACTGCGGGAACATGTTCGAGTCGATGGACTGCTTCAACGAAACGGTCCAGGATGTCGGTGAGGGGTTCACCGAAGGGTGGGAGCAGATGTGGCAAGCGGCGAACGACGCCTGGACGAAAAAGACCGAGGAGCTCGCCGACGTTTGGGAGGTGACGCAGGGGTGCTTCGCCGACAAGCCGCTGCCCGGCGGATCGGTGCCCGTGAAGTTCGCGCACACCGCGTCGATCCCGGTGAGCCTCGAACAAAGCCAGTCGAAGGGAGGCGCATCGGGCACCGTCAGGGGAACCGTTAGGCTCGACATTCCCGTGGAGGCCGACTTCGACGCCAGGATGGACTTCTTCTACATCCCCTGCCTGCCGTTCCTCGTTCGCCCGAGGAGCCTGTCCGCCAACGGCACGATGACGATCGGTCAGGAGTTCTCGGTCGGCGTCGAAGCGGCGGGCTCATTTCAGCGACGCATCAAGATCCCCCCGACTGGAGGCCCGCAGATTCCGATTCAGATCATTCCGGTAGTCATTGGCGGTGTGCCAGTGGCGATTCTCGACATCAGCGCCTACATCGAAGGCGTCGTCGACATTGCGAGCGAGGGCACGGCGAAGGGCACCTTCACGCTCGCCAACTCGCAGAAATCGACCTTCGACTTCACCTGCGACGGCGACGGCTGCAGCGGAAACGAGAAGGGGACGACCGCGCCGGCGACCACGAAGGAAACGGCGCAGATCCAGGGTCAGGTGACGGTCAGCCCCGGGCTGTACACCGCGCTGCAGCTCAACCTCAACTACAACGTACTCGGCGCGCGCGCCGGGCCACTGCCGTATCTCAAAGGGATGGCGTCGGGATGCGCGGCGATCACCTCGACGCAGACCGCTGGCGACGCGTCGGGCAACACCGAAACGAACCAGGCGCTGACCGCCGATCTCGACTGGGCCATCAGGGTCAGAGCCGAGGCGTTGGCGGGTGGAAAGGTGATCGGGAAGTCGTGGGAGAAGGACCTCATGAAGGATCCGAAGCACATCTGGTTCAAGGATCTCGCGGGGGGTGGCTCGAGCGCTCTCAAG
>DASTYE010000317.1:0-31424 GCA_035765135.1 Gemmatimonadaceae bacterium | reverse complement strand
GAGCGCCGGCGGGCATTGGTCGAACTGGATCCTCACACACACCGACCGCTTCAAGGCGATCAGCTCTGGAGCGGGGACATCGAACTGGATCTCCATGTACGCGCAGAGCGATGTACAGCGGAATCGTCAGTACTACCTCGGCAACAAGCTCCCGTACGAGGATTTCGACGCATACTGGGCACAGTCGCCCATTCGCTACATCGCGAACGCGAAGACGCCGACGATGATTCACGTGGTGAAGGGCGATCCACGCGTGCCGAGCCCGCAGTCGGAGGAGCTGCACATGGCGCTCAAGCGCCTCGGCGTTCCAACGGAGCTCTACGTCTATCCCGGGGAGTCGCATGGGATTCCCGACCCGCGGAACCAGCTCGTGAAGTCGACAGCCGAGATGGCGTGGATGGACTACTACGTGCGCGGCAGCGGGAAGAAGTTCGCCTGGCGAGATGTCCTCAAGACGCTGGAAGACGAGGCCGAGCGTCAGAAGAAGGAGGAGGAGGCCAAGAAGCTGGCTGAAGCGGAGAAGGCCGGGACACCTCAGCGATAACTGGCGCTCTCTTCCGTGCGTCTCCTGATCGTTACGGCTGTGGCGCTTGCCGCGGTGTCCGCGGCAAGCGCTCAGCAGGCCATGCCTGACAACGATCCCGCCCGCGCGGCGCGCATCGCGCGCGCGAACGTCGTCGCCACGGCGCCGGTGATCGATGGTAGGCTCGACGACGTCGTGTGGCGCGATGTCGAGCCGCTGAGCGGGTTCGTTCAGCGCGAGCTGCGCGAGGGCGAGCCGATCAGCGAACGGACGGAGATTCGCATCATCACCGATCGCGAGGCCCTCTACGTCGGGGCCTGGCTCTTCGACCGCGACACCGCCGGCATCGTTCCCGGCGAAAAGGTGCGCGACGTCACCCTCACCAACAGCGATTACGTCGGGATCATCCTCGACACGTACCTCGATCGGCAGAACGGTTTCGTCTTCGCCACCACGCCGTCAGGAATCGAGTACGACGGACAGGTCATCAAGGAGGGGGAAGGCGGCGGAATCACCCAGGCTGGTATGTCGCGCGCCCAGTCCGGCTCGATGGGCGGGTTCAACTTGAACTGGGACGGCAGCTGGACGGTGGCGACCTCGATCGACTCGTTAGGATGGTACGCGGAGTTCCGCATCCCTTTCTCCACCCTGCGATACGGTGGCGGCGCCACGCAAAGCTGGGGGCTCAATCTCGTCCGCGCGATCCGCCGCAAGAGCGAAGAGGCGTTCTGGTCGTTCGTTCCGCGGCAGTTCAACCTGATGCGCCTGTCGCGCGCCGGGACGCTCCAGGAGATTCGCGTACCCGCGCGGAAGGTGGCGACGATCACGCCATACGTACTCAGCGGCGTGCAGCGCGACTACCTCAACGCCGACAAGGCGCGCTATCCGGGTGAGGTTGGTGCCGACCTCAAGTACGGTCTGACGCCGAGCCTGACACTCGATCTCACGTACAACACGGATTTCGCCCAGGTCGAGGTGGACGAGCAGCGTACGAACCTGACGCGGTTCCCGATCTTCTTCCCCGAGAAGCGGCCATTCTTTCTCGAGAATGCCGGGATCTTCTCCGCCGGGACGCCTCAGGCGGTGGAGCTGTTCTTCACTCGTCGCATCGGCATCGACAGTCTTGGCAGCCCTGTGCCGATCATCGGCGGCGGACGTCTGACCGGTCGCGTGGGCAGTCTCACCGCCGGGGCGCTCCAGATTTTCACCGACCGCGCCGGAGACGTTCACCCGGCCACCTCGTACTCGGTGGCTCGTGTCACGCGCGAGCTCTCGACGCGATCGCGCATTGGTGTGATTGCCGTGCAGCGCATGGCGGTGCACAACGGCCACGACCGCAATCGGACGTACGGTGTGGACGGCCGCGTCGGCGTTGGCGAGAAATGGACGCTCGACTGGTGGGGAGCGAAGACGGAAACGCCCGGACTCGCCGGCGATGATTTCGGCTACAGCCTCCGCGGCAACTACCAGACGATCGCCTGGAACAACACGCTGCGCTTCATGCAGGTCGGTGACGCGTTCAGCCCCGACGTCGGGTTTCTCAACCGCGCCGGCGGCTACCGGTACTACGACGTCGGTTTCATGCGAATCGTGCTCAAGCCCGAATGGGCGTGGCTCAAGCAGTGGAATCCTCACGCGAGCTATCGCGCGTACTACGGGCTCGATGACTTCTATCAGAGCGGGCAGGCCCACGTGGACCTGACCGAGATCGAATTCGCGAACGGCGGACGCTTCGGTCCGGAATTCAACGTGTATCACGAGGGGCTTCAGGAGCCCTTTCCGATCGCCCGGGGCATCACGCTCCCGCCGGGGTCGTACAACTATTCCTCGTTAGGGCTCGACTTCGCGACCAACCCGAGCTCGCCCCTGTCGCTGTCGCTCCGCGGCGATGTCGGCGGGTTGTACAATGGAACGCGGAACGGTGGCAACGTGACGCTCACCGCGCGGCGCGGCGCGTCGTTCTCCTCGTCGCTGCTCTTCGACTACCACGACGTCCATCTCGACCAGGGCGACTTCGTTCGCTCGCTGGTGGGAGTCCGCCTCGGCTATTACTTCACGCCGCGGATCTTCGCGCTGTCACTCGTGCAGTACAGCAATCAGGCGCGGAGCTGGACGGCCAACGCGCGATTCGGGTGGTTGAACACGGCCGGCACGGGTCTCTTCGTCGTGTTCAACGACGGGCGCGAGGCCGATTCCTTCTTCCAATGGGTCCGTCCCCAGGCGCGCTCGCTGGTGATCAAGTACACGAGGCAGCTGGGGACGGGCGGGTAGCGGTCAGCTCACGATCGCAGGCGGATCGGCACCGTCATCTCGCGCCGATCCCAGACGATTCGCAGGACGCCCTCGTTGCCCCGCGGAATGACCTCGATGGTGAGCTTCTCGACCGGCGTTGCCAGCGTCTTCGTGGTCATTGGGATGCGCGCCAGATCCTTCGATGAATCGTAGTCCGTTCCCGCGAGCGGCTCACCTCCGCGCATGATCTCACGATTGATGATGAGCGTGGTTCCGTTCCGCGACGGAATGGTGAACAGCGTGTAGCTGCCCGCGTGCACCATCTCGTTGCCGATGAGGAGATCGGTGTCGCTGGTGAACACCGTCGCGTCGTTGGCGCCGGTGCGCCACACGGTGTCCCACGGAACGATGTCGCCGAAGATCACGCGTCCGCGCTTGCTCGGACGAGCGTAGCGCACTCTGATCGTCGCGTCGCCGATGCGCACCGAGGTGGAGTCCCTCGGAGAAAGCGGACCCATGCCCTTTCCGGCCGCATCGAGCGCCGCCCACGCCTTGGCGATGGCGTTCACGTCGGCGTTCGCGACACGCTCGACCGACGTTCCTCGCGGCTGGTAGAGACGCGTGATGCGACCGCTGGCATCGACGTGCGCGCGGTAGGTGAGGAACGGGAGCGTGAACGTCATCGAGTCCGCTCCGACGCGCCTGACGACGATCGGCGTCTGATCCCCACTCGGGTTGACGAGCGTGATCGACATGCTGTCGGCCTTCGTCTCACGCACGCGCATCGCCGCCAGCTCGTAGCCGAGGAAGGACTGCGGCAGCGACGGGATCGCGCCGGCCGGCAGAGGTACCCGGCGTGTCCTCGTCGAATCACCCTGCTTGATCTCGACGGTGGCGCTGTCGCCGGCTCCATGCGTGAGCTTGGTGCTGCCCAGGAGCGGCCCGCTCGGATTGTCGATCGAGTGAAGCATCAGAAAAGTCGTCGCGACGTGGCCCGTCGGCGTGACTTCGAGATGCGTGTGCCTGAAGCTCGTGCGGGGGCTGCGCAGCGCCTGCTCGACCTGGTATGAGTTCCCCGATCGCGTGAAGCGCTCGACGGCGGTGGTGTCGGTCCCCAGGCGCACGATGAACGCGCCGGTTGGCTGACGGTCCTGAGCGGCGAGCGCGAGCGGAAAGGCGAGCAGGAATGGGAATTGGCAAACGACACGCATGCGGAAGCTCCGTCTAAGTGCGAGAATAGAGATCGCCGCAGCGAGTCTACGTTCGCCGCGGATGAGCAGAATACTCAAATGGAGGGGGTGACGGAACGGCGTCCACAGTCCGAAGCCGTCACTTCGGACTGCGGACGCCGGGATCTCGTCAATCGATAATCGGCGATCCCACCCGAACGGGGGCGGCTCCGTCGTTCGTGATAACGTCGTAGATACCGGAGCCGCCGGATCCCGAGGTAGCCTTGAACCGGAGGCGGCCTGAGTCACCGCCGAGCAAGGAGAGGGGAACCGTCACGACGAACCCATCCCCATCCGCATCGAGGGCAAGGGTGCCCGCTCCCACACCGTTAAACTGGTTGCACGGCCCAACGTACTGGTAGACCGTGACTCCCGACGCCTCGGCCCGCACCAGGTAGTCGGCGCCGAGTACCCCGTTGTCGCGAGTGCACCCGGAATCGATGCCCTGGTGACCGGTCGCGGGATTCTCGTCAGTGTCGATTCCGGTGATCAGCTTGAACGCCGGATCACGCGTGTCCGTCGCGTAGCGGAAGTGCATCGTGAGGGTCCCGCTGCTCGCGGTCGCGGTGACGGAGATCAAGTCGTTCGAGCTGCCTGGCGTTTCACCGCCGTCGCCCGTGGGATCGGTGGCGCCGCCAGTCAACACCTCGATCGTCAGCGGTATCCCGCCAACGACGTTGCTCGACCGGTCGCTGTCGGCGACGTCATTGCCCTCATCCACGAGGATCCCGACGTACTTCACCCCAGGCGTTGTCGAGAGCGGAATCGTCAAGGTTGGCGCCGCGAATGTCAACGGGCCGCTCGTGTTGAACGTCGCGTTGCTGACCGAGGCCCCACCGAGCCGTGTGTCGCTGGCGGTGATGATGGCGTCGTTCGAGAGATAGAATCCATACGAGAAGGATCCCGTCGACGGAGCCACCGGGCCACCGAGATTCTGAATGAGCCATGGATGCAGCGTGACCTGCTCGCCCGCGGCGATCACGGATGGTGAAAGCGGAGGGGCGTTGTCCGGGACCTGCATTACGACGCTCAAATTCGGCGCAATGACCACTCCATCGACCGCAAAGGTCACCGTGTCCGAGACAGGTTGCCCGGCCACGAGCGCGACCGCCTTGACGACGTTCGCTCCGTTACCCACGGAGAGGTTCGCCGTCGCGACACCGTCGGCGTTCGTCAGAACGGTGACCGAGCTTCCGGGATCCAGTTCGGTCGCAGGATCGCTGAGCCCGCCGGCCCCAGCCGTAATCGCGAAAGCCACACTGATACCTGCCAGCCCATCGGCCAGGGGGGGGCTCGGCGGGTGGCGGGTCAGCCCCATCATCTGCACCGAGAGCGGGACCGTGCTCCCCGTCTCGGCCGTCTCGGGCGTCGTGCCGAACGCGGCGGCGGTTCCCATCACGCCTAACGTGAAGTGGCTGAAGAAGCCGCCGATCGGAATCTCTCCGCCTTGACCGAGGTCGATCGCGTACGCGCGCTTCACCTCGAGCAGCCGCGCGACCGCGTTCAGCCCCCGACTCGCCAGGCGCATGAGCGGGTGAGATGACAGCCCGATCTCACTCGGCGTCCCCTCGCAGCTCGGATCGAAGCCCAGGGCGATGAGATCGTCATCGGAAACGTCCGTCAGGGCCTCGAGCGGCAGACCATCATCGGCCTTGATGATTTGCAGGAACTGGCGGAGCGGATCGGTCTCGCTCGCTTCCGTGCAAAGGAAGATGAACGCGGGGCGCTGAATGCCGGTGGTTGCACCAGGGAGGAGAACCGGATCCGTGGTGACCTCGAGACACGCCTCACGCTGCGCCACGAGGCCGGGGCCGATGTACGCGGCATTGCCGACGCAGTCATTCCCCGGCCCCGTCGCGTGACGCTGAAGTGTAACGGTCACCTCGGTAATGCCCGGGGGCAGCCAGCCCTCCTGAAGCACGAGGGCACCGTTGCCGCTCTCGAGGATGAGATTGCCACCCTCCGCCGTCACACGCTGCGACAGGCAGTTGTCGGACTCGCACCGCACTCCGTTCTGGAAGCGTACCTTGATCGGCAGCGTGCGACCATCGAGGAGGGCGATAGTCTCGTTGGTGTTGAGGTTCTTGAGCTCCTTCATGGTGCTGGCGACTGTGACATCGGCCCAGGCCACCGGTGCCGAAGTGACATCCCCATCCATGAACACCTCAATGCGATAGGCCTGCCCCGCGACCAGGTCCGACTGGTCGGTATGCCACACGGCCAGGTAATGCTCATCGATAGTCGAGATCACGATGGGCCCGGTCGCCTGTCCCGCGCCGAACGACGCGACGACAGCCGCACAGGCATTGTTCACCATGTGACAAACCCGAATCACCGCTGACGTCAGATTCGGGTTGAATTCACCAGGCTTGAAGAATGGACTGGCGGTGGGATTGGGCACGATCGGTGGCAGGAAGAACACTTCCTTGTTGTCGCCGTCGTGGTCGGCGTCGTAAATGGCCGCGCTGGGACCCTGCGTTTCTCGAGGAGAGGTCGGCTGGTCGTCGCACGCCGCGACGACGAGCACGCCGGCGAGCGCGAGAAAGGTGCAAAGGCGATTCATACTCGGGACTCCTTTGGGAGCAGCTCCGCTCCCCCAACAGGACGGATGTTGCCGGGCACCATTGCCCAGCGGGGACGCTTCAGTCCCCTGTTCCAACCAGCTTCAGATACCGTGGGTCCTCACGCAGAACTCGGAACTCCCATCGATTCGCCTTGGTGAAACCCTCTCGGTGTTCGGGGTGGGATGTGAGATACAGGCTGAGTAGCCGAAGTGCTTCCTCGTTGTCGCCGAGCATCGCTCGCACGACGATTTCGTGGCCAATGAGCTCGCCGCGGGGATCAATGTCGCGACCGGCGCGTGAGCGCTCGATGACACGCCGCGCGCTATCCGGGTGCCCCGCGCGCGCAATGGACAGGGCGACAACCATCTGCGCCTGGCGCCGTACCGCTTCCCACTGGTTCTTCGGCGTCACCCGCTCGAGCTCCGAGACGAGCCGCCAGGCTTCGTCCGCGTCGGGGCGGCGCACATCGCTCGCCAGGATCCACAGCTGGCAATACATGAACTGCTGGCGGTCGGGGAACCGCCGCCGACCGAGATCGCACCACTTTGCCGCCTCGATGAACTGCTCCATGTCCCACGATGTCGCATAGAGCCGATACAGAAGCTCGGGAGCGGAGCTGAGGTACGTGTCCTCGGCGTACGCGCGCTGCGCGGCGAGGTTCGCCTCCACGCGATTGTACGTTCGGTAGAGTAGCGCGCTCAGCGCGTTCCACGCGGTGGCGCGATCCGGGTCGAGGGTCGTCGCCTGACGAAGGTCCTGTTCCGCGGTGCGAAGGAGCTCGGCTGCCTCGTTAGGATCGGGCACCAGACCCTGGAAGCGCTTGTGGTACCGCAGGGTCGCGCGGAGCTCGAACGCTTCCGCGTTCCTGGGGTCCATGGCCAGAGCGCGCTCCACGTGGCCCATTCCTCTCGCCAGGACCTCCGCGACGCGCAGATCGTCGCGCAGGCCCCGAGCCTCGCGATACGCCACCCAGCCGCGGCGCACGATCGGCGTCGTCCACGTCGGATCGAGCTGCTCTGCCTGCGCGAGCAGCGAGTCCGCTCTCGCCAGCGCTTGCGCCGCCGCAGCCGCGCTATCCGCCGCGATGAATGCCTCCGCATCCTTCCGAACCTTCTCGGCCCGCTGCACGAGCGACCACGCGTCGGGATTGCGGGTTCCCGTCAGGGTTTCGCGGAGCCGCACCTCTTCGCCCAGGCGCTCACGCAGAAAGATCGCGACCTGCGCCGCGAGGCTGTCCCGGGCACCGAGCAGATTCGCCTTGGGGCGCGTGAAGCTCGCGTTCCGGAACTCGGCGCCGCTGTTGCCATCAACGAGCCTGACCGTTAGGCGGACGCGGTCACCCTCCTCGTCGACGGTTCCCGTCACGAGCGTCCCCGCCTTGAGCGTCTCGGCCACGCTGTCGGGGCTGACGTCACGGCCCTTGAAAGGCGCGACGCCGTTTTTCGAGATGACATCGAGACCCTTCACGTCCCCGAGCTGCTCGATGAGCGACTCGCTGAGACCATCCGCCAGGTAGGCGAGCTCGCCTCCGCTCCGGTCCTCGAAGTACGTCACCGCGATCCGCTTCTTGTCGAGCGCGTTGCCGGCGGCCGCCGCGAGAGTCGTGGGCCGATTCCACAGCCAGAAACCGCCAGCGCCCGCCGCCACCACTGCCAGCGCGATGAGCGCGGCCCTCACCAACGGGCGCGGTGACGGAGCAACGCGATTCATCCCCGTGCGACCGATCGTGGACCGCCGCGTCATTGGGAATGTACCCGTGCCGCGGAGAGCAGCCGCGAAGGCGCCGACGGACGGGAACCGGTCGGCCGGAACCTTCGCCAGCGCGACCGTGATGGCGGCCTCCACCTCCTCCGGAACCGTCCCGCGAACCGTCAGCAGCGATGGCACGGGATCGATCGCGTGCCGGGCGATGATCGATTGCGCGGTGGGGCCGGTGAACGGCGGCTGACCGGTGAGCATCTCGTACAGCACGCAGGCGAGGCTGTACTGATCGCTCCGTCCGTCGAGGTCGCGCTCCGCCATCCCCTGCTCCGGGCTCATGTAGAGCGGGGTGCCGAGCGTGACGCCGGTCTCCGTCAGCTTTTGTTCGGTGCTGGCCGTGAAGGCCCGGGCTATTCCGAAGTCGGCGACGATCGCGTGGCCGTCTTCGAGGAGGATGTTCTCCGGCTTGATGTCACGATGGATCAGCCCGTGGCGGTGCGCGTAGTCGAGCGCGTCGGCCACTTCGCACGTGATCCGAACCGCCTCGTCGATCGGCATCTGATGCTCGCGGTTCATCCGTGCCCGCAGCGACTCGCCCGCGACGAACGGCATCACGTAATACAGCAGCCCATCCATGTGCCCCGAGTCGTACAGGGGGAGGATGTTCGGGTGAGTGAGCTGCGTGGCGATCTGGATTTCCCGCCGGAACCGCTCGGACCCCACCGCGGCGGCCAGGTCGGGGTGAAGGACCTTCACCGCGACCGCGCGGCCGTGCTTCAGGTCGCGCGCGAGGAAAACGGTGGCCATGCCCCCGCGACCGAGCTCCCGCTCGACAGCGTAAACTTGGTGCAGTGCCTCCTGAAGGCGGGACAGGAGGTCGCTCATCATCGAGCGGGGGCGGACCACATCAGGCCAGGCACCTACATTTATTGGGGGCGCTTAATATACGACTCACAGGTTCCCGTCGCCAGACAGCCAGCCTAGCGAGACGAACCTATCGGTACTCCTCCTGGAGAGCATCGAGCGCCGCGCTTCCAGGACACAGCTGTTCGTACGGTACGCTCGTCAACGGCCCCTCGATCGTACCGCTGACCGCGTGCATGTCGGGCGCGCGCTCGTCAATATACAACAATCCGGTCACTACCTCGCCCTGGGCCTGGAGGCGGCGGATATGCGCGTAGGCCGCGTCCCGATCGGTCGGGTCATACCCCTCGCCGACCGCGCGAAACTGGACGACGCTCCCATCGTGCATCGTCACCGCCCTGGCGGACCCCGGTTCCATGGAGACGGCGATCTCACGCGTGAGCGGAATGAAATCGACCGGCGCCACCTCGTGGCGGTGCCCGCGCGTGAAGCGGTAGCTCTTGGTCGATGCCTCGTGATCGTTGAACGTCACGCACGGTGAGATGACGTCGATGAGGGCGAAGCCGCGGTGCGTCAAGCCCGCTTTCAGGATCGGGACGAGCTGCGCCTTGTCGCCCGAAAATCCGCGCGCCACGAACGTGGCACCGAGCGTCATAGCGAGCAGCACCGGATCGATCGGCGGCTGCACGTTCGGCTCGCCACGCTTCGACTTCGATCCCACATCCGCCGATGCGGAGAACTGCCCCTTCGTCAGACCGTACACGCCGTTGTTCTCGAGCACGTACAACATGTCGACGTTGCGACGGATGGCGTGGCACATCTGTCCGAGTCCGATGGACAGCGAGTCGCCATCGCCGGAGATGCCGATACAGACGAGCTCGCGGTTGGCCGCGTGCACGCCGCTGGCGACCGCCGGCATGCGACCGTGCACGGCGTTGAACCCGTGCGACTGCCGCATGAAGTAGGCGGTGGTCTTCGATGAGCAGCCGATCCCGCTCAGCTTGGCGGCGCGGTGCGGCGGCAGAGCGAGCTCCCAGACCGCCTGGATGATCGCCGCGGTAATCGAGTCGTGCCCGCAACCGGCGCACAGCGTCGACATCCCGCCTTCATAGTCGCGGGTCGTGAGGCCGAGCGCGTTGCGCGGCAGCCCCGGATGGCGGACAGCCGGCTTTGGGATGGAGGTCATAACCGAGTGCTGAATGCGGAATGCGGAAGCGAAGCGCGAATGTCCTGATCCGCATTCCGCTTTCCGCATTCGTGTTTCACTCGCTCGACGATCGGCGCCGCGCTCAGCGGAACGCCACCATAGTCGAGCACCGGAGTCATGCTGTCGCGTGGTATGCCCGTCTCGAGCGTGAGCAGCGCTCGAAGCTGGGCGTCGCGGTTCTGCTCGACGACGAAGAGCCGCGAATGCTCCTGGAGAAAGCGCTTCACCGCTGCCCCGAACGGGAACCCGCGAAGGCGCATGTAGTCGACCGCGAGACCGTCGGCGCGGAGCCGATCGACCGCCTCACGAACGGCGGAATCACAGCTCCCGATCGAGATGATTCCGACGCTCGCTCCACCGTTGGCGCGATTGATCACCGGCTCCGGCACCGCCTCGGCGGCCTGCTCGAGTTTTCGGCCCAGCCGCGCCAGCACCTCGGCGTACGCTCCAGCGTCTTCGGTATAGCCGGCGTGAACGTCGTGGCCGGATCCGCGCGTGAAGTACGAGCCGCGCGCATCGACACCGGGGAGCGTGCGGGCCGCGATTGCATCGCCGTTCTCCCCGAGGTAACGCGAGAATCGCCCGATACGCTCGAGATCCTCGACGCTCAACACCTTGCCGCGATCGGGGCGGTAGCTGTCATCCCACGTGAGGCGGCGGCACATCCAGTCGTTCATGCCAATGTCGAGGTCCGACGCCACGAACACGGGCGTCTGAAATCGTTCGGCCAGGTCGAAGGCGCGCACCGCGAGGGTGAAGCACTCCTCCGGATTCGCCGGGAAGAGCACGATGTGCTTCGTGTCGCCGTGTGATGCGTACGCCATCGACATGAGGTCGGCCTGCTGCGTGCGCGTCGGCATGCCCGTCGATGGACCGACGCGCTGCACGTCGAAAAAGACCGCGGGGATCTCCGTGTAGTACGCGAGCCCGATGAACTCCTGCATCAGCGAGATGCCGGGGCCGGCCGTCGGCGTGAACGCGCGGGCGCCGGCCCATCCGGCGCCGACCACCATTCCCGCCGCGGCGAGCTCATCTTCTGCCTGGAGGATGCAGAACCGCTTCTGTCCCGTTTCCTTGTCGACGCGAAAGCGCTCGCACAGCGACTTGAACGCCTCCATCAACGACGTCGCCGGCGTGATCGGATACCACGCCCCCACCGTGGCGCCGGCGTACAGACATCCGAGCGCGGCCGCGGTGTTTCCGTCGATGATGATGTAATCCGCGGTCGCATCCATCCGCTGGAGATGAAAAGGCAGCGGACACGAGAAATTCGCCTTGGCGAAGTCGTAACCGAGGCGGAGCGCCTTGAAGTTCGAGTCGAGCAGGGCCGGCTTTCGACCGAACTGGTCGCGAATCATCTCCTCGACCACGCCCATGTCGATGTCGAGGAGCGCAACCAGCGCCCCCGCGTACGCGATGTTCCGCATCAGCTGCCGCTCGCGATCACCCTCGAAAACCTCGGCGCACATCTGGCCGAGTGGGATGCCGAGTAGCGTTATCCCCTCGCGACGGAGCGCGGCGTCCATCGGCCACGACGAGTCGTAGAGGAGGTAGCCGCCGGGACGCACTTCGGCGACGTCGCGCTGATAGGTCGAGGGGTTGAGGGCAACGACGAGGTCGAAGCGCGGCGCACGGGCCGTGTAGCCATCCTTGTTGACCCGGATCTCGTACCAGGTCGGCAGCCCCTGGATGTTCGAGGGGAAGACGTTTTTCCCGGAGACCGGAATGCCCATGCGGAAGATGGCCTGCATGATCAGGGCATTCGCGCTCGCCGACCCGGTGCCGTTGACCGTGCCGATCTTGAAGGCGAAGTCGTTGATCATGGTGCAACGCGGATTGCGGAATGCGGATTCTGTGACGGGGGGACGCTTCCGCCGGCGGCGCTGGCTTCCCGGTGTCCCGGACTCAGCATTCCGTGTTCCGCTTTCCTTCCTGCATAGGGAATGAGCAAGTCGAACTCGCGCATGTCCCAGGCTGCTGTCGGGCACCGCTCGGCGCACAGGCCGCAGTGGAGGCAGACGTCCTCATCCTTGACCATCACCCGCTGCGTTTGCGGGAGAGACGCTGAGACGTATAGCGCCTGCTGCGGGTTGATCGCCGGCGCGGAGAGACGGGTGCGGAGGTCGGGCTCCTCGCCGTTGGACGTGATCGTCAGGCAGTTCACCGGGCAGACGTCGATGCACGCGTCGCACTCGATGCACAGGTTGGCGGTGAAGTGCGTCTGCACGTCGCAGTTCAGGCAACGCTCCACTTCGTACGCCGTCTGCTCCGCCGTGAAGCCGAGCTCCACCTCGACGCTCAGCTTGCTGAAGCGCTCTGTCAGCTCGACGTGCGTCATCTTCGCACGCGGGACCGGGCTGTAGTCGTTGCTGTAGCGCCACGCGTGCATTCCCACCTTGGAGCTCATCAGGTTCATCCCGTACGGCGGTCGCTCCGTGACGGTGACGCCCTGGCAGTGGTTATGAATGGAGATCGCGGCCTGATGGCCGTGCTCCACGGCCCAGATGATGTTCTCGGGCCCCCACGCGGCATCGCCGCCGAAGAACACGCCCGGCTTCGTGCTTCGCATCGTGCCGCGCTCGACAACCGGCATGTCATCCTTGAACTCGATGCCGATGTCGCGCTCGATCCAGGGGAACGCGTTCTCCTGGCCAATGGCGAGGATGACCTCGTCACACGGGATCATGACGGTGTCGATCACCTCGCTCTTCTGCTTTCCGTCTTTCTCGAACCAGCGGAGCCGCTCGAACTCCATGCCGCGCAGCACGCCGTTTTCGACGATGAACCGTTTCGGGGCATGGTTCTCGACGATCTGAACGCCTTCCTCTTCGGCGTCCTCCAGCTCCCAGGGCGAGGCCTTGAAGTGCTTGCGGCCACGTCGCGCCATCACCTTGATGTCGCGGCCTCCGAGCCGGCGCGAGCTGCGACAGCAGTCCATGGCGGTATTGCCGACGCCAATGATGAGGACGCGCTCGCCTATCGAGTCGATGTGGCCGAAGTGCACCGACTCGAGCCAGTCGATGCCGATGTGGATCTTGTCCGTGTCCCGCCGGCCGGGGATGTCGAGCTCTTTTCCCTTTGGGGCGCCGCTGCCGACGAAGATCGCGTCGAACCCTTCCGAGAGGAGTGATCGCATGCTCGTTATGGGCGTCCCGAGCCGCAGGTCGACGCCCATGTCGAGAATCATGTTCACTTCTTCGTCGAGCACGCTCGCGGGCAGGCGGAAGGCGGGGATGTTCGTCCGCATGAGGCCGCCAGGACGATCGAGCTTCTCGAAGATCGTGCACTGATAGCCGAGCGGCATGAGGTCGTTCGCGACCGTGAGGGACGCGGGACCGGCGCCGACGAGCGCCACGCGCTTGCCGTTCTTCTGCTCGGGAATTTTCGGGAGGAATTCGCGAACGTCATCGCGCAGGTCGGCGGCGACGCGCTTCAGCCGGCAGATCGCGACCGGTTTGCCGTCCACGCGCGTGCGGCGACACGCGGGCTCACAAGGCCGGTCGCAGGTCCGCCCGAGAATTCCGGGAAAGACGTTCGACGCCCTGTTGAGCAGATAGGACTCGGTATAGCGGCCCTGCGCAATGAGACGGATGTACTCCGGCACGTTCGTATGTGCCGGGCACGCCCATTGGCAGTCCACCACCCGGTGGTAATACTGCGGGTTGGTGACGTCGGTTGGCTGCATCGGACCTGCCAGCAAGTGAGCCTACACCCAGTGATCTTCGTGTCGGGGAGATCGAAGCACAAGTCCGGCGAATCACCTAGCCCGCGTAGGGGATATGCCGGGCCCTCAGAATACGAGCTGAAGCTGACCGACGAGCTCTGCGTTGGAGCTTAGCGCCGACTTCACGATCCATGCGAGTTGAAATCGCAGACCCCCTCCCGGCGCCATCAGGTTCGCACCATAGGTAACCCACGTCAGTCGCCGCTCGGTGCGCGCCAGCGGAGCGGTCGAAGTCTCGCGCAGCCGTTCCCACTTCACGACTGACTGCAACCAGGGGCGGACCTTGTACGCTACCAAAGCGTATCCGCCGCTGCCATCGAACGTGCTCGCGGAATCACCCGGTGCACGCTGCGCGATGACCTCGCCCTCGACGATGAGCTTGCCCGTCACCCAGCGCACGTCGGACCCCCACCGATGGTCGGCCCCGTGTCCGAGCCATTTGCCACTCACGGCGAGCGAAGGGTGAGTAAGGACGGTAAGACGTCCGATAGTCATGAGCTTGCCGTTCGAGTTGCCGGTGCGGTTTGGCCCCTCTCCGTTCACCACCGCCCCGGTCAGCGTCGCGAAGCGCGACACTGACACTTGCGCGAGCGCGCCGAGGTCCCGTCGCGATGCGAGCCTGTCCACGACCTGAGAGCGGTTGACCGTCGGGACCTGCGTCGATGACGTCAGGTATTCCATCGAGAACGGAGTTCGGAACTGTCCGATCAGCACGACGGGGCGGAGCATCGCGACGGCGCGAACCGACGTGTCCTGCGGCATCAGCTCGATAAAGGCATCGGTGAGAAGCGTCGCCGGAAGGGTGTCCCCACGGGCGCGGCCGATAGCGGAAAAATCCGCCTGCACGCGGAGCGCCGCGAAGGGGATGGGCAGCACCTGAAGCGTGAGACGCGCGCGGGTGACCGTGAACGTCAGCGTGTCATCTCGGTACGTCGCACGCGCGGTCGCGTACCCGGTGAGCGTCGGACGAGGCGACAAGCCCGCGAACGGGATCACGGGACTTGGTGCGAGCGGGTACTGCGCCGCGAGAGGCGTCGCGGCGGCGGCGAGGCTGCACACTACCGTGAATGTTGTTCGCCGCGCGCGGCCACGGATCAGAGGCACCGCTGAGTCGTGTCGGGAGACGTCCAGGAGGACGGCGCGAGAAGAATGGACGTGCGAGCCCGCGGCCGCGGTTCAGGTACAAGGTGTCGCCTCTAAACTGTCTCCGCGACCTCTGGAACGAAAGCGAGCGCCCGCCCTCCGGGCGGGCGCTCGCCCCGGCGGGCTACAGCGACCTCAGGTACTGAACGAGATCGGCCTTCTGTGTCGCCGTGAGATTCAGATTGCGTCTGGTGTCGTACCGGTCGACGACGGCCTCGAGCGTTGGCGCGGTGCCGTTGTGGAAGTACGGCCCCTGCAGCTGCGGCGGATTGAAGAGACCGCGCAGCGGAGTCGTTCGGTACATTTTGGTCACGCTGCGCAGCGCATAGCTCGGCGCGCCGTTAGGCTCGGGCTCGCTCACGACCTCCGCCGGCGCGTGCAGCCGTCCGTCGGTCACGTCGGTGAGGAGCCTTCCGGTGTGGCAGATGGAACACTGACCGGCCCCGGTAAATACGGCCCGTCCGCGCTCGGCCGCGGCGACATCGAAGTCGCCGGCGCGCGGCGTCGGATTCTCGAGGCTGAACTGGTACTGTTGCAGCGCCCTCAGCACGTCTGTCGTCACCCGGTTCGCCGGAGAGTTGTTGACGTCGATGCCGAGACGCGGATCGGTGAAGCGGCCGTGCCCGTGCATCTGCGTGACCGCGACATACGCATTCCAGTACGCGACCGTATCGTCGCCGGTGTAGAGCTCGCGTCGGACCTCGCGCAGCCCGAACGCGGGTGGAAGCACGACGGGCTGGTTCTTTCCATCGATGTTGAAGCGGGGATCGTACATCCCCGGTCCCCAGGAGTTGTAGACGGCCTTCTGGGCGGCCGTCAGCGCCGGCGAGAGCGCGACGATCGCGCCGACGTTGAGATCGCGGTTCGGCCATCCATCGAGTCGCCTGCCAACACCAGGCGCGAACGAGTTGTCCACCGTCGAGTGGCAGATCGCGCACGTCACGCCGACACGCGTGAGCGTGTTGTTCGCATCGACTTCGCCAATTACCCCAACCACGGCGCCGAGCTTGAGCAACGTAACCGTGACCGCCGGGTCGTTGAGGTCGATGCGTCCCGCCTGGAGATCCGCCCTGACCTGCGCGGGAAGCGTATCGGCATCGACCTTCAGGCCGACCGACAACGCGATCGCCGGGCTGACCGCCGAGCGGATGACCTCGTGGATGCGAAGCGTGTCGGTCCAGAAGGTCTCGTTGCCGAACGTGTCGAAGCGGAAGATCGTCTTTCCCATCGCCACGAGCGTTGGATCGAGCGGCTCCGGAGCCGTCGGACCATCATCATCCGAGCAGCCCCAGAGGAGCGTGGCGATCCCCAGCCCGGTCGCCGCGAGCAGGAAGACTCTCGGCAACCATGGCTGACGATCCATGTGTGCGCTCGCCGAAGCCGGGCGCTGACGTGTGCGGCGCATGCCACCCCCAGGAAGAGATGATTCTCGTGCTACCTGAGAGAGGTACGCCGCACAGCACCGGATCGGATTTCTCCAGCTCTCATCACCGCGCCGTGTACACTATTCGCCAGATACGCCCCCCGCGGTCATCGGAGACGTACAGGGACCCGTCGGGCCCCTCGGTGACTCCCACCGGGCGATGGAGGGCAGTCGCCGGGAGCGGCCCCGTCGATCCGGCGAATCCGTCGGCGAATGTTTCGGGTGCGCCGGAGGGCTCGCCGTCCGCGCCGAAGGGAACGAACTGCACCTGGTAGCCTTCGTTAGGCAGGGGCGCGCGGTCGAACCCGCCGTGGAAGGCGACGAACGCGCCACCGCGATAGCGCTCCGGGAACTGGTTTCCGGAGTAGAAGTGCACACCGTTGGGCGCCCAGTGCGCGCCGAACGTCACGAGCGGCCGGTTGTAGGTCGAGCAGTCGATGCCGGGCCCGCCGGCCACGACCTGGCCATCACCGCCGTACTCGGGCGCGAGCACCTTGCGGTGCTCGGTGACCGCGTCGAAGTAGCAATACGGCCATCCGTTGTCGCTGCCGCGAGTGATCTTCACGAACTCCTCCGCGGGGAGCACCGCATCATCCTGGATCGTGTAGAGCTCGGGCCAGTTCTCGAACAGCATGTCGCGGCCATGCTGAACGCCGTACAACTCGTTGTTTCGCGGGTTCACCGCGAGGGCGACCATGTTGCGCAGTCCGGTCGCGTGGCGCTCCCCGTCGGCGAGCGTCTGGTTCGTGCCGCGCGCGTCGAACTGCCACACGCCGGCGCGGATGGGCATCTCGGGACAGGGGAAGACGCCGGGTGAGTGGAGCTGCCGGTTCGCCACCTGGCACGCGTTCGACGCGGATCCGATGTTCACGAACAGCGTGTGTGGATCCGCGAGCACGACGGTCTTGCTGATGTGATCGCCCGTGGCGACGAGGCCGGAGACGACGACGTCAGGCTCGCCGATCGGCGTCAGGTGCCCCGCGGGCAGGCGGAAGCGAAGGACGCGATCGTTCGCGCCGAAATAGAGCGACGCACTCCCCCACGCGATCCCGCTGCCACCGAGTCCGGGACTGAAGCGCGTTTCTTCATCCGCTCGACCGTCTCCGTCTCGGTCGCGCAGACCGATGATGCCGAAGGTGGGCTGACGGTTGCGCGGACTGTTGATGGCGACGAACACGTCGCCGGTTGGAGTGACGGCCATGTGTCTGGCGAGCGCCGGCCGGCCGGCATCGACCAGATCGGCGACGACGACTGCGCAGAATCCCGGAGGCAGCGTGATGCCGCCGTTGTCCGCGTCGCACTCGACCTTGGGCGCGGCACGCCGAACATCCGGGCCGGGCGCGGTGAGCGACATGTTCTCGTCGGCGCATGCCGCGAACGTGACGGTGAGCGCAACCGTGATCGCCGAATGAGCGCGACTGATGCGTGTTCTCATGTGTCCTCCCTGGTCGCAGTGAAATCGCAACGCGCGGTGAGTGAGCGCGAACGGAGCGATCGGGAGTGCTCATGTCTCGTGCCTAACTACGGCAGCACCGTGGGCCATCCGAGCGACTGCGGTCGAACGCCGGTGCGGCGCGGCGAATCGCTCCCGCGGTGCGGCGAGCACTGGACCGCGTTAGGCAGGCGTGTGATGCCCCCTCGGGGACGCCCGGACACCAGCGTTGCGGCACATTGATCTCGGCCCGGAACGGCGTCTGCGCCGTGGGAAGAAACACCGAAGCGCCCCTATACCAAGTGTGCGTCGGGTCACCGCCGTCACGTGGCGTGCGGCGGCGCCGATACGTTCACGCGTGCTGCATCGTCTTGTTGTGTCGACCCACGCGCGCGCGCGTGCGTGACCGGCATCACTCGCATCCTTCCGGAGATTCACCCGTCATGCGTACTTCGCACTCCTCCGCCCGCCTTCTCGGCGTCTTCCTCGCGTTCGTGACGCTCCTTGCCGGCTGCCAGAGCAAGAAGGAGCGTGCACGCGCCGACAGTCTTCAGGCCATCACCGATCGGCAGCTCACGCTGACGACGGCGCTGTCCTCGCAGAAGGACTCGCTGATGCGCGCGATTTTCGAGAGTGATTCGTTGCTGACGCGCATCGACAGCCAGATTCGCACGGTGAAGGGCTTGCCGGCGAAGAAGCGGGTGAAGCGTAACTACGAGAGTCCACTCGAGGAGCAGCTCGTGCGCCGCAAGGAGCTGAGCGATCGCGTGGAGGCGCTGGTCGAGCGTGCACGTGTCACCGCCAAGGAGCTTGCCGACAGCCGCAAGCGCGAGCAGGAGCTACGCGGAAAGAACGACACGCTTCAGCTGCGCATCGAGGATGATCAGAAGATCATCGCCGAGCTCGGGAACAAGGTGCAGGAGCAGGCCGCGACGATCGCGGCGCTCGAGCTGCGCGTAGACAGCCTGGTCACCGAGACCAAGGTGATGGGCGAGCGCTACTATCGCGCCTACTACGTCGTCGGCACGGAGGACGAGCTCATCGAGAAGGGCATCGTCGAGCGCGAGGGCGGCGCGAATCTGCTCTTCGCGAAGATTGGACGCACGCTCAGTCCGGCGCGCGGGCTGGATCCGGAGCTCTTCACCGCGATCGATCGCCGCGACGTGCTCGAGATCCCGCTCCCGGATTCGACGCGCCGCTACAAGGTGGTCTCCCGCCAGAATCTCGACGCCGCCGAGGTGGCCGAGCGCGACGAGGCGGAGTTCCGCGGACATTTGCGGATTCCGGACTCGGAACGGTTCTGGGGGAATTCGAGGTTTCTGATTCTCGTGGCGAGGTAAGCGGCGGCGCAGGCCCACCAAGGGACAAGGGCAAAACACCGGGGGGAGGGTCATGGGACAGCAATCCCATGACCCTCCCCCCGGCCTTTGCCCGTGGTCCGCCACGTCCGGGTCGCCTTGGACTGCACACTTGCACCCTCCCGCCTCCATAGACCCACCGACTATTCTTCTGGGCCGTAATCATCCGTTCACCAGGCCCGCAATCCCAACGAAGAATGTCCGCCACTCTCCGCACCTTCACCGCCGGCGCAGTCGCCCTTCTCTCCGCCGCCTGCGCCGGCACCACCATTGGCAGCGGCGTCGGTGATGCGTACCTCGAGCGCCCGCCGTTCTACGCGGGCACTCCGGTCACCGCCGCGGGACGGGTCGCGCACCTTCCCATCGCTTACCAGCGCGGCGCCACGCAGGCGCAGACCTTCGAGCCGGCCGACGAGAGCGGCAGCCCGATCGCCGCGCTCCTCCGCGAGATGAACGCCTACCTCGACTCGTTAGGGGCGAGTGTCCTCGTCGTCTCCTCTTCGGCCGCGCCAGGCCGACGTCCCGACGTGATGTTCAGCTGCGAGACTCCCCCCGACGACGACGCATGCGCGACCGCCGACGACGGCATCCTCGGCGACCGTGCGGAGAAGATGCGCCTCGCCGTCGCGCGACCGTCGGCGGAATGGACGACGTGGCTACAGTCCGCGCTCGACGCGGCCGGTGCCTCGCGCGCGCTCCTCATCACGCTCGAGGTCGGCGACTATCGCATGACCCAGAAGTCGTGGCGCGGGGACAAGGCCGTCTTCCTCGGCACCAACTACTCGGTCAACGTCCCGTGGCTCACATCGCTCGAGACGCCGGTGAACGTCCTCCAGCTCACTGGCGCGCTCATCGATCGCGATGGAAAGGCTGTGCGCATCGGCGCCGAGGGACTGTTCGCGCGTCGCACCCGCCTGCTCGTCAGCAGCATTGGCGGTCAGGAGCTGATCAGCGACGAGGACATTCAGCGCGTTCGCACCGAGCGACGCACGGACCTGCCCGGCCAACCGCTCGTGTGGCAGGCGGCGCTTCGCTTCCTCGTCGCGCAGCTCACGGGGAGGCCGGAGCTCGCGCCCCGCTGAGCAACGCCGGCGCGTCGGCGCCGGAGACGACGGCGGAATCCAGCGCATCGAGGTGATTGGCGCGCAGGATCCGCCGTCCGTCATCCGACAACAGGAATCTCACGAATCGCTCCGCCAGCCGCGGATGCGGAGCGCGCCGCGGGATCGAGAGGCCGTACACGATCGGCTCACCCTGCATCGTGATCGTGGCGCCGGGCCTGTGTCCGACGATGCGCACCGTCGCCGTCGCATAGAACACCGAATCGCGCATGCTGCCGAGCGATACCGAATCGGGAAGCTCCACGAAGCCGAGTGAGGCGCCGCGCGCCACCGATTCGTACTCGAACGCGTAGTCCAGCTCGCCGGTCTCGAGCAGCCCGACGAGATCGATCTCCTTGGGGCGAATGTTCCGCGCCGGGATCGCCCGCTTCAGCCGATCGGCGAGGCCGGGCTGGCGATAATACCGCTCGGCGAGCTGCATAACGAGCAGGGCCCGATATCCGGCCGGATCGAGATTCGGATCGCTGTGCCCCGTTTCGACGTTCGGGCGCAGCACGATCTGCCACCAGTTGTCCGGCGTGATCGACGCGACGTGCAACGACTGCGGCGTGTGCGCGAGCACCATCCGGTTGCGAGCGAACCGTGCGTACCAGGAGGCATGCTCGGGAACGAGCAGCTGCGAAAAAATCTCATGGTCCGCGAGCGCGATGACGTCGGGAACGCGTCCCAGCTCGGTCAGCTTGCGCGCCGTCTCGAGGCTGCCGGCCTGCTCCTGCTCGAATCGGACTCCTTCGCGCACCTGAAACGTGTCGAGCGCGGCTCGCAGAGGGCGGGCGAGACTCCCGGCATTGAAGACGACCAGCGGGCCTTCGTCCTCGACATTCGCGGCGGCGCGATCGTTCTCCGCGCTGCACGCGAGCGCGAAGACGACGATGCCGAGGAGCGTTCGCACGGCCGGTCAGGAAGCCGGTCCGATCTTCGGCACGTCGCGAAAGATGACCTCCGCCGTCCAGCCATCGACGCGGAACATCGTCTCGAGCATCTGCTTCGCGCTCGCTTCCGCACGGTCCGTGAGTCGCATCTGCTCGGCCGACCGGGCCATCTGCTGGCGAGCGAGGCGGAAGATGCGATCGCGGTCTTCCTGTCGAAACGGATTCCACAGCCCGCCATCCTCGTCGTACGTGCGCATGTCGGTGACCTCGACGGCGAGGAGCGATGCGTGAGGCATCTCGATGAAGATGCGCCTGGCCTCCGCATCGATCTTCACGTCACTCCCCGCCTTGAGATCGATTCCCGCGAGGAGGCGCGCGGTCACGACGACGAGGGATTTCTTCGTCGAGCCGTACCACGTATTCCGGTAGATGATCACATCGCGGACGGTCGCGTCGGCCGACACGAGCTTCGCCACGTCGCGCACGCGATCGACGACGAGATCGTGCGTGACCTCGGTGCGATTGCTCTTCCCGGCGAGAAAATTTCCGACAGTCGAGCATTGCTGATAGCCGATGACGACGATCAGCGCCGTCGCGGCGACGGGCAGCAGCCAGGGACGTAGACGAGGGTTCATCTCACCTTTTTCTTGACGACGATTGAAGAACAGGACAAAGGACCGAGGAATTCATTTCGGGTGGCTCCTCACCCAATCGAATTCCTCGGTCCTTTCTCCTCGTTCCTCGTCTGAACCCTACTGAAGAGTGACGTACCGCTCGAGTCTCGCCACCTCGGCGCTGTCCACGTACTTCCCGATCTCGCGCCGGAAGCGCTCGATCGAGTTGTAGGGACGATACTCCTTGAACTCGCGCAGCATCCGATTGCCGACGCCAGGAATCAGGAGAATCTCCTGATCACTCGCCGTGTTGATTTTGATCGGAATCCACACACGAGTGTAGAGGCTGTCCCGTTCCGCCTCGGTCAGGTGGCTCGCGAGCGCGCGATCGACGGCGAGCATGTTGTCGAACTGGCGACCGGAGACGATGGCGTTGACCGCGGTCGAATCCATTCCCGGAAGCGACGCGAGCTCCTCACGACTGGCCGTGTTCGGGTCGAGGAATCCGCCTGTTCGAGTCGTGGTGCCGGCCGATGCGGTGGTTTCGGCGCCGACCGCGGCGACGGTATCCGTGGCCACCTGGTCGGTCTCGCCAGCGTCCCGGTTACACGCGGATGCGGAAAAGCTGAGTACCAGAACCAGCGGAACCAGCGATGAGAAAGCGCGGGTCATCGGATCTCCTGCAGGTTTGGGTTGGCAGTCGGCTCCGCCGGGGATCGACCCAAAATGCGCTGGCACTGCTTCTGCCTTCATATCAGGGGTCCGGCCACCCAACGGAGACACAATCCACATGCAAGATACGCTACACCGCCCCTGGACGCGTCCTCGCGCGGGGCTCGTTGGCTTCACCCTTTGTGCGGTCGCCCTGCTCGGGGCCTGCCGCAACAAGGACGCGGCCACCTCGGAAAGTCATCTGGGCGAAGTCGCCGAAACCTGGACGCCGACAGGGGTTACCAAGGTCCGGAACATTCCGGTGGCAACTCTTCAGCGTGCCATCGAGGCTCGCCTGACCACGGGCAAGCGCCCCAAAGGCCTCGATGCCGTGGACTGGGAGCGCGTTCTCAAGCTCTACGCTCACTATCAGCACGTTCCACTGTGGCTCGAGGCGGACGCCGACAGCGAGCGCGCCGACCAGCTCATTGACGCGCTCTCGAACGTTCACGAGCACGGGCTCGTCGGCAGTGCGTACCCGCTCGAGGAGCTGCGTGCCGCGCTGGCCCCGATCGATAAGAACCGCCGCCCGCGCCCCGAGGATCTCGCCGAGGCGGACGTCATGCTGACGTCGGTCTACGTCGCGTTGGGGGAAGACCTGCTCACCGGACAGGTCGATCCGGAGGTCGAGCCCGATTGGCGTATACGGCAGTCGACGGCGGACGTGGACAGTCTGCTCGCGCGCACGCTCCGTGGCGATCCGCTCGGCCGTGCCATCGAGCTCATGCGTCCCCAGGATGAGCAGTACGCGGCGCTACGCGAGCAGCTGGCGCGTTACCGCGAGATCGCGGGCGCCGGCGGCTGGCCGCGCGTTCCCGCCGGACCAACGCTGGAGCCGGGTGACACGACCACCGCGGATCGCCTGACGGCGCTTCGCGAGCGCCTTGCCGTCGAGAACTACATCCAGCGCGGGACCGTCGCCGGGGACTCCGCCGGCCGCGCGATCTACGAGGGCGAGCTCGCCGGCGCCGTCGCCGATTTTCAGCGGCGCCACGGGATCGTCGTCGACAGCATCCTCGGTCCGGGGACGTTGACGTCGCTGAATCTCACCGCCGAGTACCGTGCCGGCCAGATCATGGCCAACCTCGAGCGCTATCGATGGATGCCGAGGTCGTTAGGCGATCGCTACATCTACGTCAACGTGCCGGCGTTCCGGCTCGATGCCTACGAGGACAAGCGTCCGGTGCTCTCGATGAAGGTGATCGTCGGCCAGCAGTACGCGGATCAGGCGACGCCGGCGTTCGCCGATTCGATGACGTACATCGAGTTCGCGCCGTACTGGAACGTTCCGGAGAAGATCGCCGAAGAGGAGATCTGGCCGAAGGTCAACGAGGACCCCAGCTATCTCGAGCGGAACGACTACGAGGTCGTCGAACAGCGCGGCGAGACCCGCATTCGCCAACGCCCTGGTGACAAGAATGCGCTCGGCAAGGTGAAGTTCATCTTCCCCAACAACTTCAACATCTACCTGCACGACACGCCGGAGCGCTCGCTCTTTCAGCGCGACGTTCGCGCCTTCAGTCACGGATGCATCCGCGTCGAGAAGCCGTTCGAGCTCGCGAAGTACGCGCTCGCGGGAACGTCCTGGACGGAGGACCGCATCGAGCAGGCAATGGAAGGTCAGAACCGCCAGGTCGTCCTGAAGCAGAAGATCCCGGTTTACATCGTGTACTTCACGGCGTACGTGCGCGATGGGACGCTCTGGTTCGCGAACGACCTCTACGAGCGCGACAGCCGACTGGTGAAGCTGGTGGAGCGCTCCGCCATTCCGTCGGCGAGGGAAGTGGCGCTGCTCGCGGAGCTGCGCAAGCTCGCTGACTGAGGGGCTGGCGGACGGGGCCTGCACGATGATCTTTCACGCATGCCCACCAAAGGAACCATTGCCATTCTGACCGGGGGCGGAGACGTCCCCGGGCTGAATCCGGCCATCAGAGCCATTACCATTCGCGCCCTGCGCGAAGGATATCGCGTCGTCGGCATTCGACGGGGGTGGGCCGGCCTCGTCGATTACAGCCGCGACAAGGACGCGGACAACAGTGAGAACGTGCAGGAGCTGTCCGAGGCGATCGTGAATCGCGCTGGACGGACGGGCGGAACGTTCCTGCACACCTCGCGTACGCGTCCCAGCCACCTGCCCCGCGCGCGCGTTCCCGGACATCTCAGCGGCTACGATGCCGACGTCAACGACATCACCCAGGATGTGCTCACGAACCTCGAGCACATCGGCGTGGACGTCCTCATCCCGATCGGTGGGGACGACACGCTGAGCTACGGCAAGCGCCTCCACGACGAGGGGGTGCACGTCGTCGGCATCCCGAAGACGATGGACAACGATGTCTACGGCACCGACTACTGCATCGGCTTCAGCACGTGCGTGACGCGAACGATCGAGCTCACGCATCGGCTGCGCACGTCGGCGGGATCGCACGAGCGCTTTCTCGTGATCGAGGTGTTCGGACGGTACGCGGGCTTCACAGCGCTCCTGCCGACGATGGCCGGCGCGGCGCACCGCTGCCTGATTCCCGAATACGTGGCCGACATCGAGCAGCTCACCGAGCTGATGGTCTTCGACCGCAACCGGAATCCAAGCCGATACTCGGTGGTGCTCGTATCGGAGGGCGCGCACCTGAAGTCACACGAAGGGATGAGCTTCGAGAGCGAAGAGACCGACATGTTCGGCCATCGCAAGCTCGGCGGCGTCGGCGACCGGATCGCGGACGCGCTCAAGGAGTATTCGCCCAACTTCAACAACGGCCGCCGCATCGACGTCGTCAATCAGCGGCTCGGGTACCTCGTTCGATCGGGAGATCCCGACGCGCTCGACTCGATCGTTCCCATGGCCTTCGGCAACCTCGCGCTGGACTTGATCCTGAAGAAGAAGTACGGCCGCCTGGTCAGCATCCACCGCGGCGTCTACGACAGCGTTTCGATCGCGAGCGTGACGTCGGAGAAGAAGGTCGTGGATGTTCCGAAGTACTACAACACCGATCGCCTGCGGCCCATCTACGAGTTCGACGGTGCGCCGTTGTTCATCATGACGAGCGACTAGGTGGCGAGGCGAGGAACCGCAGGGGCCGCAGAGAACCGCGAACGGCAGCCGCAGACGTACGCAGATTGCGCAGATTGTTCGTCGGCTCGACAGCTCCGTGCGAAATGAAGTTCCAAGAGTTTCTTGTTGACAGCTATGCGAGTCCCGTCACCGGAGCCAATCTGCATCTTCTGCGTTCATCTGCGGCCCATAAAGCAGCGCTGCGGCCTTCTGCGGCCTTCTGCGGTTCCTCGGCCTCAGCGACTAGACCCTGCGCCGCGACCCGCGTGGCGCAGGAGTTGAAGTCCTGCAACTGCGCCTGACTGCAACTTTGGAGGACTCGTGGACATGGGAAAGCGCAGAGACCCGCGATCAATGCACGCCGAGGGGCAGCACGGCCCACGCACGCATGCTCGATTCGTCGAGCAGCTGCACGAAGCCCCGCCCGCTGAGCCCATCGAGCAGGTGGTCGAACGCAAACGCAAACGTGCCGCGCGGGAGGGAAAGCGCCGGCTCGTGGAAGATCGCCAGCAGCACGACGAGGGCGAGAAGAACAGCGAGCGCACTCGTTTCGCCAAGGACTACAAGGAGGGAAAGACCGACGACGGGCCGAGCGACAATAGTGGCAACCTGCACGGCGTGATCGGACATCGGTCGAATCGTGCGGACTACAAGCAGCGCGGATCCAACGGCTTGCCGGTGAGGAAGCGCTCAGGCTGAGCGACGGCGGCGCAGCGTCATCGAGAGTCCATCCGCGGGGCGTAGCGTGATCGATGGGAAGAGCGTTACGCCCTTCGCGTCGTTGAGCACCAGGCGGAACCGTTTCGCGATGCAGGCGAGGAGCAGCACCGCCTCCATCATCGCGAACCGGTTGCCAATGCAAATGCGCGGGCCGCCACCGAACGGGAAATAGGCGAATCGGGGAAGGCGTTGCGCGGCGTTCCCGACCCAACGTTCCGGCAGGAATTCCTCCGGTCGGTCGAACCAGCGCGGGTCGCGGTGCACGACCCACGAGCTGATGAAGATCGACGTTCCCGCTCGCACATCGTAGCCCGCAATGGTGCAGTCGTTCACCGCCTCGCGGCCTAACGCGTACGCCGGCGGATAGAGACGCATCGCCTCCGTCACCACCATCTCGGTGAACCGGAGACGTGATAGGTCCGCGATCGCCGGGGGCCGGCCGGCCAGCCCGTCATCCAGCTCGTCCTGCAGCTGCTGCATCACCTGCGGGTGCTGCGACAGCAGGTAGAACGTCCACGACAGCGCCAGCGCGGTCGTCTCGTGTCCGGCGAGCAGAATGGTGATCGCCTCGTCGCGAAGCTGAACGTCGGACATGGCCTGCCCGTCATCGTCGCGCGCCTCCATGAGAAGGCCGAGCAGGTCCCCGCGGCCATCGTGCTGCCGATGGTCGTCGATGATGCGGTGCACGACGCTGTCGAGTCGCCGCACGGCGCTGCGATAGCGCAGATTCCCGGGTATCGGGATCGCGTCCGGAATCAGGAATGGCCGCTGAAAGCGGGCGGCGATCTCCTTCATGGCGTCATCGAGCGCGCCGCCAATGAGCTCGACTTCCCGAGCGACGTCCGCATCGAACAACACCTTGGCGACGATCAGCAGCGTGAGTCGCATCAGCTCGTGGTGGACGTCGCGCGTCTCTCCGTCCTCCCACGTGTCGAGCATCCGCTCGGTGTAGCGCACCATCGTGTCGCCATACGATGCCACACGGTCGCGATGGAACGACGGCTGCGCGAGCCGCCGCTGACGCAGCCAGAAGTCTCCTTCGCTGGTGAGCAGCCCGTTTCCGAAAATGCCGCGCACATGGCGCCAGAAGAACCGGTGCTTGATGAAGTTCTTGTGCTCCGTCACCAGCACTTGCTCAATGTGCTCGGGATTGCTCAGGACGAATGCGGGCCACCCGGCGAGCCGAAGATACGCGACGTCCCCATACTCGCGCGCGCACTTCGTGAACAACCCGAGGATGTCGCTGCCGAGCTCGGGAAGGTTCCCCAGAAGAAAATGGCCTTTCGGGCCCGGAGGGCGAGCGGGGGATGTCACGCGGGTCGGTTCCTTCGTTCGGAGTAACCGTCGAGTATGCGACGGCCAACTACAACGGCTACTGCGAAAAGCTTGAGCCACAGAGAACACAGAGAGCACAGAGAAGTTCAAGTGCGGGGCTTTTTTGCAAAAGCTCCTGCAGTTGAAGTTCTTCGAAGTTCTCTGTGCTCTCTGTGTTCTCTGTGGTTCAAGCTGTCAAGGCTCGTTGCGAGACCAACCTCGCCCTACGCCCTCCCGAGCAGCCTCTGAAACCGCGGATGCCCCCGCAGTGGCGCCCAGAGAGGATCTGTCCGCAACGCCGGCACCGAGACCCACGACGGCGCCACCAGCAGCCGCTCGAGCTGGTCGATCGCCGTCTCGTACTCACCGACCCGGACGAACACCGCGGCCGCGCGATGGGCGGCGTTGCTCCAGGCGGCGGCATCGCCGGTCATCGGTGCCAGCTCCAGCGCGCGACGTGCCGAGCGCGCTGCCGAGTCGGCGTGCCCCTTGATGACGTGGATCCAGCTCCGCACCGCTTCCACTCCGGGATCGTTAGGCCGCTCGGCCACCAGCGTTCGCGCGGCCCAGACGAGCGAATCGGCGGCGGCCGCCGCCGCTTTCATATCCCAGAAGTCGAGGAACGCCATCCGCCAGTAGTAATAGGCGACGGCGTTCCCTCCGAACGCCCCGATCCCCACGCGATCCAGCGTCGCACGATCGGCCGAGTCGAGCGTGCCGATCAGGGGCTCGAAGCCGGTCGAGGCAAACTTCTCCGCGCCGAACCGCAGGATGATCGCCCGCGTTGCCTCACGAGCCTGGACGCGATCACCGGTGCGAAGCAGATCGATCAACGCCATCAGCGAATGCCCGGGGACGAAGTCGGCGTCGACGGCCAGGCCTCGCTTCAGGTAGGTCGTGGCCGCGCGATAGTCGTGGGCCAGCCCCAGGGCCTCGGCCGTCCGGAAATTCCCCTCTGCCGAGCGAGGATTCAGATCGGCGGTGCGTTTGAACCGCTTCACCCCTTCGCTCCAGTTTCCGCGGCGCATCATTAAATACGCCGACGCCGAGAGAATCTCCGTATCGTTAGGTCTCGCGCGCTCCGCCAGGCTGTAGGCCGCCGCGGCGCGCTCGAAGTCGCCCCGGCTCTCGTGCAGCCTGCCCAGCGCGAGGTGCGCCTCCGGTAATGAGCGGTCCAGCGCGAATGCCGACTCGGCGGCGACCGTCGCGCGCTTCAGTCTCGCCTCGGTCCGGTCGTAGTAGTGCTCGTACTGGGTGAGATGACCGAACGCGAGCGCCGCGAACGCGGCGGCGAAGCGCGGGTCGGCCTTCGTCGCTTCGGTCAGCAGGTCGATGGCCCGCCCGGCATCGACGGCATCCCCGGCGCCACGCCGGAGGAGCTGCTTCGCGCGCAGATAATTGTCCCACGCCGCCAGATTCTCCGTGGGGCGGGTCCCCATGTGATGCAGCTCGGATCCCACCAGCGCGATCGCCAGTGCGTGGGCGACCTGCTCCGCGATCCGCGCCTGCACATCGAACACGCCGCTCAGCTCTTCATCGTAGCGGTCCGTCCAGAGATGGCTGTCGTCGCGCACGCGAATGAGCTGGGGAGTGACCCGCACCCGACCGCGCCCGTTAGGCGTGCGCTCCCATCGAACGCTCCCCTCGAGCACGTAGTTGACGCCGAGCTCCTCGGCGATCTCACGAAGCGGCTTCCGGGAATCGCGATACTGATCGGCGCTGGTGCGCGAGATGACACTGAGCCCCCCGATGCTGGCGAGCCGGCTGGTGAGCTCCTCCGTCACCCCCTCGGCGAAGTACGCATCCTCCGCCGGACCCAGGTTTTTGAATGGAAGGACGGCGAGCACCTTGGCGCCCTCGTCCTCCGTGGCGCGACGCCCCGGCAACCGGTCGCGCGCGAGCGCAACCCCGCCGGCGAGAACGATGAGGGCGAGCGCCGCGATCGCGTAGCGTGGGAGTCGCGAGGGGCGCTTCCGCGCGCGATAGGAGGACGTCACGGGGCGCAGAGCATCCGAGAATTCGGCCGCACTCTCGAAGCGATCGGCGGGATTGCGCGCCATCGCGGTCGCGATCGCGTTCGAGACCTCGAGCGGGACCTCTGGGCGGATCTCGCTCAGGGCGCGAGGCTCGCTGAAATACGCCACCGCGATGCCGCCAGCATCCGGGGCGTCGAACGGCGCTCGCCCGGACAGCATCTCGTACCCGAGAACGCCGAGCGCAAAGACGTCGGCGCGCGGATCGAGTGTCGAGTCGCCCGCGAGCTGTTCCGGCGCCATGTAGCCGGGCGTCCCGATCCCCATGCCCGTTCCGGTGAGCCGTTCGCTGCCGGCCGCGGGCCGCACCGCCCCGGCAATGCCGAAGTCCGCCAGGATCGGGTGCCCGCCCGTGAGCAGGACATTCCCCGGCTTCACGTCACGGTGGATGATCCCGCGCTCGTGCGCGAACGCGAGCGCGTCGGCGAGGTCCTGGAGGATCTCGATGGCGTCCTCCACCGGGAGCATTCCGTGCCTTTCCAGCCGCGCGCGAAGGGACTCGCCCTCAATGTAGGGCGTGACGTAATAGTGGAGCGATCCGCTGATGCCGACGGCCAGGACCGGGAGGATGTGCGGATGCTGGAGGTTCGCGGTGACCTGGATTTCCCGCTGGAAGCGCGCGGCGCTGACGCCGTTTACCAGCTCGGGCGCCAGGACCTTGATGACGACGCGCCGGCCCAGCGACCGCTCGACCGCCACGAACACTCGCGACATACCGCCGCGGGCAAGCTCACGCTCTATCGCGTAAACGTCGCCGACGGCTTCCTGAAGCTCGCGCTGTAGGTCGGAGGACATCGGGGGGCTGAAACGAGAAACCTTTGTTACGATAGGCCTGGACGGCGCCCCGCGCCAGCTACGCGATGGCGGCTACTCCCCGTACGCGCTGCCTCTCCCTAGCGTTTCCGCACCCGTTCGAGAACGTAGCTTCGGCGAATCGGGGCCGACCCAGTCGCCGTGATCGTCTCGCGCCGGGTGCGATATCCCGCGCGCTCGACGCGAATGCGATAGGTGCGGCCGACGCTAAGCTGGCGATTCACGAGCGGCGTCGGGCCGACCTTGACGTCATTAATGAATATGGTCGCGCGCGGCTTCGACGCGATGCTGAGCGGCGCGGTTCGACGGCGTGTCTCCTTCGCCGTCACGGGCCTTTGCGCTGGCGGTTTTGGCGCAGCGGGCTTCGGCGCCGTCGGCTTCGGGGCCACCTCCGCCACTTCGGTCGCGGCCCGGCGTCCGCCACCGACCCACGCCGCCGCGCCCCCGCCTCCGATGAGAAGGAGCATCAGGGCGGCCGCCCAGGGGCCAACGCGACCGCGGGCAGGCTCGGCGACCCGTGCCGATGGGGTGATATTCGCGGCGGGAACCGTGAATTCGAGCTTGCCGGTCGCGCGGGACCCCGAGCCAGCGATTGCCGCGCCGAACTCCTCCATGGTCGCGAACCGATTCGACGGTGCCTTGGACAAGGCACGGCCGATGGCGGCCACGACGTGCGGTGGAGCGTCGGGGCGCAGCCGCGAGAGATCGGGCGGTGCCTCATTGATGTGCCGCTGAATGATCGCGTGCGGGGTGATGTCATCGAACGGGACCCGCCCG
>DASTYE010000316.1:0-4813 GCA_035765135.1 Gemmatimonadaceae bacterium | reverse complement strand
TGCGCCCGCCTAACGCGGCGGACAGCGCGCGCGGCGCGGAGATTCTCCGTGCGATGCGCAAGGGCACCGAGAAATATGAGGACTATCGGAAGGCGCTCGATGATGGCTTTCGAATCTTCCTGCCGAACGTCCCGCTGAAGGTGTACCACTTCACGAACTACCGTCGCGCGATCCGGGAAGGCAGATCCTTCGACCCGGCGGAGCCGAGCTCGCTTCTGTACGAGCGTCGTGCCGACGGCGGCTACACGCTCGTCGGCGCGATGTACGTCGCGCGGCGTGACGCGTCGGCTGACGAGCTGCATGCGCGCATCCCGCTGAGCCTCGCGCAGTGGCACGCGCACGTGAACATCTGCGTTCCGTCACGCCGGGCGCGCGAGCGCTGGCGCGAGACGATCGACGGCCAGCCGAAGTTCGGCCCCGCCGGCGCGATCAGCACACGGGACGAGTGCGCTCGCGAAAACGGTCGCTTCCTCCCCCAGCTGTTCGGCTGGATGGTGCACATCTCACTCGAAAAGGGGTTCGCGGGGGAAGGCTCCGGCAGCCATAAGCATTAGCGCGCGCCAGGAGCGGGGCCGGTCAGGGAGCTGCCTGCGACTCGAGCGCCGGCTCGGCTGCACGCACGGCTCCCCCTTCTTCTTCGCGAAGCTCACCCGCCCGCGAGAGCGCGACGCGGAACATGATCTGGCCCACCACCTCGTTGATCGTGATGACGGCGAGGAGGAGCGTACCGATGTCGCGCCCGCGCTCCGGAAACGCGGATTGCACGACGGTGGCCAATCCGATGGCAACGCCAGCCTGTGACAGAAGGCCAAGCCAGGCGTACTGACGGACCACCGCCGGAGCGCCGGCTCGACGCGCGCCAAACCTGGTGCCCGCGAAGATCGCGAGGGCGCGCGCAGCGACCACCGCGAGCGCAACCGGCCACAGCTCGGCCAGCGCCTCCACGTGCAGCGTCGCGCCCGCCAGGGCGAAGAACACGACGAGGACGGGCGCCGCCGAGCGTTCCATCGCGTGCAGAAGCTCGCGCCCTTCCTCTTTCGAGAAGGACTCGGTCACGAATCCGGCGACGAGCAGGGTGAGCAACGTCTCCACGTGCGCGAGTCTCGCCACCTCGGCGCCGAAGAAGGCGACGAGAACCGCGAACAGCACCAGCTCGCGCTGCACGAACCGCAGGTACAGCGCGACCGCGCCTCCGAGGAGCGCTCCGACGATGATCGCTCCCCCGATCTCCCACGCGAGCATCAGCGAGCCGCCGGCCGTCGTCGCGCCGGGCACTGCGACGAATGCGCGCGCGAGCGCCAGGGCGCCGCTGAAGAGGATCACGACGACGACGTCGGCGACGAGAACGACGCCGAGCGTTGTGCGTGCAACCGGTCCTCCAGCTCGCGTTTCGGCGAGAATCGCCATCGTCACCGCGGGGGAATGAACGATGGCGACGGCGGCGAACAGTGCCGCGAGGGAAACACGCTCCACGAGGGTCGTGTTGGCGAGGAAGGGAACGGCGCCGTGAAGCGCGACCAGTGTTCCCGCGATGAGCAGGAACGACAGCGGCAACTCGCTCGCGAGGATGGTGAAGATGGCGCGTGCGCGCTCCTTGAGCTCCTTCCATCGCAGCTCGGCGCCGGCGAGAAACGCGATCAGCGCGACGGCCAGGCGTGTCACGGGCTCCAGGTCGCGAGTGACCTCGGTCGAGACGACCCCAATGACCGCGGGGCCGAACAGAAACCCGGCGGCGAGGTAGCCAGTGATCTTCGGCAGGTGCAGCAGCTTCGCGATCTCGCCGATGGTGTACGCCGCGAGAATCAGAAAGCCGAAGACGAGCAGCGTCTCGGATGTGGCGCCGTGCTCACCGGCGTCGAGCGGCCGCAGGAGCTGAATGCCTCCCCACAGCAACAGGAGGATGAGCGCCCGCCTCACGACGCCGCTCCTTCCGCGGGAGCGGCCTGGTCCTTTTCGATCGGAGCGACCGCCGAGCGGATGAGCCACGCCGATCCGAAATCGAGCAGCAGGACGGCCGCGATCGCGGCGGTGAAGACGATGTTCGGGACGGTCGCTCCGGGATGACGTGCGAACTCCAGTCCGAGCGCGAGCGCGAGCGGTCCCTGGCCGAGCAGCGCACGTCCCCAGTGCATGCCGAGCGCGGGGAGCGTGTGCGTGAGGCGCGCCGCCAGCCTGGCACCTCCCGTCTTTGCCGCGGCGCGCGCGATCAGGTACAGCACGACCGGCACGACCCATTCGCGCAGACTCGGCTGCCACGACGCGCCGGCGAAGATCAGGAGCACGAAGTAGAAGGGGCGCTCCGATGCGTGCAGCGTTCGCACGATCGCTTCGCGATTGGGTGAGAGGTTCACGAGCGTCGCGCTCATCACCATCGCGGTGAAGATCGGCGAGAGGTGCAGAAAGACGGCGGCGCCGCTGGTGACGATGATGGCGCCCGCCAGCGAGATGAACAGCCGGTCCTCATCACGCTCCCGGCCGAGGAACAGCTCGAACAGCGCGCCGCCCACGACGCCGATCGCGATGCTGATGACGACCCATTCCGTCGGAGTGACCGGCCGGGCGAGCGCGACGTGGCCGGGGTGGGTGAGCGCGAGCAGCACGCCGATCGCGACGATGCCGACGAGCGCGTCGATCGCGGTCGTGAGCTCGAGCTGTCGCAGCAGGGCGACACGCCTTCCGAGATGGCGCGCGACGACGCCGATCCCGGCCGGCGCCGATACGGCCGCGATCGCGCCGAGCGCGACCGCCGGTGGCACGCCCTCCCAATCGGGCATGCCGAGCCAGAACTGCATAACGGCGAACTCGACGAGTGCGACGAAGGCGAGCGTCAGCAGCGCCTCGCCGAAGGCGACGCGATACGAGATCGCGCGGACGCGCACGAGCGAGCGCACGTGGAACTGTGTTCCGACGATCGCTCCCACCCAGCCGAGCGAGAGGGTGACGAGCGGAGAGAACCCCGCCATCACGTCGCTCGAGAGCACGTTCGCCACCTGCGGACCGAGCAGGATCCCGAGGACCAGATACTCGGCGCCCGAGATGATGAGGAACCGCCTCGCGAGCCAGTCGAAGGCGACGTGCGCCGCGAGATACGCGACGGCGACTGAAAGGACGAGGAGGAGAGCTCCGGACATGAATCGGGTCAGGGGCCAAGGCCAGGGGCCAACGGGAGGGCCAAGGGCTCACGGTCGCTCGGTAATCCTTTACCCTCCCCGTGGCCCGTGGCCCGTGGCCCCTGGCCCATCGCGCGTGAACACTAGCACGTCTTCGACGGTACTACTACTCAAATGCGTTTCTCACGTTGTCTCCGTCTCCTGGGGCTAGTGCTCCCGGTCATCGTCGCCTGCGCGGACATGCCGACGCGCGTCGTCGACGCCGCGTCGTCGGCCGCTATCGATGCCGGGCCGCTCGACGTCTACTTCGAGGCGGCCGCGCGGGAGTTCGGCGTTCCATCGGCATTGCTCAAGGCCGTCGCCTACGCCGAGACGCGCATGCAGATGGTGCGGGGAACACAGGAGTTCGAGGGACTGCCACCGGCGTTCGGCGTCATGGGGCTTCGCGGAGAGCGCCTAACGGCTGGCGCGGCGCTGGCCGGCGTGTCCGTTGAAAGCGCACAGACGGATCCGCGCGCCAACATTCGCGCGGCGGCGGCCGTCCTGCGCTCCTACGCCGAAGGGCTCGCGCTCGACCGCTCGCGCATCGGCGAGTGGGCGGGAGCGGTGGCGCGCTACTCCGGCATCACACAACCACAGGCGGCCGCGTCGTACGTCCATGACGCCGTGTATGGCGTTCTGCAGCGGGGCGCGGACGTGGTCGACCGGAGCCGGATCGTCTCGCGCATCCCGCGGATCGATGCGTCGGTCATTTTCCCCCGTCCCTCGGTGATCACCACCTCGAGCGCGGATTACTCGAGCGCGCTCTGGCGCGCGTCTCCCAACTTCGACGACCGCGCCGCCGGGGACGCGGGCACGCCGCACATGGTGATCATCCACACCTGCGAGGGGAACTACGCCGGCTGCTGGGGATGGCTCGTGAACCCGGCCTCGAACGTCAGCGCGCACTATGTCGTGAACGAGGATGGCTCGGAGATCTCCCAGCTCGTCGCGGAGCCGAAGCGCGCCTGGCACATCGCGGCCACCTACGATTGCGCGCTCAACGGCAACCACGACTGCGCCCGGAACGGGCAGCAAAGCAACCATTTCACGATCGGGATCGAGCACGCGGGCTTCGCGTCGCAGACGACATGGTCGGCATCACAGATCGATGCATCGGCGCGCCTGGTCTGCGACATCGCGCGGGACTGGGGCATTCCGCGCGATCAGCTTCACATCGTGGGGCACGGAAAGCTTCAGCCGTACAACCGTACCGACCCCGGGGCGAGCTGGCCGTGGGCCGACTACCTCCGTCGCATTGACCGCCACTGCGTGAACGCGCTCATCATCGACAGCAACAACGGAGAGAACGATCCAGCGCGAGCGCGCATCGAGATCTCCGGATCGTGGACGGCGTCATCGTCGACGTCCGGGTATTACGGGACGGGATACGCGTTCGCCTCGACGCAGGCGATCAGCGATCCGGCGACATTCTGGTTCTATCTCGACGCTCCGGCGGCGCGAACGATCGACGCGTGGTGGACCTCCGGCAGCAATCGTGCGCCGAGCACACCGTTCGTCGTGACGACTTCCACGGGCCAGCGGCTGGCGACGGTGTACGTCAACCAGCAGGCGAATGGCGGCCGGTGGAACACGCTCGGCTCGTGGACCTTCCCGGCCGGATGGAACATGGTGCAGTTGTCGAGGTGGACGACGCCGGGGTA
>DASTYE010000315.1:0-2840 GCA_035765135.1 Gemmatimonadaceae bacterium | reverse complement strand
GGAGGCAACCAGCAAAAGGTGCTGCTGGCGCGCTGGCTGTGCACGCGGCCGGAGCTCTTCATCGTCGATGAGCCCACGCGCGGCATCGACATTGGCGCCCGTCGCGAAATCCAGACGCTGATCGATGAGCTCGCCGCCACCGGGCTCGGCGTCCTGATGATTTCCTCGGACCTCGAGGAGCTCGTCGAAGGAAGCTCGCGAGTGATCGTGTTGCGCGATGGGCGCGACGTCGCCGAGCTGGGGCACGATGAGCTGTCGCAGGATGCGATCGTTCACGCAATGGCGAGCGGGAGCGCGACCTCGCCCGTCGAGGGGGCGCCGGCCGCGTGACCGCCGCCGCGCGACCGGTTCCGTCCTTCGCACGAGCGCTTCGCGGCGGGCCGACGATGGGCGCGGTCGTCGCGCTGGTGGTGCTCATCGGCGTCAACGCGATTTTCACCCCGAATTTCGCGACGGCCTCGAACGCCTGGAACATCCTCTGGCAGGTGTCATCGGTGGTCCTGGTGGCGGTCGGCATGACGCTCGTCATCGCCACCGCCGGCATCGATCTCTCCGTCGGGTCGGTGATGGCGATCGCCGGCGCGGTGGTCGCGACGCAGATCGGTCTCGGAACGCCCATCGCGCTCTTGCTCGCGCTGCTCGCGGGTATCGCGGTGGGCCTCGTCAACGGAACGCTCATCGCGCGCGGCGCCATTCAGCCGATCGTCGTCACGCTTGCGACGCTGATCGCCGGACGCGGACTGGCGCAAGTGCTGAGCAACGATGGGCAGCTCGTCTCCGTTCGCGATGCCACGCTCGAGGTGCTCGGCCGCAGTCGCCTTGGTCCCGTACCGGTTCCGGTGATCATCGCGGCGCTCGTGGTGATCGTCGCGATGATCGCTTTGCGCGCGACGCCCTTTGGCCGCTATGTGCTCGCCGCGGGCGGCAACCCCGAGGCGGCTCGTCTCGCCGGCGTTCCGGTGCGTCGGACGATCATTACCGTGTACGCCCTGTGCGCGCTCCTCGCCGCGCTCGCGGGCGTCCTCGAGGCCGCACGGCTTGGCGCGAGCGATGCCGCGAAGATCGGGCTCAACATCGAGCTCGATGCCATCGCGGCGACCGTGGTCGGCGGGACCGCTCTCACCGGCGGGCGAGCGACCATCGTCGGGACCGTGGTGGGCGCGCTCGTTATGCAGGTGATCGCGACCAGCTTCAATATGCTGCTGATCCCCTACGCCTGGTCGCTCGTGCTCAAGGCCGCCATCATCGTCGTGGCCGTGTATTTTCAACGACCGAAACTGGTCTGAGGTCGAATGTCCGCGACGGTCTCTCCGACATCCGCCACCACGCTCGTCGCGCGCTCTGAACGGCGCCGGCGAGTCCTGATGGTGATGCAGCAGCAGGGCGCGCTCATCGCGCTCGTCGCCGCCTGCGTGTTCGGCTTCGCGCGCTACGCGACGTTCCTCACGCCGGAGAACCTGCTCAACGTCCTCCGGCAGAACAGCATGGTTGGCCTCGTGGCGTTGGGGATGACGTTCGTCATCCTCACGGCCGGCATCGACCTGTCGGTCGGCGCGCTCCTGGCGGTCGCTGGCGTCGTCGCGGCAGCGCTTTCGCCGCGCGGAACGCTGGTCGCGATAGCCGCCGGCGTCGGGAGCGCGGCGCTGGTCGGAATGGCGAGCGGGCTCGTCATCGCCAAGGCGAGAATCCAGCCCTTCGTGGTGACGCTGGCGATGATGATCGCCGCTCGCGGCGTGGCGCTGGCCGCGACCAGCGAGCAGTCGGTGGCCGTCGCTCCGGATGCGACAGGATTGACGTGGCTCGGTCGTGGCTGGATCGGCCCGATTCCCGTGCCGGTGGTGCTGCTCCTGCTCGCCTACGCGTTAGGCTGGGTCGTTCTCCGCTACACGACCTTCGGCCGTCACGTCTACGCCGTCGGCGATGAGGAGGGAGCGGCGCGCCTGCTCGGGCTCAAGGTCGATCGTGTCGTCATCGCCACCTACGCCCTGAGCGGCGCCCTCGCCGGCCTCGCCGGCGTCGTTCTCGCCGCGCGACTCGGCGCCGGACAGCCGGTGGCGGGGATGGGATGGGAGCTCGACGCGATCGCGGCGGTCGTCGTCGGAGGGACGGTGCTCACCGGGGGCCAGGGGGGCGCTGGCCTCACTCTCACCGGTGTGCTGTTGTTAGGCGTCATCCTCAACCTGTTGAATCTCGAGGGGACGTTGAGTCCCTGGTGGCAATGGGTGATCCGCGGAGCGTTCCTGCTCGCCGTGGTCGTCGTCCAGGCACGCATGCAGCGGAAGGTCGATCGTGAGTGATCTCGCGCGCGCCGACCTCGGTGCGCTGTCAGCGCGTCCGCATCGCCGCTTCAACCCCCTCGCGGGCGAATGGGTGCTCGTCTCGCCGCATCGAACACAACGGCCCTGGCAGGGGCGCCTTGAGCGCGTGCCCGATCACGTACGGCCGGAGTACGACCCCGCGTGCTATCTCTGTCCCGGCAATGCGCGCGCGGGCGGACACCAGAACCCGAGCTACACGGGAACGTTCGTCTTCGACAACGACTTCCCCGCGCTGCGTCCCGAACGCGGGGCCCCGCCCCCCGATGTGAACGTCGATGGTCTCCTGATCGCGCACCCGGAATCCGGTGTGTGCCGCGTGGTCTGCTTTTGTCCGCGTCACGATCTGACGCTCGCCGAGATGGATGCCCCGGCGATTCGCGCGGTGGTCGACGTGTGGGCTCAGGAGTTCGACCAGCTGGCATCGCGGCCGGACATCGCGCACGTCCAGATCTTCGAGAACAAAGGTGAGCTCATGGGGTGCAGCAACCCGCATCCGCATGGTCAGATCTGGGCGCAGTCCAC
>DASTYE010000314.1:0-4630 GCA_035765135.1 Gemmatimonadaceae bacterium | reverse complement strand
GCGCGCGCGCTTCGCCACCTCACCGCCGATGCGCCCCGCCCCGATGAGGCCGAGCGTTTTGCCATAGAGCTCCACGCCGCCGAAGCTCTTGCGGTCCCACGCCCCTTCGTGCATCGACCGGTCCGCCGCCGGCACGCGCCTGACGAGCGCCAGGAGCAGCGCGAACGTGAGCTCGCACGCCGAAATCGTATTGCCCGATGGCGCGGTGAGTACGGCGATCCCCTTCTCCGTCGCGGCGTCTACGTCGATGGTATCGACGCCAACACCGGCACGGCCGATCACCTTGAGCCGCTCCGCCTTCGACAGTGACTCTCGCGTGATCTTCGTCGCGCTCCGCACGAGCACGGCGTCGACGTCCGCCATCGCGGTGGCCAGCGCATCGCCGGAGAGACCGGGTTTGTTCACCAGCTCGAAGCGCCGATCGTCGCGCAGCGGCGCGAGGCCATCGGAGGCAATCGCATCGGCGACCAGGACCCGCAATGGCGCCGTCATGAGGTCAACACCTGCTCGAGCTCGCCTAACAACACGTCGAGCTCCTCGACCGTGTGATCACCCATGTGACCGATGCGGATCGTTGCGTCCTTCAACGAGCCGTAGCCGGACGCAATCGTGAAGCCACGCTGCTTGAGCGCCGCGGTCACGGCCGACCCCGTCTTTCCCGGCGGCACCGTCAGGCACGTGACGGTGGACGACCGGTACCCCTCAGGCGCGAGCACCCGCACATCGAGCCCTCGCCCTTTCATCTGATCCGCCCACTCCCAGGTGCGTCGCGCCATCGCGGCGTGGCGCTCCCACCGCATCTCGATCGTCTCGCGCCGGATTGCCTCGAGCTGTGCGGCAAGGGCATAGAACAGCGGAAGCGCCGGCGTGTTCGGCGTCTGATTCTTGGCGATGTTCTTCTCGAACTCGATGAAGTCGAAATAGATCCCGCGGTCCTTCTTCGCCTTCGCCCGCTCCAGAAGCGACGCGCGTGCCACGCCGAAGGCGAGGCCCGGCGGAAGCGCGAGCGCCTTCTGCGACCCAGTGAGCACGAAGTCGAGCGCCCACGCATCCGTCTCCACCGGCGAGCCGGCAATGCCCGTGACGCTGTCGACGAGGAGCACGACGTCTCCCTTTGCGTGCGCGACGGCGGCGAGCTTCGCGATCGGGTTGAGCACGCCGGTCGAAGTCTCCGAATGCACGACGGTCACCGCATCGTAATCGGCGCGGCCAAGTGCGTGCTCGAGCATCTCGGGTGTGTGTCCCTCACCGAGTGGTACCTCGAGGATATCGGCCTCGACGCCGCAGGCGACAGCGATGCGGTGGAAGCGCTCGCTGAACGCACCATTGACCAGCGACAGCACCTTCCGGCGCACCGCATTGCGCACCGCCCCCTCCATCAGGCCAGTGGCTGACGACGACGAGATGTAAACGGGGCGCGTGGTGCGAAAAACGTATTGGAGGCCGGGCTCGAGCGACGCGATGAGCTCCTCCATCGCCTTGCCACGATGCCCGATCATCGGCCGCGTCTGCGCGGCGAGGATTTCGGGACGGACCTCAGTTGGGCCGGGAAGAAAGAATTTGCCGAACATTGAGTACGGGTCAGGGGCCAAGGGCCAGGGGCCAAGGGTAGGGCCAAGGGTGAGCGGTCACGGAAATCCTTGACCCTCCCCATGGCCCATGGCCCTTGGCCCACGGCCCATTCAAATGCGCAATAAGCTCTTTCCCAAATCAAATACCTCGCGGGCGGCGAGATCCCGAGGCGTGACACCCCCCAGCGCCAGCACCAGCACCGGCGCGAGCGACGGCGTTCGCACGACGTCGTCAGCGGCGTCGATTACCGCGGGCCGCTCGACCACACCCGAGAACGCGACGAAGCGATCCGCGGGAGGGCGCGCCTCCAGATCCGTCGCGCCGTCACCGACGACCATGATCGGCCGCGACAGCTCGGGCAGCCACCGCTCCAGTACGATGCGCTTGCCGCCCGAGCGCGTGAGCGGCGATGCCTGATCGAATCCGATGTAGTCGCCGTTCTCGTCGAAATGTACGTCCACCGCGGCCACGGCGCGCTCGGGGAGACCGAGCGCGAGGGCGAGCGGAATCACCGCCTGGCGGATACCTCCCGACATCACGCGCACCTCGATGTTCTCGGCGAGCAGAGCGGCGACCGTCTCACGCGCATCGGGAACGAGCGCGCGGATGTAGTGCTCGCCGAGCGCGTTCACCTGATCGCGCGTCGGACGCACGAGCTCGAGACGGCGACGGTACACATCCTCGAGGGGAACTTCTCCGCGCATTGCCGACTCGGTGAGACGCGCGATCTCCTCACGGTGACCGTGAGAAAGCTCCTCGATGCCCTCGATCGCCGATAGCGTCGAATCGCAGTCGAAGATGACGCTCGCGAATCGGGAGGAGCCCATGCGGGCGGCAAGCTATTCGAGGGGGTCATTCATCACAAGCTGACAACGTGCCGCACGCTATCATGCCGACGCGTGACCGCCGCGCGCACACTCTCGTCCTCCCCTTGCGCGCGCGCATCCCCCTCCGGTCTCACCCGATTGCATGCCAGCATGCCTTCTGTTCACGGCACGTTCCGAGCGCTGGCCATCGTCGCGCTCGTCGGTTGCGCTGATCAAAGGATGGCTCCGGTCCCGGATTATCCGGTAACCGCTCAGCGCGTTCTGCTCATCTCGCTCGACGGCGTCCGTGGCGACGCACTGCCGCATCTCCCGACTGTCCAAATGCTCGCGCACCGCGGCGTCTGGACCGATGCGATGCACACGGTGCTCCCCGCGCTCACCGTTCCCGCGCATCTCTCGATGTTGACGGGACGCGACGTCACGCAGAACGGCATCACGATGAACACGATGGATGCCGGCGTCGCCGCGGTGATGCGGATCAACGGGATGACCCCCATGTTCGCCTGGGCCCGGAGCGCCGGCATCCGCTCGGCCGCCGTCGCCGGAATGTCTCTCATTCCGTCCGCGCAGCGCGAGGAGACGCAGGCGTTCTTCGAGGTGGACACGTTGATCGCGACCGACGGCGATGCGCCGCTGCTCACAAACGCGGCGATTGGAGTCCTCGACGCGGATTCGACGGTGCGGATGATGTTCGTGCACTTCCCTGACGCCGATTTCGCCGGCCACACGTACGGATGGATCGGCGGCGACGGCGCTCTCACTCCCGCGTACCGCGCTGCGCTCGCGCGGGTAGACAGCGCGATCGCGAACCTCTGGAGCCATGTCGCGACGTCGGTGGATGCCGGACAGACGGCGGTGATCATCACCGCCGATCACGGGGGCGGTCATGGAGAGGGTTGCACCACTGGTGAGCTCCCGACGCACACGCATTGCACTGCCCATCCGGGGGACCGGCTCGTGCCCTTCGTTCTCGTCGCGAGGGGCACCACCAACGGCCGACTCAGCCAGACGATCGCCATCACACAGGTTGCGCCGACGGTCGGCGCGCTGCTGGGCCTACCGATACCGGAGCGGGCCGCGGCCGCGATCGAGCTGCGTCGGGACTGAGCGGCAGCCGCCCTCTCCGAATCCCGACGTCCCTTCGCACAATCCTTACAGACGCGCTATTGACGAAATTCCCGGTAATGCTAATTCTCTAGCACCCTGCTGTATTTTCAACATCCGGGAGAAACCATGACCCCTGCCCAGAGTCCCTCCCTCTCTCGCCGAGAGCGGCAGATCATGGATGTGATTTACGCGAGGGGGCGCGCGACCGCCGCCGAGGTGCTGGAGGCGCTCCCTGACCCACCCACATACTCCGCCGTGCGCGCCCTGCTCCGTGTCTTACTGGAGAAGGGGCACCTCCGCTTCGAGCACGACGGACCGCGCTACGTGTACCTGCCGACGGTGCCGCGCAACGCCGCGCGTCAGTCGGCGCTCCGGCAGGTGCTTCGCACCTTCTTCGACGGCTCGGCATCCCAGGCCGTCGCGGCGCTCCTCGACATGTCCGCGTCGAAAATGACCGACGAGGAGCTGGACCAGCTTCAGCGCCTGATCGACAAGGCCAAGGTGGAGGGACGATGAGCCAGATGTGGTCACACCCATGGATCGCGGCGCTCCTCGCCGCGACGGTGCGCGGCGCTCCTCTGTTTCTGATTGCCGGCGCGGCGGCGCTCGGATGGCGTCGATCTTCGGCCTCGACGCGCCACCTGGTGTGGCTCGTCGCGATCGCGGGGATGCTGGCGATTCCTTTATTGTCGGCATCGCTTCCCGCCTGGCGCGTGCCGGTGTTGCCGCCGCCGGAAGCCGAGGCCCCGCTCGCTGACGCGGGGATCGTCCAGCTCCCGGAGGCGCTGTCGCCGGCTCAGCTCGACGCTCCGCCGGCCGAGTCGGCGGTCGCGTCGTCGGCCACCGCGCTCGAGGCGTCCGACGCACCGCGCGACTGGGGACGGATCGCGTTCCTGGTCTGGTGCGTCGGCATGATGCTCGTCGCGCTTCCGATGGTCCTGGGCCACGTTCGCGTGTGGCGGATCTCGAAGAGCGCCAGGCCGGCGACCGGGGAGCCCTGGGGCGTTCTGGCATCGGTGCTGCCCGCCTCGTTAGGGCTCGAGGGGCGCGTTCGCATCCTGGTGAGCGACCGCGCGACGATGCCGATGGCGTTCGGGATCCTGAATCCAGGAATTCTTCTGCCC
>DASTYE010000313.1:0-7301 GCA_035765135.1 Gemmatimonadaceae bacterium | reverse complement strand
GATGGCTTGGACTCGCCGGTATCGGTGTTGCCACGCTCGCCTGGGGCGCGTGCGACACCGACGACCTGGTGCGGGTCAACGAAGATCCGAACAATCCAACGACGGCGCCGGCACCGTCCGTGTTCACCTTTGCCACCCGCGTGAGCATGCAGCGCTGGTTCGGCAGGACCCCGATGAACATGACCGGCCCGGTGCTTACGGGGCAGCAGCTTGCTGAGGCCCAATATACCGACGAAGATACGTACAGCCGCCTCGACGCCACTGTCACCGACGGCAGCTTCATCAACGGGTACACAGCGGACCTGAAGAACTTTCAGGCTGTGGTGGACGTGGGGAAGGCGGATGATGAACCCCTCATCTGGGGACCCGCTCAGGTGATGCGCAGCCTGTTATTCGCGCATATGACCGATGTCTGGGGCGATATTCCCTATTCCGAGGCGCTTCAAGGAGACGCCCCGGAACCGATCATCCTTCCGGCCTACGATGCGCAGAGGGACATTTACGCTGGGCTGTTCAACGATTTGGAGGAGGCGGCGACCGCCATGGCTTCGGGCGGCTCGCGAGATCTTGGCAGTGCGGATCCCATCTATGGCGGCGATGGTGACCAGTGGCGTCGCTTCGCGAATTCGCTCCGCGCGCGGTACGCGATGCGTCTGGCTAACGTGGATGCCCCGACCGCCCAGGCAGAGCTGAACGCGGCGATCGACGACCCCGGCGGACTCATAGAGTCCAACGCGGATAACGCGCAGATGAAGTGGCCCGGCGACGGCGTGTACGACAATCCGTGGTCGGTCAACAACAAGAGCCGCGATGATCACCGTCTGTCGAAGACTCTGGCGGACCAGATGGTGCCGTTCGACGATCCTCGTTTGGGCGTGTATGCCCAGCCGACTCAGTGCTTCGTCAATCCGGCAGCACCCGGTTGCCCGACCAACCCGCCCAAGTACGCCGGTATGCCCAACGGCTTGGAGCCGAATGCGTCTCTGGCTTTGGCGAAGGTTACTTCCCGCCCGGGGCAGATCTTCTATTCCACTGACGATTTCTGCGTCGGTTGCACGTCGCTGAACGGAGCGACGACCCCGAACTTCATCATGACGTACGCGGAAGTCTCTTTCATACTCGCCGAAGCGGCGGAACGCGGCTGGATCACCGACGACGCGGCAGCGTTATATGAGCAGGGCATTCGCGCCTCGATGGAGCAGTGGGGCGTAACCGACGAGGCTGCCATTGATGCGTATCTGGCACGGCCGGAGATTGCGTACCAGGGCGGTACCCCTGGGCTCAGGCAGATCGCCCTCCAGAAGTGGATCGCGCTTTTCGCCGACGGAGTGGAGGGGTGGTCGGAATGGCGGCGCACCTGCGTGCCAGAGACGGTAAAACCAGGGCCCGCGGCCATCATCAACACGGTGCCAAGGCGCTACGAGTACTCCGTCCGCGAGCACTCCGTAAATTCGGCGAACGTTGAGGCGGCTATCGCCCGGCAGGGCGCGGACGAGTTTACGACGAGGGTGTACTGGGACACTGCGCCCCAGGCGGCACCGACTTACCCCGGAGCAAGCTGCGGCGTGCGGTAAGGCGTGCTCTTTGACAGGAGGAAAGGAAAAGCCCCCCGGATTCCCGGGGGGCTTTTCGCAGGAGTCGATCTCGCTTGTCCTACTGGGTCTTGGTCCAGACGAGAATCAGACCGCAGAGCCGGTTCCCGCGCTCGAGGTATTGCGCCGGGGTTCCCGCGGAGGACGGATAGAATTCAATCGCGGCTATCTCTTCAGGGCGAATGACCTCGTCGAGCTCGGCGCCGGGTGACCGTTGCCCGTCCACCCACACCATAGGCTGGCAGTTGCGAATGCGAATCGCATTGCCGCCGGCGGAGGGGTTGTTCTTGATACTGACCCCCGGCACAGTCCGGAAGAGATCGCTTGCGTTCGCTGGCCCGCGACGTCGAATGTCCTCACTATCGAGAAACCGCGCGAACGCGGCGCGGTCCTGTCTCCGTTGGTAAAACTCGCGGAGACGCCCCGACGCATCGGCGGTGACGGAAACGGCCGCCAGCTCAGCCGGCACCGCCAACAGGACTATCTCGATTGAAGTCGGCTGTCCACCGGCGCCGACCTCTATCTTGATAGCGCGCGCTTCGTAGCCAATTCGGTGCACGCGCAAGGAAAGAGGGCCGGCCGGGAACCGTCCGAGATTGAAGCGTCCTCGCGCGTCGGTCACAGCGCCGCGGGCCCTGACGCTCCCGTCGGCCGCCGTCACCTCCGCGTCGGGGACCGGTTCGCGGGCCGCGTCGGTGATTACTCCGGTCAGCTGGTAAGTCGCCGGGGGATCGGCCGCGGCCGAGCGCGCGCCCTGCGCGCTCAACAGTCCAGGAACCGCACACACCAGAGCGGCCCTGGTCACAACAAAGACGGTCCTGTTGGACATACAGTCCTCGTGGCTTCAGCGCCATCAGCAATATAGGTCGCGTGAGGCGCAGGTAGTCAAGGGTGTCAAGGGTGTCGAGGGTGTCGAGGGTTTTCACGTTGACATCCTCGACACGCTCGACATCCTCGACACCCTTTCACTGCAGTAGCCTCACCGCCACGTCACCGACGATCTGCATGCTCCGCTCGCTCACCTTGTCGATCGTGTCGAACGGTGTGTGGTGGGCAACGAACTCGATGTCGATGACATCGATCACACGAAGACCGGCGTCGAGCAGCGGAACGTGATCATCCGTGATCGACTCGCCGACACGCGGCACGAAGAACCGCGAGTAGCCGAGGTCGGCCGCGGTCTGCCAGACGCGCGACACGATCTCCGGGGCGCGGCGAACCGAGTGCCCTTCCTGGTAGATCCCGAGGTTGGCGTCGCCGATCATGTCCCAGACCACGCCGAATAGCGGGCGATAGTCGGGCGCCGGGAGATGTTGCGCGAAGTACTTCGAGCCGATGAGGACGTCATGCCCGGCGGCGAACTCACCATAGTCCTCGCCATCGACGAAGAGCAGATCCACTCCCCACGTGGGCGGCGTCGTCTTCAGCACGTCGGCGACCGCCATCAATAGCGCGACGCCTGACGCTCCGTCATTCGCGCCGGGCACGGGCTGCGCGCGGTCCGCGGGATTCGAGGCGCGTTCCGAGATGGGGCGAGTGTCCCAATGCGCGATGTACAGTACGCGCTCGGTGGCCGCGGGCTTGATGCGCGCGAAGATGTTGCGCATCGGCAGCGTGTCGCCATCCGACGTGACGTGCGAGAACCGCTGCTCGATGACCGTGTCCGCACGCGTCCGCATCTGCGCGACGATCCAGTCACCCGCGCGCTGATGCGCCTCGGTTCCCGGGACGCGCGGTCCGAACTCGAGCTGCGCGCGAATGTACTCCATGGCCCGTGCACCGCTGAACGCCGTCTTCGCGGCGAAGGACTCAGCAGTCTCGCAACCCGCTAACAGCGGAGCGCACACAATGAGGAACGAGGACAAAGGACTGAGGAAATCCACGAAGTGGCTCCGCGTACGCCTCGCGAACTCTCGGATGGAATTCCTCACTCCTTGGTCCTCGTTCCTGTTCGAGTCCTCACTTGAGCTCCCCCGCGAAGAATTGAAGCTGCAGCACCGCCGACAGCACGAACTGTGTGAACCGGCGATCGTTCACTTCATCGTACGTCACCGTCCGCGATGCCGACAGGGAGAACGACGCATTCTCGGCGACATCGGTTTCGGCGCGGGCGTTCAGCGCCCAGCGGCCGTTGTCGGCGATGCGCCGCTCGGTGGTATCGGCGAGAAAGACGGTCTCGGTGCTGATGCGCTGCATGCCGACGTAAGCGCGGAGCACGCTCGATGGAAGGCCCCACGACTGTGGAAGGGCGAACAACTTGCTGATGTCGGCCGTCACGTCGTTCTGCTCGCCTTCGCTCGTACCTCCGGCGCGCAACTCGCGCCGCGTCGTGTGCAGCCACCCCGCCGAGGTCGTGAAGCCACCAAAGAGATTCCACGAGAGAGTGCCGCGCAACGGATACTGCCGCGTCTCGAGCTCCGTGCGCACGCCGGAGAGGGTGATTCCCCCGCCGGGAAGGGCCGGCTGAAAGCTGCTCGCCCGCGTGATCGACGCGCGAGCCTCCGTGCTCACCGATGAAACGATGACCGACAGGAAACCCGGCCGAAAGGTCCATCGCAACGCGACGTCGGGGAATGTCACCGATCGCGCTTCGAGCATCGACTGCGCATCCTGGGCGCGACGCGTCCAGGTGTTGTTGACCGTTCGCTGGTAATGCTGCGTGAGACTGGCCCCGAATGGGAGCGACAGCGTGTGATCCACGGTCAGCCCCCGCGCCACTCCCGCGCTGGTCGCGAGGACGTCGCCCAACGACCGAAAGTCCTCGATCCCGCCGAATGCGAATTGATAAGAAAACCCGGGCGTGAAGGGCGTCTCGTCGAACAGCGATCGCATCTCGCGCGTCCAGCTGAGCCGCACCGGCTGGATGGCGTTCGCGATCCTTCGCGCAATTCCCGAGTCGCCCGCGTAACGGCCGATCGCGCCACCGAGGTCGACGGCGGCTGTCGCCAAGAGAATCTGTGAGTTCGACAGTCGCCGTGGGAGTCGCAGCTCACCGGTGTCCCCCCCGGCGCGAAGGAGCCTGCTGGTGTTGGGATCGCGGAACATCGTGAACGTACTCGCGACTTCGAAGCTCGGACGGAGCCAGGCCGCGACCGCGGGAGCGAACCGGAGCGCGCCCTGCATTTGCCGCTCGCGCTCGAGCCCCACGTCGAGACCAAAGAGCTCCGCGCGCTCGAAGCCGGCGACGACGGCGACGTCGGTGTCGTCGCCGTAATTTCGAAGATCCCGCACCGAGTTGACATCGATGCGCGCCATGAGGGCGTCGACCGGACGAAGCTCGACGAGAGCGCGATTCCGCCAATCGTGCCGCGACGAGGCGACCGTGCGACCCGTGTCCTCCGCGACGAACACCGGAAGCGCAAAGGACGCACGCCTGTCCTCGGCGCGTGCCCATCCACTCGTGAGGCGAATGGCGGCCGGAGAAAAGCGGACGCTCGCGTCGCGCAGGCCGCGCAGAGCCGCGCTTTCACGCAACCAGCCGGGCAGCGCGTTGATGGCGCCGCGCACCCACCCCGGCATGCGTCGCCCCTCGCCATCGCCGCGCGAGAAGTCCCAGTCCACCGATCCGGTGAAGGATGAAGCGTCGCCGGTCTGGTACTCGCTGCGCTGAGCTCCAGTCGTATAGGCGGACTGGACCGACAGATTATCGAGCAGGAGATCGGTGAAGCCGCCGCCCTGCCGCGCCGCACGCCGCAGCGCGACCGTATACGACGTTGCCGACGTCTTCGGCTTTCGCAATCCCTCCAGATCGGGCCCCGAGATGTCGGAGCGCGCGAGGAAAAACGGATCGGTGCCTGACGAGGCGTGGTTGATCGTGACGGGAATGGCCAGCCCGAGCGCGCGCGGAAGCAGTCGGTCGAGCCGCAGCGACGAGCTCAGATTGAGCTGATCGTCGGTGACGTACGACGGCGCTTCCCCGAGCTGACGGAAGTTGTGATCGCGGCGGCTGACGTTCACCGTCATCGATCCCAGATCCGACGCCGCGACGGTGACCCCGAACTGGCCGGCGTACCCTGCGTCATCGACGACCTCGCCGAGTCGCACGTCGTCGATCCAGAGCTCGAGGGTATCGAGCGGACTGATGGGACCGCCGACGCCACCGCCGGCCGCACTCAAGCGGACGATTCCGACCGACAGCTCCTGCACGGCAGCGAGGTTGGGCGGCGTGATCGCGGGGTTGGCGGTATAGACGATGTAGCCATCCTCGCAGGCAGCGAAGCGGCGGCTTCCCGGCGCTGTCGGCGGCTGACTCGCCTCGATCAGCGCGAGATCGACTCCCGAGCAGGCGAGCGAATCGCCTCCACGAAGGAAGGCGTTCTGGAGCTGGGTGCGAAGACGATAGAACCTGGAGAACTGGATGACGTGCTCGGGCAGCCACGCCGTTGAATCCGGGCCCACATTCGCCGGGGAGCGATAGAGATAGAAGTTGTCCGCATCGCGACCAACGCGCACATAGAACTGAAGGTCCCCATTCGCCCCCCACCCCTTCCCTCGCCCGCGTGCCCACACACGCAGAGACCGGTACCCCATGAAGCTCTTGTCGCCCTCGGGAAACCGATAGTAAGCCTCCGCGCGCTGGTTGACGTCGAGCGCGGTCGTGAGCAAACGAAGAGATTTCTCGTTCACCTGCGTACGCTCCGTCGCGACGTCGGCGGTGCGGTCGTCAGGCGACTCGGCGACACCCGGCGGGGGCTGGTACCGAATACCGGTGGTCCCGGCGTCGAGCGTACCGATGACCGTCGCCTGGATGGAGCCGAGACCCGTCTCGCGCGTGCCGGCGATGCCGGTGAGCGGGGTCGTCGCGCGCTTGACCCACGGCGCGCCTAACAAGCGGAACCGCGAGATCGGCGTGTACGTGAACGACGTATCGGCTGCATCGCCGGAGACGATCGTCAGGCGTGCTGCACGAATGCGCCTGATTAGCGGGTCGTTGATCAGCTCTGCCGACGACAGCGGCACGCGAACCAGTGCCCAGCAGAACGTGCGCGGCCCGGTACGCGCCCGATCGCTCGGGTGGTGATGGCAGAGTCCCACTTTCGTCACGCTCTCGGGATCGGCGAGATCGATGACATAGCGCATCAGCCGCTCGTTCGCGTTCTCGGGGCCGCTCATGTTGAGCACGCCATCGAGATCGAGATCCTCCTCGTCCAGCCGGCGATTCCGGATCGAGCAGTTGTGCCGCGTGTCCCCCAGCTCCGCGATCACCGAGCCGCCGAGACACAGCTCCGCGTCCAGCAGTCGCGCGGTGTCGGCAGCGGTAACGCGAATGAGCGTGTCGGCACGATCTGAGGGCAAGCCGACATCATCGGTCGCGGCGTCGAAGGAGCGGGTGATCTCGTCGCGCTCCGAATCCATGACGTCGTAGCCGGTGAGCGCGCGCCCACGAAACGCCGAGTCGGCTCCGGTGACGAAGAGCGTCTCCGGGCGAAACGCCACCGCGTTCTCGGAGATGTCGCCGAAGTCGAGCACGATCGTGGGGTTGCGTTCGCGCTTCGCGGGATCCGTCTCGATCATGGTCCAGAACTCGATCTGCTCCACGCGGGTCAGATCGATTCCGGACTGTGAGAGCGGCTGCATCAGCGACCGCCAGCGCCGTCCCGGGCGCGGTGTGGTCTCCCAGAGGTAATCCGGCGTCGCCTGTCCGCGCGGGGCGAGGAAGCCCTCAATGCCGGTTGGATACAGAGTGTTCCAGAGGATGATCTCGGGGAC
>DASTYE010000312.1:0-4148 GCA_035765135.1 Gemmatimonadaceae bacterium | reverse complement strand
GGCAAGCGCGAGTGGATGCGCACCTGGCTCTCTTCGGCGACGATTCCGCAGGGCGTCGAGCTTCGATTCGCGGCGAGCGCCTCGGATCGCCTCGCGCCGCTGCTGCGCGTTCCGGTGACCGTCGCGATGGTGGGGGGACAGTGATCGCGCCCCGCGCTCGTCGGCCCCGCCGTGGCTTCGCGCTGCTTGCGGCGCTGGCACTTCTGACGTTGACGTCCCTGCTCGCCCTGGAGACGAGCGTCGCCGCACGCGCGACGCGGCGCTCCGCGGCCAACGCGCTCGAGCAGGCTGCGGGTCGGGCCGTCGCGTTAGGCGGCCTGGAGGACGCGCGCACACGGCTCCTCCGCGCCCTCATTGCGGCGGGACAGGCTGGTCAGGTGGCTGGAGATCCGTGGCTCCCCTTGACGACGTTAGGCGTCGAGCCCGTTCGTCTCGGCGAGCTGCGCTACGACGTGGTCATGCGTGACCTGGGCGAATCGCTGAACCTCAACCTGGCCACCGAGGAGCAGCTCCGCCGCTTTCTGGTGGCCCTGCGCGTGGACGCCGGCCGCGCCGACCGCGTGGCTCAGGCAATCCTCGACTGGCGCGATGGAGACGACCTGCATCGGTCTCGAGGCGCCGAGCGCGCTGACTACTTGCGTGCCGGCAGCGCCGTGCTTCCAGCAAATGCGCCGTTCCCGGATGTGGCCACCGTGCGCCACGTCGCGGGCGTTGGCGACGCACTGTATGCCGTGATGCGGCCATACCTCACCGTGGTCGGGAGTGGGCGGGTGAACCTCAACCGTGCCGCGCCCCCCGTGCTGATCACGCTCCCGGGGATGACTAACGAGAGCGTCGCGCTGATCATGCGCCATCGCCGTCGTGGGGGCTTTCGCAACCTGAACAGCTTCGCGCAGGAGCTGTCGTTCGGCGCGAGGAGACGGCTGCTCGAGGCGCTGCCAGCACTTGCCGAGGCATCGGTGCTGGACACGCAGGAGCTACATGTAACGAGCATCGCCTCGACGCTCGACGGCGTCGAGCGGGCGCGTGGCGAAGCGCTGATGGTGAAAGACAACGGCGTTCGCGTCGCCTGGCGGAGGATATCGCCATGACACGGACAGGCTCGCACTCGATCACGATCAGTGCCGCGGTTGCGCCTGACCGAATCATCGTGGTTCAGCCGGGAGGAAACGGCAGAGTACGTCATCAGGAATATCAGGTCACGGCGGCCGACGGCGGCGAGCCCTTTGCGGGCGTCGCCGAAGCGCTAACGAAAGCGCTGCGCGAGATGCGGACCGTATATGGCAACGCGCGCGCGTCGGTCGCCGTCGCTCTCCTCCCGCCGCTCGTGCACTGCCGGCTGATCGACATGCCCGGCTTGAGCAGCGATGAGATTCAGCGGGTCGTGAGCCGCGACGTCACCAGCTACTTCCCGGTCGGCGCGAACGCCCACGTCGTAGGTGTGTGCACCGTGCGCGGGGCGCGACCAGGCAGCGCGTCGGTACTCGCGGCGGCTGCACCCGCCACGCTCATCGATGCCATTCACGACGCCGCTCTGACGGCCGGGTGCGTGGTAACGACCATTGTCCCATCGGCGACGGCCTGGGCAATGGCGGCACAACAGCTGGAGCCTGACGAGTCCGCCGAACACCGCACGGTCGTGGCGATTCTCGACGGGCACGTGGAGGTGCTCACCGTCGAGCACGGTCAACTCACCGGGCTGCGCCGCCTCCGCAGTGACGGGTCGGAGCAGCGGCCCCTCATCGATACGCTGGCGGAGCGCAAGGAAATCGTGCTGCTCGGCGAGCCGCGCCTGGCCGAGCCGATCGCGAGGTCTCTCACGGCCGCCGGTATCCGCCTGACGATGCCAGGCACTCCCGAATCACCTGCGCCCCCGGAGGTCCTCGCCGCCCAGTTCGCTCAGGACACGCAAGGCCCGATGCTCATGCCCGAGCCGTTGCGGGCGGAGCGTCGTCGTCAACGCACGCGACGGGCGGTGCAGGTGCTTGCCGCGAGCGCCATTCTCCTCGCGGTAGCCGGCGCGTTGGAGCTCTGGGGCGTGCAACGCGAGCTCGCCGCGGTCTCCGCACAGCGGCTCGAGCTCCGCGGGCGCCTGGCCGGTGTGCTGGCCACGCGCGACACGGTGACGCTCCTTGCCGAACGGATCGCGGCGTTGCGATCGGCAGAGGTGAGCGCGCCGCGCTGGTCCGATGCGATCGCGCTCGTTGCCGAGTACCTGCCGCGCGATGCGCACCTGCTCTCCCTCCGCGCCGAAGGCGACAGCCTGGTTCTCGAGGGTGTCGCGCGTCGGGCGGCACCGGTCTTCGAGGCGATGGCCCGGGCGCCGGCGGCGCTCGCCGTTCGCGCACAGGGATCAATCCGGCGGGAGATTCGTGACGAAATCGGTCAGGTGGAACGCTTCACGCTCTCGGTACGCCTAACGGGAGACGCTCCATGAGGTGGCCGACGCTCGGACCCCGCGACCGTCGCGCCCTTCGCCTTGGTGCGTGGGTGGTGCTTCCGGCGCTGTTCCTGTTGCTGGTGGTCCGCCCGTACCAGCGCGCCCTCAGCGCGGCCGGCGAGGAGCTCGACAGTCAACGCTCGCTCCTGGCGCGAGAGCTCGGCGCCCTGCGCGATGCACCACGAGACGCCCAGCTGGTTCAACACGGGCGTTCCGCTCTCGCCGAGGAGCGCTCCCGTCTCTTCGAGGCCGCGGATGCCGTGGCCGCCTCGGCGCAGCTCGGCAGCTACGTCGCGGCTCGTGCCGCCGAGAGCGGCGTCGATGTCGACGAAAGCGAGACTATCGCAGTCGCCGACAGCGCTGCTGTCGCCGCGGTGGACATCGCGGCCACCGGAAACGTGCTCGAGATCGTCGAGCTCCTTCGTGCGCTCGAGAACGGTCCCAAGCTGGCGCGAGCCGAGCGCATCGTGATCGCGCCGGCACCGGGCGCCAGCCAGAACAATGGAACGGTGACACTCAGAATGACCGTCACCGGTCTATCGCAGCGGGCGTCCCACGACGCGTCCACCGATCCGCAGGCGGCCCCGCCGCCAGGGAGCCGCTGATGCCACGCACGGCAATGTCCCGTCCGTTCTCGATGCCGACGGGTCTTTCTCTCGCCGCTCTGGTGGCGTTTTCCTCGGCGACGCTCGTTGCCGGCATCGCCACCTGGCGAGCCGTTAGGCTCGATCCGCTGCCGACGGCCGATGGCTCCCCCGTAGCGGTGAGAGCGGAGACGCTCGAGTCGATGGCCATCGCTCGCTCGCCTCGCGGTGATGTGCGTCCGATCGACAACGACCCGTTCAGCGCAGACCGCCAGTTGCCGGCGGCGCGCGCCCGGGCGGTTGAATCCTACGCGTCGGCGGGCGCGATCGCCGTGCCACCTGAAGCAGTCCGCCTGCTCGGTACGGTCATCCGTCCCGGGGGCAAGAGCTTCGTCGTCTATCAGCTCCCGAGCGAAGTGCCGAAAACGCTTCGACTCGGCGAAACCGTGGGAGGCATGACGCTCGCCGATGTCGCGCCCGGTCGAGCGACGTTCCGCACTCAACGGGGCGCGCGCGTCGAACTCTCTCTCGCCAAGGCGGGGAGTTGACATGAACCGACTACTCCCGCTGCGCGCGATGATACTCGTCGCGGCGCTCCTGATCGGATCGCAGGCTTCGGCGCAACAACCGCCGCCAGCGCGCATGACGCCACAAGGCGTGGTCGTGGACTTCGAGGACGCTGACATTCGAACGGTCCTTACGGCGCTCGCCGAGGCCGCCGATCTCAACGTTGTGTTCGCCGATCTGCCCGCGCGGCGCATCACGCTCAGGCTGCGTCAGCCAGTGCCCGCGGACAGTGTGCGAGTGCTCCTGCGCACGATCGCCGAGGCGAACGGGATTCAGGTCGTTGATGAAGGTGGGCTGCTGCGATTCACGACTCAGCGCGCCGCCGAGCTTCCGCAGGCCGCACAGGCCCTGTCACAGGAACCTCGGCTGTTCGTCTATCGTCTTCGTCACGCCAACGCGATGCGCCTGGCCTCCACGCTTCAGGGCATCTTTGGCGGCAGCCTTCCGGAGGCAATTGGTCTCAGCCGCACCCCGCTCTCGCAGCGGCTTCGCGACCAGCGCATCCCGCCGACGTTTCTCGACACCGTCGACCGCCGTCCGCGCCCCGAGCAGCCGGA
>DASTYE010000311.1:0-4676 GCA_035765135.1 Gemmatimonadaceae bacterium | reverse complement strand
CGCCAGACGTCGGGCGAGTGCCGTGCCCTCGGCGATCGCGATTCCGGTCTCCAACTCCGGCTTTGCGCGCCGTTCTTCCTCGACGATGATGACCCCCTCGTCAGGCGTCGCGCGACGCTCGTCCTCTGGCGGTGGCGTCCTCGTCTCGGTGTATTCCCACGCGCCCATCGAGAGTCCGACCACCGCGTTCTCGACGGTTTCATCGCCATCACCGTGATACCATCCGATTTCCCGTGCACCGGTGCGTCGAGCGAATCGGGCAGCGATCATCGCGGCGCGTCTGACGGCGGCGGGTCGCTCGGTGACCGCTCCCATGCCGACGAGCAGTATGCGCTGCGGCCCCTTCGTGGAGCCGACCAGGTGCATCGTCTCATCACGCCCCGCGCGGAAGTCACGCCGGTCGATCACGCGCGAGATGGCACCTCCAAGCGCCTCGTCGAGCGCAGTCAGGCGGTCGTCCAGCTGGGCACCCTTCGCGAGGGCAATCGCAAGCAGCGGCACGTCGAGCGAGCGAAGCGCGGCGTCACGAACCGAGAAGCGCATGCGGCTACTTCATCCCCGCGATGATGCCATCGGCGAACGCGGAGGTGCTCACCTCGGTCGATCCGGGCATCTGGCGCGCCAGGTCATACGTGACGCGACGTGACTTGATGGCGTTCTCGATCCCGCGAACGATGAGTCGTCCGGCCTCGTTCCACTCGAGATGCTCGAACATCATCACACCCGAGAGGATCACGCTGCACGGATTCACCTTGTCCTGCCCCGCGTATTTCGGCGCCGTACCGTGCGTGGCCTCGAAGCAGGCGACCCCGTCGCCCACGTTGCCACCGGGGGCCATTCCCAGGCCCCCGACCTGCGCGGCCGCTGCGTCGCTCAAGTAGTCGCCGTTCAGGTTGGGCGTCGCGAGAACCGAGTACTCCGCGGGTCGCAGCAGAAGCTGCTGAAACATCGCGTCGGCGATGCGGTCCTTGATGACGAGGCAATCAGTCTTGGCCGCGCCGCCGACCTTCGAGAAGTCGCTCTCGGTGATGACGTGCTCGCCGAAACGCTCGCGCGCCACCTCATACCCCCAGTCGCGAAACGCCCCCTCGGTGAACTTCATGATGTTGCCCTTGTGCACGAGCGTCACCGACTCGCGCCCCGTCCTCAGGGCGTACCGGATCGCCATCTCGACGAGACGCTTCGATCCGAATTCCGAGATCGGCTTGATGCCGATGGCGGAATGCTCGCGGATTTCCTGTCCCATCTCCTCGACGAGAAAGGTGCGAACACGCTCCGCCTCCGGCGTCCCCGCCTTCCACTCGATTCCGGCGTAGACGTCTTCCGTATTCTCGCGGAAGATGACGACGTCGAGCTTGGTCGGCTCCTTCACCGGCGCGCCCACGCCCTCGAAGTAGCGCACCGGGCGAATGCACGCGTACAGGTCGAGCACCTGGCGGAGCGTGACGTTGAGCGAGCGGATGCCCCCGCCAACCGGCGTCGTGAGCGGTCCCTTGATCGAGACGCGGAACTCCCGCAGCGCGTCGAGCGTCTCCTGCGGCAGCCAATCGTTATGGTTCTTGAAGGCCTTCTCGCCGGCGAACACTTCCATCCAGGCGATCCGGCGCTCACGGCCAAAAGCGCGCTCGACGGCGGCATCGAACACGCGCTTCGATGCGCGCCAGATGTCCGGGCCCGTGCCATCACCCTCGATGAACGGAATGATCGGATGGTTCGGAACCTGAACGGTCCCGTCGGAGAAGCCGATGCGCTCGCCGTCCTTCGGTACCTTCGCGAACCGGTAGCTGGTCATGACTCGATCAGGGAGAGATGTCGCGCGGGCGCGGTCGACGCCGCGCCCGTGCGCCACGCGGGAACGGCGGACTACCGACGCTGGTCGATCGGCGTCACGCGCTGATCACGCGGACCGACGTATTCGGCGCGCGGCCGGATCAGCCGGTTGTGGGCGTACTGCTCCAGCAGGTGCGCCGCCCACCCCGAGGTGCGGCTGACGGCGAAGAGCGGCGTATAGAGATCGGTCGGGATGCCCATGACGTAATAGGTGGACGCCGAATAGAAGTCGACGTTAGGCAGGAGATTCTTCTCCGCCTTCATCGTCTCCTCGATACGGCGAGACATCTCGAACCATTGCGGCGCGTTGTGCTTCCGCCCGAGCTCCTCCGACATGCGGCGGAGGTGCGTGGCCCGCGGGTCTTCCGTTTTGTAGACGCGATGCCCGAAGCCCATGATCTTGCGCTTGCTCGCCAGCGCCTGCCGGATGAACGCCGTCGGCTCCTGCCCTTCCTTCTTCATCTCGAGGAGCATCTCCATGACGGCGGTGTTCGCGCCGCCGTGCAGCGGCCCGGAGAGCGTCCCGATGGCCGAGACGATCGCCGCGTACATGTCGGCGAGCGTGGCCGCCGTGACGCGCGCGGCGAACGTGGACGCATTCAGCTCGTGATCGGCGTGGAGAATGAGGGCGGCGTCCATCGCGCGCTCCTCGAGCTTCTCCGGGCGTTTACCCAGCAGGCGGTAGAAGACGTTGCCGGCGAACGAGAGGGACGGATCGGCCTTGACCGGCTCCTTCCCCTGGCGGATTTGCGCCCACGCGCCGACGAGCGCGGCGATCTGCCCCTGGAGTCGCGTCGCGCGCCGGAGGTTCGCCTCGCGCTCGTCGACCGGCGACTGCTTGTCCGGGTCGTAGAACGACAGCTCCGAGACGCTGGTCCGGAGGACGTCCATGGGGTCGGCGTCCCGGGGGTAGCGCTTCAGCGACTCGATGATCTGCTGCGGAAGATGGTAGCAGGTGCGAATCGCGGCGGAGAATTCATCGAGCTGCGCCCGAGTGGGCAGCCTGGCGTACCAGAGGAGGTAGACGACTTCCTCGAACGTCGTGTTCTCGACGAGGTCGTGGATGTCGTATCCACGGTAGATGAGCTGACCGGTCTTGCCGTTGACGTCGGTGATCTCGGAGGGGCCCGTGACCACATCTTCGAGACCGGCCGCGGCCGCCTTCATGGTTGCCGAAGTTGCCATCTATGACTCAGCGTGATGCGTGGATGAGCGTGATGAACCAGCAAAAGTTACCGGCGCGGGAAATACGCTGCAAGTTGAACGCCGTGCCGGGCGTGGCTTTATTTGTGGCGGACGCCCGCCAATGCCGGCTGGAAGATCTCCACGTAAGGGAGACGCAACCGCATGAAATCGGTTATTAACGTCCGCCGGCGCGTTACGACAGCGCTCGCGGCGACGCTTCTCACCTGCAGCGCGATGGAGGCGGCCTCGCAGGCGGGACGCCGGGGTGACCAGGGGACGGAGTCAGTGGACTTCCCGATATCCTGCTCCGCCGCTGCGCAGGTGGAGTTCAATCGCGCGGTAACACTGCTGCACCACATGACCTATCCGCAGGCGCGCGAGACGTTCCGCCGCGTGGCCGAGGTCGACCCCCGGTGCGCGATGGCGCACTGGGGTATCGCGATGACGATGTTCCAGCCGCTGTGGCCGACGCGACCTGCACCGAAGGAGCTGAAGGTCGGGCGCGATGCTGCGCGCGCCGCCTCACGCCTAAACCCTCCGACGGACCGGGAGCGGATGTTCGTCGAGTCCGTCGTCGCCTTTTTCGAGCGGGACTCGCTGGCGTACTGGCAGCGCGTTCGAGGGTGGGAGCAGAGCATGGCCAAGCTCTACGCCGCGCTCCCGTCGGACCCCGAGGTCCGTGCTTTCTATGCCCTGGCGCATCTGGCGATCGCCCCGTCCAACGACAGCGCGCGCATGTATTCGGACCGCGCCGCCGAGATCCTCGCTCCGGTCTACCAAAAGAATCCGGATCACCCCGGCGCGATGCACTACCTCGTCCACGCGAACGATGCGGCGGGCCGCGAGCGCGAGTCCCCCGAGATCGTTCACAAGTACGAGACATCGGCGCCCGAGAATCCGCACGCGCTGCACATGCCGACGCACATCTACACGCGCCTCGGTGAGTGGGACGCCGTGGTGCGCGGGAACCTCCGCGCCGCCGACGCGGCGCTGGCACATCCGGCTGGAGATTCGGGACAGTACGTCTGGGACGAGTTCCCGCACGCGATCGAGTATCTCGTGTATGCCTACCTGCAGCAGGGCGCCGACGATCTCGCGCGGAATCAGTTGACGCGCCTGCACCGGACCGCTCGCCTGGAGCCGACGTTCAAGACCGCGTTCCATCTGGCGTCCACTCGGGCTCGTTACGTACTCGAGCGGCGCGCGTGGAGCGAGGCGACGTCCCTCCCCGTTCGCGAAGGCGCCCTGGACTGGGACCGCTTCAAGTGGCCGGAGGCTGTGACCTGGTTCGCGCGCGGGCTCGGCGCGGCGCACCAGGCCGACCTCGGAGGTGCACGCGCCGCGGCCGCGCGACTTGCTGAGCTCGAGAGCTCGACGGGCGCGAGTGGTGAAGCGCTCTTCGCGCGGCACATTCGCGTGCTTCGTCTGGAAGTGGATGCCTGGATCGCCCATGTGTCGGGGAAGCGCGATTCCGCCGTGACCGTAATGCGCGAGGCCGTCGAGCTGGAGGAGTCGACGCCGAAGCACGCGGTCACGCCCGCGCCGACACTGCCGGCCGCGGAGATGCTCGGCGACATGCTCCTCGCGCAGGGGAAGCCGGCGGACGCGCTCGCCGCCTACGAGCGCTCGTTGTCGGGCTACCCGCGGCGGTTCAACAGCCT
>DASTYE010000310.1:0-14996 GCA_035765135.1 Gemmatimonadaceae bacterium | reverse complement strand
TGCCACGCTCGCGAATCGTGCCGTGATGCAGCACCAGGATCTCGTCCGCGCCCATCACCGTGCTCAGGCGATGCGCCACGGCGATCGTCGTCCGTCCCGTCGTGAGGACGCCAAGTGCGCGCTGAATCTCCGCTTCGATCTCGCTGTCCACGGCACTCGTCGCCTCATCGAGCAGGAGAAGCGCGGGGTCGGCGGCGATCGCGCGAGCGAACGAGAGCAGTTGGCGTTCCCCAACGCTGACGGAGGCTCCGCGCTCGCCGAGCTCATGCGCGTACCCGCGCGTCAAGCGGCGAATTACACGATCGGCACCCACCTTCGTCGCGGCCGCGACCACGGCATCGTCGGAGAGCGGCGCCGACAATCGAATGTTCCCGCGGATGTCGCCGGCGAAGAGGAAGATGTCCTGCTGGACGTAGCCGATCAGCGACCGGAGCGTATCCAGCGGGAGCTCGCGAATGTCCCGCGCCGGCGCGCCGTCGATCGCCATCGTTATGCGCCCTCGCTGCGGATCATAGAACCGCAGCAACAATGAGATGATCGTCGTCTTCCCCGCTCCGGTGTGGCCGACGAGTGCCACCGTCTCGCCTGGCCGCGCGCGAAAGCTGACACCCTTGAGGACCCATTCGGGGGACGAGTCGCGGTCCCCGTCCTTCGCCCGATGCGCGAGATCGTAGGCGAACCAGACGTCGTGGAATTCGACGGTAACCGATCGAGCCCCGGCGATCGGCGAAAGAGTAAGTTGGGATTCTTCGATCCCCGGTTCCCGATCGGTCACGGAGGGCGGCGTGTCGAGCAGCTGGAATATCCTCTCTGATGACGCCATCGCCGCCTGGAGGATGTTGTACTTCTCGGACAGATCCTGAAGCGGTTGAAAAAAGCGCCGCACGAACTGGAGAAAGGCGGCGACGGTCCCGACGGTCAGCGTATTCGCGGCGACGCGGTCCGCGCCGGCGACGATGAGGCTCGCCAGCGCGACCGATGTGAGGAGCTCGATCGCCGGGAAGTACAGCGCGTAGATCCTGATCGACCGCAGATGCGCGTCGAGGTGCAGACGGTTCAGCTCGTCGAACCGGCGAGCTTCGTGCGCTTCACGGCCGAAGAGCTGCACGACGCGCACGCCGGTCAACCGCTCCTGGAGAAATGCATTGATGCGCGCCAGTCGGGTCCGGATGTCCCGATATGAATCGCGCACGTACTTGCGAAACAGGTGCGACGTCAGGAGCACGAACGGAATCACGGCGAACGCGGCGAGCGCGAGATGCCAATCGATGACCAGCATCACGACGCTGATGACGGCGAGCGCGAAGAGATCGCCGACACCGGCGACGACGCCGGCGGTGAACAGCTCGTTCAGCGCTTCGACATCCGACGTCACGCGGGTGATGAGGCGGCCCACCGGCGTGCGGTCGAAGAACGGAATGGAGAGCCGCTGGAGATGCGCGAAGATCTGCATCCGCAGGTCGCGCATCACGCGTTGACCGAGGAGGCTGGTCAGGATGGTGCCCGTGTACTCGAGCGCGAACTGGATGGCGAGGGCGACCGCGAGCATCGCCGCGAGGCGCGTGACCAGCCCCACGTCGCGGGCGGGGAGCGCGACGTCGATCACCTGCCGTGTGAACAGCGGGCCGGCGAGGGTGAGAAACGCCTGACCAAGGAGAACCCCGACAGCGCCGAGCAGAAGCGCGCGGTACGGACGCAAATACACGAGGAGGCGCCTCATGAGGCGCCCGTCGTACGCCTTACCGAGGACGTCTTCTTCGTGGAATTCGGCGCCGGGCATGCGTGTGCATCCTAATGGCAGCGCACCAAACGGGTCAACGCGATGGCGCCACATGGTACGCGGGTTGCGTACCCGCTGGGTGCACATCGGCAGTTGCCTATCACAGGCGCGGCCCAGTCTAGCGAGCCAGCACCTACACCCTCGGAGGGAAGCATGGGTATCATCGCCTGGATCGTGCTCGGTCTCATCGCGGGCGCGATCGCGAAAGCTCTCATGCCGGGCAACGATCCCGGTGGGTTCATCGTCACGATCCTCATCGGCATCGTGGGAGCGTTTCTTGGAGGGTTCCTGGGGAACCTGATCGCCGGTCGTGGTCTCGACGGCTTCTCGGTGTGGAGCATCATTCTCGCGATCGTCGGCGCGATGCTGCTTCTCTGGATTTACCGAATCGCGGTACGCAGGACACCATAACGGCGAGCATGCGGAATGCGGAATGCGGATCCGCTACATTGGTTCCGCATTCCAAATTCCGCATTCTCGCAGCCTCCCCGACTCAGTCCGCCCCTTGAGTCTCTGGCTCTACTGGATCCTCCTCGGCCTTCTCGCCGGAGCACTCGCCAAATTCCTCGTCCCCGGACGTGACCCCTCCGGTTGCATCATCACGATCGTGCTCGGCATCGCCGGCGCGTTCATCGGAGGGTGGCTCGGCACGTTCTTCGGCTGGGGGCGCATCACACAGGGATCGCTGAATCTGCGCTCGATCGGCATCGCGACGGTGGGGGCCGCGGTGCTGTTGATCGTCGGGCGGCTCTTCATGCGACCAAGGGGGTCGAGGTAGTCGAGGTCGTCGAGGGTGTCGAGGCAAGGTGGTCAAGGAGCGAACTTCCTCGACACCCTCGACACCCTCGACACCCTCGATCACCTTTCCCTTATGAAGTCCCACATCAGTATTCGGGGAGCTCGTCAGAACAACCTCAAGGGATTCGATCTCGACATACCGCGGCGCACTTTCACGGTCGTGACGGGACCGTCCGGGTCCGGGAAGTCGTCGCTCGCGTTCGATACGATTTACGCCGAGGGGCAGCGCCGGTACGTGGAGTCGCTGTCGGCGTACGCGCGGCAGTTCCTCGAGCGCATGGAAAAGCCTGACGTCGACTGGATCGACGGCCTCTCGCCCGCCGTCGCCATCGAGCAGAAGAACCCCACCAAGACATCGCGATCGACGGTCGGCACCGCGACCGAGACGTACGACTACCTGCGGCTGCTGTGGGCGCGCATCGGGCACACGTTCTGTCCCGCGTGTGGCCGCGAGATGAAGCCGGACACCGTGCAGTCGGCCGTCGATGAAGCCATGCAGCTTCCGGCGGGAACGCGCTTCTACGTCGCGTTTCCCCTTCGCCTGTCGAGCGAGGTGACGCACGATCTCGTGGTGGAAAACCTGCGCGCCCAGGGTTTCATCCGTGTTTCGGTGGACGGCGAAGTGCTCGAGCTCGAGGCGGTCGCTGCGCGCGCGATCGATCTCACGCGCGTAAAGAGCCTGCAGGTCGTCGTCGATCGTCTCGCCGTGTCGCCGGAGGCGAAGCAGCGGCTCGCCGAGGCGGTGGACACATGCTTCCGGGAAGGTGATGGGGAGTGCGTGATTCTGCCGGGGTCGGGGGATCGCGGGGTCGCGGGATCGGGGGCGCCGAGCAGCGTTCTCGATCGGCAACCGAGACCCCGGGATCCCGCGACCCCGCGACCCCTTCTCAAGTTCTCCGATCGCTTCGAGTGCGCATACGACGGTACACGCGCCCCGACGCCGACGCCGCAGCTCTTCTCGTTCAACAGTCCGCGCGGCGCGTGCCCGACCTGCAACGGCTTCGGCGCGACGCTCGAATATGACGAAGCGCTGATCGTTCCCTACCCCGAGCGCGCGTTGCGCGAGGGAGCCATCCATCCGTGGACGATGCCGCGGTACGAGAACAAGCGCCGTGCCCTCGCCGAGTTCGCGAAACGCTCGCGTATTCCGATGGATGTGCCCTGGAGCGTGCTGCGGGCCGACCAGCGTGAAGAGCTGCTGCGCGGCCGTGCGCGCGGCTACAAGGGCATCTTCCCCTTCCTGCGCGACCTCGAGGAAAAGCGATACAAGCAGTACATCCGCGTCTTCCTCCGGCAGTATCAGTCAGCCCGCGAATGCCCCTCCTGTCATGGCGCGAAGCTGCAGCCCGACGCGCTACAGGTTCGGATCGCGGGGCGCACGATCGCCGAGGTGGCGGAGATGCCGGTCGAGCGGCTGCTGCCCTGGCTCGAGACGCTCGAGCTGACGCCGTTCGATCGCCAGGTGGCGGAGAACGTGCTCAACGAGGCGCTGTGCCGCGTGCGCTTTCTCGATGATGTCGGACTCGGATATCTGAGCCTCCATCGCGCGACGCGCACGCTGTCGGGAGGCGAGGCGCAGCGCATCGGGCTGGCCAATTCGTTAGGCTCCCATCTCGTCGATACGCTGTACGTCCTCGACGAGCCATCGATTGGCCTGCATCCACGCGATCTCGACCGTCTCCTGCGGCTGCTCGAGCGCCTGCGCGACGAGGGGAACACGGTGCTGGTCGTCGAGCACGACCTCGAGGCGATGCGGCGCGCCGACTGGATGGTCGAGCTCGGCCCGGGGAGCGGCGAGAATGGCGGGCAGGTCGTTTTCGCCGGCCCGATGTCGCGCGCCAGCGAATCGCCGTTGACCGGCGCGTACCTCGCCGGCACGAAGTCGATTCCGCTCCCCGAGGAGCGGCGCCGCGTCGGGCCGAGGTGGATCACGCTCACCGGAGCGCGAGAGCACAACCTGGCCGGCGTCGATATCCGCGTTCCGTTAGGCGCGCTGACCGTGGTGACCGGCGTGTCCGGTTCGGGCAAGAGCACGCTCGTGCACGACGTGCTCTATCGCGCCCTGGAGCAGCGCATCCACGGCGAGCACACGGCCAAACAGCATCTCGGCGAGGCCGTTGGCGCGTTCGACGACATCACCGGGTGGGAATCGCTCGACGACATCGTCCTGATTGACCAGTCGCCGATCGGCCGGTCGCCGCGCTCGAATCCGGTGACGTACGTGAAGGCCTTCGACGAGATCCGCCGCATCTTCGCCGACGCGCCGCTCGCGCGACAGCATGGATTCACGGCCGGCACATTCAGCTTCAACGTTGCTGGAGGGCGGTGCGAACGATGCGAGGGCGCCGGCCACCTCGAGATCGAGATGGTGTTCATGGCCGACGTCTACGTCCCGTGTGACGAGTGCGGTGGCAAGCGCTTCAAGCCGGACGTGCTCGAGGTGCGAGTGAATGGGCGGACGATTCACGACGTCCTGGCGCTGACGGTCGATCAGGCGATTCGCGCCTTCCCACGCGAGGAGAAGCTCGGTCAGGCGCTCTGGCAGCTCCAGCAGGTGGGACTCGGCTACCTCCGTCTCGGCCAGCCGGCCCCGACGCTTTCCGGTGGCGAGGCGCAGCGCATCAAGATCGCGCGCGAGCTGGCGCTCGCCGGTCGCGCGAGCGGACGGAAGATGTACGTGATGGATGAGCCGACCACCGGCTTGCATCTCGAGGACATTCGCCGGCTGTCGCGCGTGCTCGAGCGCCTGCTCGATCACGGGCATACGATCGTCATCATCGAGCACAACCTCGACGTCATCAAGCTCGCGGACTGGATCATCGACCTCGGCCCCGAGGGCGGCGACCGCGGCGGGCGGGTCGTGGCGAGCGGGCGACCCGAGGAGATCATCCGCGTGCGGGAATCGCACACGGGTCGGTGGCTCGCGCCGCTGCTGGGGACGACGACGCGCGCTCCGCAGGGGCGTGATCGACACGCGGAAGTCGAGGCGCGACGGCCGGCGTGAGGCGCGCGTTTCGGTTGACTACCCTATGGCGCCGGCCTAGCTTTCATGGTCTGCCGCACCATTCCCGGGTAGCTCAGCCGGTCAGAGCATCTGACTGTTAATCAGAGGGTCGTGGGTTCGAGTCCCACCCCGGGAGCTGTCGAAACATCATGACTTACGCGAACGGGCTGCCTCGTGAGGCAGCCCGTTTTTTTGGCTTTAGTCTGCTCCTGGTGTGCCTACCTCGATTTTTTCCACGAACGCTATCGCACCTGGAACGTCAAGGTGGCCCACTTCGACTCATAGTCCACGGTGTCACCCTGTACCCTGGCCATGTTGATGAACTTGATGTACCAGATCCCACGTGTCCGGAGCGGAATGCTGGCGACACCAGTGCTATCGGACCGCACGCTTCGCTGCTCGATCCGCCCGCCGTTAGGTGTCCGGCCCCCGTAGAGCACATACTGGTTTGCCGCCGGCGCGCCGTCGACCACCGTGCGCACGCGCAGGGCACGGCCACGCGGCAGCGCGTAAGGATTCTCGACCGGCACTAGCTCCGCCGGGTAACCCAGTACCGTCGCAAAGTGATCGCTTCGCTGCTGTCCCACTTGAATCAGCGCCTTCACGTGCTTCGAGTAGCGCTCACGGGCTGGCCGGTCGAGCTCGCCGGCCTGCCGCCGCGCCTCCAGGACGTCGGGAATTCCGTCCTCCTTGAGGTAAAGGTTGAAGTCCTTCGCCTCGAGCGGGATCACGTTTGGATGGGTCGACGTGCCAATGACGTAGGTGCCGGCGGGACCAGGGGTCACTCGAAAGGTGCTCGTGTCGCCGGTCGCACTCCAGTCCGCCGTGTCGAGCTGCCGCCGCCCCGGAGGCCCGACGATGCTAATGTCGCGCACGCGCGGACGTGCAATCGAGTTTTCGCTCTTGGAGAACGTTCCGTTGAGAACACGAACCAGCACCTCGGCATTCTCGGCCACGAAGAACCGCGCCGGCCTGACGAACATGTCGTGCGCCGCGGCGACCCCCGCCGCCACGAGAACCAGGACAAGCGTGGTCAGGATGACCCTGAGCATGCGCCGCGAGGGGGCAACCGGGCGGTGGATCTCATTAGACATATGTCTCCTCCACAATCGAGACGAGGTCAGTGGAGCACGAATAGACGCCAGCAGGTGGGCCGACGGTCGCGGGAGCACCCGTTCGTCACCGGCGAGCGACCGTCCCGCTCAGCTGAGGGGCGATCCACCCCGCAACCCGGTCTCCGCCGGGTTGGCATCCGTTGCCAGTATCTCGAAGCAACACCGGGGATGCTCGCCCCGCTCGCAGCACTCCGTGACGGGCGCCTCCACGAGATGCGCAATCAGGCTTTCCATCGCCAGGCAGACCTCCGGCCGCCCGTGCACGGCTTCGCCTAACGAACAGCCATAGCCACGGATGACGTACCCCCCGTCCGAGCGCTCGGTCGTGGTAAGTGATCCGAGCTCCTCGAGAAGGGAGGTGACCGCGTGGACGCGGTCGCCAAGGTCCCCCCGCGGTCGTGGCCACTCTGACCCGAGCCGGCGACCCACCGTCTGCATGAGCTCGTCGAGCTCGGCCTGTGGCATGCGCTCGCCGAGGACGCGCAGCAGCTGGGCAACGAACGGAATGTAGGCGGTCGACAGAACCGAGTCGGCACGAGGGACGAGCTCGTACTCCACTGCCGGCCTGGTCGCACTGGGGCGCATACTGCCTTCGCGGACAAGATTGTCACGGAGCAGCACGGCGAGGTGGCCCCGCACCGCGTTATGCGTCAGACCGAGCTTCACCGCGATCTCCTTCGCCGTCAGCGGTGCCCGCCGAAGCAGGTCGAGGATCTGTCTCCGCGTCCCGTGAGGCGCCGACGGCGGGTGTCGATGAGGTGGACGCACGAGGTTTGTCGGCAGGTGATCAGGTGAGCACTACGACGGGGGTGTCGCGACATCGCGATGCGCACGCGGGCCTCCGCGTGCGCGGAGAACATTCGCCCTTTCCGTGAGGGAATCCAATCAGAGCGCACTCCTGGGACTGTATTTTGCAGTTTTTCCTGACATATCTTTCTATTCCGAGGTCTATCATGCCGAGCAGCATTCGGGCCTCGACCTCCGCGAGATCCGGAGGCAACCGCCGTGCGGGTTGGGCTGGAGCCGTGTTCCTGGTGGCGGTCGGTTTCGCAGTCGCTTCTCTGATGTGGGCCTGTGACGATGAGGAGAACCCAACCGGTCCGGAACCACTCGACCCAGCGGCCGTTGCCGCGGGGAAAGGGATCTTCCGCTTCGACACCTTCGGCAACGAGACCTTCTGGACGGACACGCTCCGAATGCACGAAGTCATCCGCACGGGCGTCAGCCCCAGCACAGCGCTGTCCGTCGGACTGAAGGTCGACGCCGATACGCTCCCCGCGGCGGTGAAGGCGGATCTCCAGGCGGGTCGCATCGATCTGGATGACCCGGCCGTAACGGTAACGCTGCTCAAGCTCGGCGCCGTCGTCGGTGTGGTTGGGCAAGTGGACGCGAACAACACCCTCACGCGCGTCGGAGTGACGTGCGCGCTCTGCCACTCGACCGTCGACAACTCGTTCGCGACTGGCATCGGCAAACGTCTCGACGGCTGGCCAAACCGCGATCTCAATGTCGGTGCCATCGTCGCGCTCTCACCCGCGCTGACCCCAGCTCAGAAAGCAGTCTACAGCTCGTGGGGCCCGGGGATGTACGATCCGCGATTCAACACCGACGGGAAGAATCAGCCTGTCGTGCTCCCTCCCGCCTTCGGACTTCACGAGGTCCGCAAAGAGCTCTACACCGGCGACGACACGGTCACCTACTGGAACGCCTACGTGGCCATCGCGCAGATGCATGGTCATGGCCGGTTCACCGACCCGCGGATCGGCGTCAACATCGACAACACGCCGCCCGACCGGGTGACGCCAGACGTGCTGAGGGCCCTTCGACACTATCAGTTCAGCCTCGAGAACCCGACGCCCCGGGCGAGCGACTTCGACGCCGCGGCCGCCGGGCGGGGGCGTGCGGTGTTCGAGGGAGCCGGGCAGTGCTCCACCTGTCACACCGGAAGACTGTTCACCGACATCAACGACGGACGGCTGCACGCGCCCTCCGAGGTGGCGAGCGAGCCCGAGCCTAACGGTGCCCCGAGTTACGCGCTGCGCAGCGTGACCAAGATGTACCGGGCAACGCCGCTGCGCGGGCTCTTCAATCCTCCGCAGCTCCGCGGGCCGTACTTTCACAACGGTATCGCGCCCACGCTCGAGGCCGTCGTCGACCGCTACAACACCAAGCGCAATCTCAATCTCACGGCCGCGCAGAAGGCGGACCTCGTCGAGTTTCTGAAGTCGCTGTGATCGATGGCGGTGCGTATCGGAGCGACCGTCAGCGCGCTCTCCTTCGTGCTGCCAAAAGCAGCCTGTCGAGCTCGCGGTAGCGGCTCGTCATGTCCTGCTCGTAATCGGCAAGGCGGGGCCGCGCCAGCAGCGCGCGAAGCTGACCGCATCGCGCGACTGCAGCGTCCGGCGAAACCGTGCCACGCTTCGTGTCACCCTCCCCGGCGACTCCGCCGGGAAGCGGAGCGACCTCTGTCGCGACCGCCTTCCCAAACTCCTCACGCGCGCCCCGGGGCTTGTTCTCCTTCCACGCGATGTACCCCATGTAGAAGTGCGCAGGCGCGTTCCCCGCATGAGTGGCGAGCACCGTCGCGAAGTGCCGACGTGCATCCACCAGATCGCCGCGCGCGAGCGCGACCTCGCCGAGGCGCAGCACCGGGCCGTTCTCCTCCTTGTTCAGCTCGTGGGCGCGACGCAGGTGCTGCTCCGCCGAGTCGAGCTGGAGTGGCGCACCCGCGTCCAGGCACAGATAGAGCGCACCGAGCTGGGAGTGCGTACGCGCGCTCGATGCGCTCACCGACGACAGCCGTTGCCATGCTCCCACGGCGCCGTTGAAGTCGCCGAGGTCGAGCCGCATGCTCCCGGCGTAGTACAGGGCGTCCTCGTGATCCGGATTGATCTCGAGAGCGCGAGCGTACGCCTCCGCGGCGAGCTGTGTGCGGCGGGCGATGCGGTGTGCCGTCGCCTCACGATACACGCTCCAGAAGGTCTGAATCTGCGCGCGATCGGCCCCGGAGCCGCGCCCCTCGGTCACGATCACGCGCTGGTTCGCGGGAACGCCGACGCGAACGTCGCGCACACCCGTCGGCCAAACCACCTCGAGCGTGTCGGCTCGCGTGGATGGCCCCAGGCCGAATGTCTCGATGAGACTGTTCTGCGACAGGTACGAGCTCTGCGCGCCCACCTGCCGCGTGTGCACCGTCCCGCCGACGACGAGCCGCACGGTCGCCCCGATCCCCTGGCGGTTGCTCTTCGTTCCGCGAACCTCGACCTGCAGCCAGCGGTTGCGGTTGCCGCTGTCGTTGCGCAGGAGCATCCCTGGTGCATCGTGGTTGACGACGAACGCGTCGACGTCACCATCGTTGTCGTAATCGCCGAACGCGGCCCCGCGTCCCACGAATTCCTTGCCGAACGATGCGCCACTCACTGGCGAGACATCGAAGAATCCTTCGGTGACGCCCCGATTCCAGAACAGCTGGTTGCGCATCGGGACGAGCTGCGCTGGATCCCCGCGCTTCTGCAGCGTGCTTCCGTTCACCGCGAAGAGATCGAGACGTCCGTCGTTGTCGTAGTCGATGAACGACGTACCCCACCCGACGAAATCGAGTGACGACTGGCCGAGTCCGACGCGATCGGCATCGTCCATGAACGTGAGGCGACCGTTGGTTGACTTGCGCCCGTCTGGATGCTTCAGCTGGTTCGTGTAGAGCGCGTTCTCCTGGGCGATCCAGTGCGTCAGAAACATGTCCTGGTCACCATCGCCGTCCCAGTCACCGATCGCGATTCCCATCGAGCTGCGATAGTCGGCGACGAGCGCAGGGCGGCTCATGTCCACGAACTTGCCGTTTCCGAGATTGCGGAAGAACGCATTGTCCGACACATCGTTGGCGACGTACAGATCCGGCCAGCCATCCTCATCGAAGTCGGCCCACGCGGCGGCGAGACCACGGCCCAAGGTGTCCGCGACGCCCGCGATCGCGGCCAGCTCGGTAAACGTTCCGTCACGGTTGTTTCGATACAGCAGATTGCGCTCGGGACGGAACGCGGACGGATTGATGCTCGCCGGGTTCTCGACGTCGTATTTCCCGCGAACCTCCAGCACCTCGCCCGGCGTGTACCGGACGTACCCGGTCACGTACAGATCGAGGAAGCCATCACGGTTGTAGTCGCCCCATGATGCTCCGGCCCAGAAGCCTGTCGCGTCGCCGATTCGTGAGGCGGCGCTCCGATCATCGAACGTGCCATCGCGGTTGTTGCGGTACAGATAGTTCTTTCCGTACGACGTCATCACGAGATCGATGTGGCCGTCGTTGTCGTAATCGCCCCACGCGACGGCCATGCCCCATCCGCGAAAGTCGATGCCCGAGCGCGTCGTCACATCCGTAAACGTTCCATCACCATCGTTATGGTACAGCACCGCTCGCGCGGGCGACGTGCTCCGCTCCGCATCGGAGATGGAGAGAGGGCCGACCTCGTTCGCGATCACGAGATCGATCCACCCATCATTGTCGTAATCGCCCCACGCAGCGCCCGAGCCCATGTCTTCGGGAAGCTGCGACGAGCGTACGCCGCTGAAATGCTTGAAGTCGATTCCCGATTGCCGGGCGACGTCGGTGAAGACCACTCTCGGGTAGTCCGGCGGGAGATTGCGCGCGAGGTCCGACGTCACGCCTTCGACGACCTCGCCGGGGCGATAGATGGCGTCGGGGCGGGCCGTGTGCACGGCCGCGATCAGCGCCGCACCCAGGAACAGAACGCCTGAGGCGGCGGTGATCAACAGCAAGCGCCGCCGTCGAGTCAATCGGGGCATGAGTGCGCCACCTATTCGTCCAGGGTCACGGGGATCGTCCGTCGGTCTTCCGACACCACCGTCACGGTTGCCGTGAGGCCAGACTCCTTCCCGAACAGGAAGTTCAGCAGGAATTGATCGACTTTGCGGTACATGAGCTTCGCGGTGACGCGCAGCTCCGTGACCTGGCCGGGCGCAGTGGTGGCGCCGTTGCCCTCGTGCCCGTCGGACGATTTCGCGTTGGCGAGGGTCGTCGGGCAGACGAAGGTGAAGCGCTCCTGATCCGAGAAGCCTGGAAAGAGTGAGCGCCGGTAGCGGACGCCGACCATCTCCCAAAGGTTGTGCCGGTCGATGAGGTTGCCGTACTGATCGACGGGCTCGGCCTTCAGCATGAAGCTGCCAGGTGCGATGAAGTGTGTGGAGTCGCGATGGCCCGTCCGATACACCAGGTTGCCCGCCTGGTCGGTGACCGTCAGCTCGACCCACGCCTGGATGATGTCGAGAGGCCCGGTCGGGAAGTCGTGCCCGGTCTTGTTGTTGGTGAGCACGGCGTGGATCGTCACCGGCTCGCCCGCGCGCGCGGTACGCGGAGTCACCAGCTCGATAGGCACGGCCGGTCCCTTCCGCCACTTGTCGGCGATCTCGGGCACCTCGATCTCGCCCCGCAGCCATTTCTCGGTGAGCTCGACGTGCTCGGCGGCCCCGGGCAGATCGAGCGCGGTCGGAATGAACTGGTTGGCACCGAGGAAGCGGTGGCTGCGATGCTTGCCATCGTCAGGCGAGCGGTTGTAGTCGCGATCGTCGCCGCGGGCGGGATCGGTGGAGGCCAGGAGCGGCATGTGACACTCGCGGCACTCGATGGTCTTCGTCGGATCGCCGGGGCGGTTCCATCGACTCTTGCGCCAGTTGTCGTACTGGTTCTGCAGCTGCACCCATCCGACGCGGTTGATCTCCTCATCGATGAACTGCTTGTGACACGCGGCGCAAAACTCGGGGCTCTTGAAGAGCTTGTGCTGCAGCGTTTGCACGTGCTCGCGCGGGTAGGAGCGAATGAGGAAGTCGCTGATCGCGCGAGCCACGCCGCTCTCCTCGAGCTCGAACATGTAGCGGTTGGGCTGGGTGATGACGTAGGCGGCGTTGCCCTTGACGTCCGTCTCCTTGATCGCGTGGCAGGCGATGCACGACACGCCTTCGCGGTACCCCGTGAGATTGGTGAGATCCTCGGCGAAGATGTTCTTCGCGCCGGAGAAGAGAGAGATCGGATCGTGACATCCGCCGCAGTAGCGGGTGGACTCGGAGCCGTTCTGCTCGGCCATCACCAGCTGCACTTTCTGGAACGCGGGATCCATCGCCGAGTAGCGGTGCGCGCTCACAGCCCATTCGTCGTAGATCCGTTTGTGGCAATTGGCCGTGCCACACGACGCCGACCCCGAGAGTGAGCGCGCATCGTACGCACCCCCGCTGCTCGTGCGCGCAAGACTCGGCGCGAAGGGCCGGTCCGGCCCGAAGGCGTAGCTGTAATCCGCCGGCAGCTCGTTGACCAGTTGCGGCGGGCGGTACAACGCCGTGGCCAGCGCGACGAACACGAACAGCGAGGCGGTGAGCAACGCGGTGACACGGCCGTAACGACGCGACGCGACGCTGGCCGCCGCTCCGACCGCCGTCGCTCGCGCTCGCGCGGCGCGCACCATCAGCGTCACCACGTGCGGCACGACCGAGCCAACGAGCGCGAACGTCGCGACGATGTGCACGTAATCCCAGCCGCGGCTGATCCGGGTCGCGAACATCGCCTGTATCGTCAGGACGAGCCCCGACACGATCAGCACGACTGTCGCCGCCATCGCGAAGTACCCGGTCAGCTTGACGTGCGAAAGGCGGATCTGCTGGTAGACACGCCAGTGGCGGATCTGGTAGATGGCGAATGGCAGCACCATCGCCACGCCGGCGACCGTGTGGAACAGGACCATGATCTGGTTCGGCACGCTGAACGGCAGGAGGTAGATGGCCAGGCCGGTCAGCGTCTCGAAGAGAAGGAGCGCGGATACGCACCAGAGGAGCGTTCGCTCCCACTCCAGGACTTTACGGGTCAAAGGGCGGCGGGTGGTGGGTTTGACCCGACACGTTCCCTTGACGGCGGTCGCGGGGCAGTCGGGAGAAATCCGCGAGCGATGTCGGGCAAATGCCCACACTTTCTTGACGCCCCATCGGCAGGGTCTATGTTGGAAGCACACCCGGCCGCGCCCCGGACGCGCCGACGACGCCCGTCGTCAGTGGCGTCGGCCCGCGCGCGAACAGGAGGTGGACGATGGAGAGACCGCGCGCGTCCTCGGCCGTTGCCGCGACGATCCTCAGTGTCCTGCTCGCGGCGGTGTTCCTCGTCGCCGGTGTCCCCAAGCTGATTGGCGCCGAGCCGGTTCTGTTCCAGGCCGCGGCGATGCGCGGCTTCCCCGAGTGGATTCGGCTGCTCGTCGCGATCGTCGAGGTCGGGGCCGCCATCGGGTTGCTCATCCCCGCAACATCCGCCGTCGCGGCGATGATGCTCGCGCTGCTCATGGTTCCCGCCGCCATCACCCAGGCGGTGAGCGGGGACGCCGGCGTGATCGTGCCTATCCTTCTTTTCGTCCTGCTGCTGATGCTCGCGGCCCTTCGCCAGCCGGAGGCGGTGCGCGGGCTATGGCGCGACGCCCGACACGGTCCGCATCCGATACTGCGCGAAGGACTCATCGCCGGGCTCATCGGGGCGACGGCCATCGCCGCCTGGTTTTTCGTGGTGGATGCCGTAGCGGGTCGGGCACTCTTCACGCCGAGCACCCTTGGCCGCGCGTTCTTCAGCGTACTCGGCGCCGTTCCCGATTCTGAGAGTCCGATCGTTCACGTCCTCGCCTACACCGGGGTCCATTACGCGGCGTTCATCTTCGTGGGAATCGTCGCCGCGACGATGGTGCGGCTCGCGGGAGACGAGCCGTCGGTGCTGCTGGGCTTCGTGATGCTCTTCGTCGCGTTCGAGGTCGGGTTCTACGCGTTCGTCGCGGTGCTCTCCCAGGCGACACCACTCGGGCAGCTTGCCTGGTGGCAGGTCATGCTCGGCAACCTGATCGCCGCGGCGACAATGGGCTTCTATCTGCTTCGACGGCATCCGGTGCTGCGTGATCAGTTCGCGCACTCACTCGATGCGCAGCCGTGGCACGCGGCCGCGCGAAAGTAGTTCGTTGTTCGGCGACGGAACGGCAACTGCGAAAGGCTTTCTGAAACCCGTCGGGTAGAGTGCCGTAGCCAGCGCCTGCCTTGATCGTCAAGAAGTCCTGCCGTTGCCGTTCCAAAGTTCTGCTGTTGCCGTATCCGGCCTCTTTGCCTTCGCATTCGCGGCGTCCGCGTTCCCGGCTGTTCGCCGTTGCCGTTGCCGTTCTGCTAGGGAGGCCCGGCTCGCGCGCGCCGAAAGAGCAGATCGGGCGCAAGCACGAGCGCGAGTGCGGTCATCGGGAGGATCTGCACGGCCTGAAGCAGCAGCGCCGTCGCT
>DASTYE010000309.1:0-4139 GCA_035765135.1 Gemmatimonadaceae bacterium | reverse complement strand
GAAGCCTAACGGGTTGCCGATGGCGATCACGAGCTGTCCGGCGCGGAGGCGTCGCGAGTCGCCGAGCGTCGCGGCCACGAGCGACGTGGCATGCACGCGCAGCACGGCGAGATCGGTATCGGGATCGGTGCCGACGACGTGTGCATCGTGGCTCGAGCCGTCGGGGAAGGTCGCGCGCACCCTGGTCGCACGCTCCACCACGTGACTGTTGGTGAGCATGAACCCGTCGGGCGTGAACACGAATCCGGATCCGGTGCCGGAGGGCACGGGCCGCCCGTCGTCGCCCGCGCGGCCGCGGCGCGAGGCGGCCGGCGTCCACACCGAGAGGTGCGCCACCGACGGTCCCACGCGCTCGGCCACATGGACGACCGCTGACGAGTACGCGTCGAGCAGCTCCGCGTCGTCGTGATCGGACGACTGGGGTGCCGCGTCGCGCGACAGGCTGTCGTCGGCGTGAATCAGTCGCTGGAGTGCTGGCATAGGCGCGAGGGTTCTCCCTGCATAGTCGAACCCTGCGCCCGAGGAGGGAGTTCCCTGCGGCCCGCATCGAAGACGACGCCAGGACGGCGGCGTATCGCGCTCGTTAGCCCGATTCCACGATGGTCAGAATCCCGCTACCGAACTCTTGACGTCAAACGATCGCCGCCGCCGGCGCCGGGCCGGCGTCGACGAGCGCGCGCGTCGACAGCTCGACACGAAGGTTTAGCCCCTCGAGGGAACGCGCTCCGAGCAGGACGAGGTCACCCGCCTCACCGAATACGACTTCATCGACGGCTCGCTTTCCAGCGACGTGAATGAACGCCGGGCCTACCCACCGTTCGACGACGGTCCCGTTCGCCTGCCGGAACCGCCACCTGGAAAAACGCTCGATACCGAGCGCCTCGAGAATGTCCGAGGGTAGCCACGACAACTCGGCCCCAGTGTCGACGAGCACATTCTCCACCCGCCGGCGCACACCGGGGCGCGCGGGATTCTCGACTTCGACGTGGATGCGGAAGGTTCCCACGTTGGACATGATGCCTCCTTCGTCCACGCGGTGTATTACCACCGTCGCGCATCAAGCCGCAATACCATGCCGCGCGCCCGCGCATGAGCTACTTACGCCGAGAATATCTCTATGGAGCGCGCGTCCCCTCCGTCCGAAGCACGAGCACGCTGTCGGCGCCTGTCGACACATACCGCGCACGCGTGGATCCCACCAGCCGATCGCCCTCCCGCCGGAACACGCTGCGCGTGGTGACCTGAACGCCCCGCCGGCGCACGCTCGCAAAGGGCCCGGCTTCGGTGACAATGCTATCCCCCTCGACCGCGACGACGCGCACCGCGACTGGCTCCGAACGTCCGGGAAAGACCAACGTCCACCCCGTCGAGTCGGATGTCGCGGTCAGCACATACTGCGTCGTGCTCGTGTCGGTACCGCTCTCGGGCTTTGACCTCACATCCCATCGGCCGGCGAAATCCGCGAGCGACACGGTCGAGGACGGAGCAGGCGCGGCGGTCCCGGCGGCGGTGTCGGTCGCGGGCTCGCGATCCGTCCTGGTGCATCCAACCACGATGGCGACGCAGCAGCTCAGCGCAATGGTACGCATGAAACCTCCGCGGGAACGGGTGCCCTTCGTAACGCTCGTCGACACGTGCGAAGTTACCACTCCCGCGAACCGACCTCCAGCCCCCGACCGCGCTTTCGGCTCTCCGGCTTGGCTCGCAAGTGTGACGACCGACAATCGGCGTGCGCATACGGCGCTCCGCGACGGATGGGAACCTAACGTGGCGCGTTGTGCTCTAACGCCAACGTCTCGTTCACGACTTCGAGTCGCCTGATCCGTAGGGACTCTGGCAACGTCCCCACTGCGCCCTCCGCGGCGCGCGACGGTTCTTACCGCAGAGGACGATGGGGAGCGCCGAGAACCAGTTGTGCGGCGTCATGCTCGACAGAGACTTCGCGGTACAGCCATGCCCCCGCAACCGTCGCCAGTGGAAGCTGGATCGCATTCCAGATGATCGTCTCCAGGAGAAGCCGCGCCGGCGCGAACGCCTGCATCGCCAGCCCAAACGGTGGAAACAGAGTGCCCACCAGGAAGATCAGGATGCCGGCGGTGACTGCCGTCTTCGGGCCGGCACCGAGGCGAGACCGAACCGCTGCGTAGAGGAGCAGGCACAACACGCCGAGGCTCACCCCGCGGAGGATGAATACCGCGAGTGGCATCGAGCCGCCGCTGGCGGGGGTCGCACCGGTGAATACCGCGTTCCTGGCTGTCTCGCCGATCACGATGACCGACCCGGCCAGTACGCCGCCGGTGAGGATGCGTTGGATGTTCACGTGCGTCTCCGCGTTAGGGTGGCCCAGAGGCCTACGGAGACTCACGATTGTGGCCAGCGCGAGTAACGCTCGCGGGTGTCACCGGACGCAGGCGCCGCGTGTCAGAGCCCATGGACCGCGGAGTATCGAGCTCGTCAGTCCACCGCGCGATGCTTTTGCCGCAGAGGACGCAGAGGTCGTCAACCGAACGCGGCCGCCGGCACCGGCCCGGCAGTTACCATATCGCCACCGCCAATGACGATCCTCGCGTCGACTGACCATCTTCTCTTGACGGGCGCCGGTCAACGACCAATGATTGCCGTCCCACCGGACTCCGTCGTGAAACCAGGAAGGGGCTCATGACCAGACATACGCTGCAGCGGGTTTCCGTGCTCGCCTCGCTCCTCGGTGCCGTCGCCTGCGCCGACTCCATTCCGACTGCCCCGTCTGCCGACCCCAGCCTCGCGGTGCAGGGAAGCCAGGATCGTCTCGCCGCATGGTTCAACCCCGCCGCGGCGGCGGTGCTCGCGCTTCCGCGTACCGTATTCGCCGACAACGACGAGAAGGCCGGCAAGCTGGTCTTCGGCGTCGAGGACGCCAGCGCCATCGCCGAGGTGCGAGCGACGCTCGCTCGCCTCGGCGTCCCGCGCGCCGACTATTCCGTGGAGGTCACGGTGCCCATTCATGCGATGGCGACGTTGCGCGACCGCTTCCGGCCGACGCAGGCCGGCAGCCAGATCCATTTCTTTCTGTACGTGTGCACGATGGGCTTCAATGTCTCGCACAGCGGCGGCCGTTCCTTCATCACCAACTCGCACTGCACCCAGCACCAGGGAGGCGTCGAGGGCACGCAGTATTTCCAGCCGGCGAGCAGCGTCGATCCGACCGTCATCGCCACCGAGGCCGACGACCCGGAGTACTTCCGCGGCGGCGCCTGCCCGTTAGGTGCGAAATGCCGCTACAGCGACGCCTCGCGAGCGCTGTACTCGAGCGCGGTGCCCTCGATTCAGGGTGAGATCCTCAGGACCAGCGGACCGAACAATCGTGATGTGAATGTCGCCGGCGTCTTCACGATCACGTCGCAGGACACTGAGACGACGAGCTTCCCCATCGGCATGGTCGTCAACAAGGTGGGGCGCACCACCGGGTGGACGCAGGGTGAAGTGACGCGAACCTGTGTGCACACCGGCGTCTTTGGATCCAACATCGTCCTGCTCTGCCAGACGTTCGTGAGCAACCCCGGGGGCGCAGCCGTGGTCGGCGGGGGAGACAGCGGATCCGGCGTCTTCTCGATCCGGGGCCGTGACAACGTGAGGCTGCTCGGCATTCTCTGGGGCGGAAGCGGCGACAACAGGACGTTCGTGTTCAGTCCGCTGAAGTCGATCCAGGATGAGCTCGGTGCGTTGACCGCCACGCGCTAGCCGCATCACGGTCGAATGGCGCTCCACCACGGCTGCAGGTCGGACGCGCCAGGCGTCTCGCGACCAGTGATCGGCTGAATCTCGCCTCCGCCCATCGGCATCGCGAACAAGCTGAATGGCGGAATGCGATCGCTCTGAAAGATCACCGTCGTTCCATCCGACGAGATCGCCGGATGCAGCTCCGCGAAGGGCGACTGCACGAGGGGCGCCGCGTTCGCTCCCGTCGCCGACATGATCCAGAGATCGAACCCCGACTGGTCATCGACGAAGCGGCTCCAGACGATCCGCGCCCCATCCGGCGTCCAGGTCGGAAAGCGATCGTCACCCGGCGCGCGCAGCACCGCGCGCACGTCGGAGCCGTCGGCCGCCATGGTGTAGATCTCGAAATCGAGGTCCCGATTGGTGTGGAACACGATGCG
>DASTYE010000308.1:0-5529 GCA_035765135.1 Gemmatimonadaceae bacterium | reverse complement strand
GTCAGGCTACGTCACCGACACGATGGGCGGCGGTCACTCGCACTATTCCCAGGTCGCGGTGCGGCACCATCGCAAGGTGATCGAGACGGCGGCGAAATACGGGATCATGCTCGACGTGCACGAGCCGATTCACGACACCGGTGAGCGCCGCACGTGGCCGAACATGATGACACGCGAGGGCGCTCGCGGACAGGAGTACAACGCCTGGGGTGGCGAGGGGGGCAATCCGCCCGAGCACGAGACAATCCTGTTCTTCACGCGCCTGCTCGCCGGTCCGATGGATTTCACGCCGGGCGTGTTCGACATTCTGATCGAGCGCGGAACAGGACGCCCACGGCGTCCGGAGGAGCCGCGCATTCGCACGACACTGGCGAAGCAGCTCGCGCTCTACGTGGTGCTGTACTCGCCACTGCACATGGCGGCCGACCTTCCCGAGAACTACGAGCGCAAGCCAGCGTTCCAGTTCATCCGCGATGTGGCGGTGGACTGGGACACGACGCGAGTGATCGATGGCCGTATCGGGGACTTCGTGGTCGTGGCGCGAAAGGCGCGCAACAGTCCGGAATGGTTCATTGGGGCGATCACCGACGAGGAGGCGCGAACGTTCACGGTGCCGCTGTCATTCCTGCCGCGCGGCCGGAGCTACGTCGCCGAGGTGTACGCCGACGGGCCTAACGCGCACTGGTTGACGAATCCGCTGCCGGTCGCGATCTCGCGGCGTGCCGTGACGTCGGCGTCGTCACTCCGCGTGGTGCTGGCGCCGGGTGGCGGGCAGGCGATCCGTCTGCGGCCGGCGCGGTGATCTGGCATCGCGCGGGGGTCCTGAACGTTAGGCTTGCATCAAGAACCCAGGGGCCAATCGGATGAGGCGGAGTGGGCGGATAGCTGCGGATCGCTCCTACGGCATTGGACCCTCCGCGCGCAGGTCCAAAGCAGCTCTTTTTGTCGCGCCAAGGAGGGTTCAATCCACCAGGAGCAAATCCGGCCTCTTCCGCCCAATCCGCCTCATCCGATTAGCCCCTCGTTCTTGATGCCGGCCTTAAGCACGCGGGCTTCACGACAAACAAGCCGATAGAATTGAGGGTCCGGCCCAAAGTGAAGAAGTAGTCCCACATCGAGATTCGTTGCGCGGAGGTAGTTGTACAATTGACGCGAGCCAGTCTTCGGTAGCTCGAGGCTCGCCTTGCATTCTATGACGAGCTTGTTGTCGACGATCATGTCGATGCGTTGCCTGCAGAGCTCCTCGCCATCATATGTCACCGGAACCCACACCTCACGACCCACCTGATGCCCTCGCTTGAGGAGCTCGCGCTCGAGTGCCATGGTGTAGACCGTCTCCAGAAAGCCGAACCCGAGCTTGTTGTACACGTCGAAGAACGCCCCGATCGCGGAGTGGGTCAGACGTTCCTCGATGAGCTCATGCCGAGGCATCGCACAGCCTCGCTCGGCGCAGGGAAGCGAGTCACATCCAAACCGCGCTTCGATGTGCGTTTCGTTCCATGGCGCGTCGGTCTGATCGCGCTGCTGACGGCGGCATGTACCAACGCCGAGAGCGCGCCGCCGCTGTTCGAGCTGCTCGAGCCGAAGACGACCGGCGTCGACTTCGTCAACGAGCTGCCGGAGCGGCGCGAGTTCAACATCCTCAACTACCTCTACTACTACAACGGTGGCGGCGTCGCGGCGGGGGACATCGACAACGACGGGCTTCCCGATCTGTACTTCACGTCGAACCTCGGACCCGACCGTCTCTACCTCAACAAGGGAAGCTTTCGGTTCGAGGACATCACCGACCGCGCCGGGGTGCCGGGGCCTAACGGGTGGTCGAGCGGCGTCACCATGGCCGACGTCAACGGCGACGGCTGGCTCGACATTTACGTCTCGGCCGTCCGCTACCTGATGATGGAGGGAGGGAACATCCTCTACATCAACAACGGCGACCGCACCTTCACCGATCGAACGAAAGAATACGGGCTCGAGCACAACGGATACTCCACGCAGGCCGCCTTCTTCGACTACGACGCCGACGGCGACCTCGACATGTATCTCCTCAATCACTCGCTCCACGTCGAGCGCACGGTCAGCCAGCGGCCCCAGCGCGAGCCGCGCCACCCGCGCGCGGGGGACAGGCTCTTTCGGAACGATGGCAATCGCTTCGTCGATGTCAGCGAGAAGGCGGGGATTTTCGGCGGCGTCGAAGGCTATGGGCTGGGGGTCGTGGCGAGCGACCTGAACGTCGACGGGTGCATCGACCTCTTCATCACCAACGACTTTCAGGAGAACGATTTCTTCTACGTCAACAACTGCGACGGCACATTCACGGAGTCCATCGCCCGCTCCATGGGCCACACGAGCCGATTCTCCATGGGCGTGGACGCCGCCGACTTCGACAATGATCTGCGGCCTGATCTCATCGTCCTCGACATGCTCCCCGCGCGCGAGGACATTCTCAAGGCCTCAGCGAACGCCGAGAGCTTCGAGATCTACGATCTCAAGCGGCAAGCCGGGTATCACCCGCAGTTCGCGCGGAACACGCTGCAGCTGAATCGCGGGAGCGGCCGGTTCAGCGAGATCGGGTATCTCGCGGGCGTACACGCCACCGACTGGAGCTGGTCGCCTCTCTTCGCCGATCTCGACAACGACGGTCGCAAGGACCTGTTCATCACCAACGGCGTCTACCGTCGCCCCAACGACCTCGACTACATCGCGTACGTCGGGAGCGGCGCTGTGCAACGGTCGCTGGCGACGTCGCTCCCCGATCGTATCACCGAGGAGAACCTCGAGCTGCTTCGACACATGCCGCAGGTTCCGCTCGCCAACTTCGCCTTTCGCAACAACGGCGACCTGACCTTCAGCAACCAGGCGAGTGCGTGGGGACTGGCGCAGCCGGGCTTTTCGAATGGCGCGGTCTACGTCGACCTCGACAACAGCGGGTCGCTGGACCTGGTGATGAACAACATCAATGCGCCAGCCGGCATCTACCGCAGCCGTGCGCACGACAACGGGAATCACTATCTGACGGTGCGCCTCGAGGGCGATGGCAGAAACACAGCCGGCATCGGCGCGAAGCTGATCGCACGACACGGCGCGACGCGACAAATGGTCGAGCAGATGCCCACGCGCGGCTTCCAGTCATCGGTCGAGCCGCGGCTTCACTTCGGCCTCGGCGCAGCGCAGTCGGTGGATTCGCTGATCGTCATTTGGCCCGACCGGCGCTACCAGGTGCTCACCAACGTCGCCGGCGACCGCGCGGTCACGCTTCGGCAGAAGGACGCGAGCGGGCGCTACGAATATCGTCGTCCGGCCACGGCACCCGCGTTCGCCGACATCACCAGCGAGACTGGGATCGACTTCAGACACCGCGAGAATGCGTTCGTCGATTTCAGTCGCGAACCGCTCATACCCCATATGCTCTCGACGGAGGGACCCGCGCTCGCCGTGGGGGACGTCAACGGCGACGGGCTCGACGACCTCTACATCGGCGGCGCCAAATGGCAGCCCGGAGCGTTGCTCGTGCAGCAGGCGAACGGTCGCTTTCGCCCGAGCAACGAGCGCGTGCTGGCCGGCGACAGCGTGCATGAGGACGTCGACGCGCTCTTCTTCGATGCAAACGGCGATGGTCACGCCGACCTGTACGTCGTCACCGCCGGCAACGAATTCTGGGGCGAGCAGGAGGCGTTGCGCGACAAGCTCTACCTGAACGATGGGAAGGGCAACTTTCGGCGCGCGCCGAACGCGCTGCCCGACATCTTCGAGAATGGATCCACGGTCGCCGCCGGTGATTTCGACGGAGACGGCGACGCCGATCTGTTCGTGGGGAGCCGGGTTGTTTCACGGGGCTATGGCCTGACACCGCGCAGTCACTTGCTCGAGAACGATGGCTCGGGGCGGTTCACCGACGTCACGCAGCAGCGAGCACCGGGGCTGTCCACGGTTGGAATGGTGACGTCGGCGGCGTGGGTGGACTATGACGGCGACCGGCGACTCGACCTCATCGTCGTCGGCGAGTGGATGCCGGTGACGGGATTCCGGAATGCGGAAGGCGGAACTCTCGAGCGAGCGGAGCTCGACGGGCTCGACTGGAGCCGCGGGTGGTGGAATGCGCTCACGGTCGCGGATCTCAACGGGGACAAGCGTCCTGATCTCGTCCTCGGGAACCTCGGGCTCAACTCGTACATCCGCGCCTCACGAGAGAAACCGGCCAGGCTCTACGTCCACGATTTCTTTGGCGATGGATCGATCGAGCAGATACTCACCGTGTACAAGGACGGCGTGAGCTACCCGGTTCTCGGGCGCGACGACTTCCTGCGGGCGATGCCGCAGCTGCGAAGCCGCTTCGACTCGTACGCGAAGTTCGGTGATAGCCGCATCGAGGACATCGTTCCTGGCGGCGAGCTGCGGAAGGCGACGGTGCTCGAGGCGCAGGTCTTCGCGAGCTCCGTCGCGATCAACAAGGGCAGCGGCGCGTTCGATCTCCGAGGTCTTCCCGCCGAAGCGCAGTTCGCGCCCGTATACGCGAGTATCGCCGAGGACGTCGATGGAGACGGGCGGGTGGACCTGCTCATCGGCGGGAACTTCGACGGAGTGACGCCGCTGCGCGGCCGGTACGACGCCAGCTACGGACTGCTCCTCCTCGGCGACGGACGGGGTGGCTTTGCTCCGGTGGACATGGAAGACAGCGGTCTGGTGGTCGAAGGGCAGGTCCGCGACCTCGAATGGGTTCGGCGCGCGGGAGGCGATCGCGTGATCGCCGTGGCGCGAAACGACGAACGTCTCCAGATTTTGCGAGCGCATCGGCCACGAGACACCGTGACGGCCGTGTCGGCGCAACCGCGGCCCGGCACCACAGCGCCGCAGCATTGACGCTCGCCATGGCCACGTCGAGAACACATTGAATCCGAAGACTTCATCCCCAGGTATCGCGTGTTAGACGATAACGATCCATCCAAGCCCAGCTCGCCACCGTGGAGCACGTCGCCGTCGGCGAAGGCGCGAAATGCCGTTCAGCGCTCCGTCACGGCACTCCTCGATGAGCTGGCTCCGGAGCGGGTGCTCAAGCGCGTCGATCAGCTGCCCGGCCCGGTGGAGCAGCACCGCACTCCGACGGGCTGCGTACTGCAGGCCGCAACGGCCGCCGTCAGCGTCTCCTGGTTCCCCGAAGCCGGAGATGACGCTCCGCTCGGCGAGCTGCACGTCGTTGTGTGGCAGGGCACGGTGACCCGGCGCGGTGGCTCCGGCAAGCGCAAGGCCGCCAAAACGGTCGAGGAGATCGTATTCCGTCCCCTCGAGCCCCCCGCCGCAGGCTACCTCTGGGAAGCGAAGGACGGGACGCGATACGACACCGGGTCGCTCGCGGCCAAGTGCCTCGCGCTGCTGTCGGCGCAGTCTGGCGCGCCGGGCTGAGCGTTAGGCGGGAACGATCCGGAAGTTGCGCATCATCCCCATGTCCTCGTGCTCGAGGATGTGGCAGTGATAAAGAAAGAGCCCGGGGTGACTGGAAAACGTCACCTGGATGCGGACGGTCTCATCGGG
>DASTYE010000307.1:0-2680 GCA_035765135.1 Gemmatimonadaceae bacterium | reverse complement strand
CAGAGTGCGATCGTCGAGGCCGGCCTTCTGAATTCTGAATTCTGAATTCTGACATCTGACGTCTCTGCCGTTCGACCCGCATGTAACCGTACCCACCCAACCACGGGTCTCGCTAAATAGTTTGCATGTCATGACTCGCGCTGGCATCGTGACCGTCGTCGGCAAGCCGAACGCCGGAAAGTCCACGCTCCTCAATCGCCTCATTGGCGAGAAGCTCAGCATCACGAGCGAGAAGCCGCAGTCCACGCGCGACCGAATCGTCGGGATCACGACGAAGGACGATGTCCAGATGATCGTGCTCGATACGCCCGGATTGCTTGAGCCTCGCTACGAATTGCAGCGCTCCATGCGCGCCACGGCGCTCAAGGCGCTCGATGACGCGGACGTCATCGTCTACCTCGCCGACGCACGCGACGGCGCTCCACCACCGCTCCGGAAAGCCGCCGAGCTCGACCGCGATCCCCGGGCGCCGATCATTGTCGCCCTCAACAAGGTGGATGCCGTCACCGAGCGCGCGCGCGAGGCGCTTCGACGCGAGGCGCCCGACGCGGTGCACATCTCCGCCCTCACTGGCGAGGGCATCCATGAGCTCCAGCAGGCGATCACCCCACACCTGCCCGAGAGCCCCTTTCTCTATCCCGAGGACGAGATCGGGACGCAGTCACTGCGGTTCTTCACCAGCGAGCTGGTACGCGAAACGGCCCTCGAGCAGCTCGAGGACGAGGTTCCCTATAGCGTAGCCTGCGGGATCGAGGAGTTTCGCGAGGACCGTTCACCTGTGTACATTCGGGCAGTCATCTACGTCGAGCGCGAAAGCCAGAAGGGCATCCTCGTTGGCCACCAGGGCGCGCGCATTCGCGAGCTGGGACGCGCCGCGCGCCTGAAGATCGAACGACTCGTTGGAAAGCCGGTCTACCTCGACCTGTGGGTGAAGGTCCTTCCAAACTGGCGGCGCAACGTCCATTCGCTTCGACGCCTGGGTTACGCGCTCCCGGAGGAGCCTCGTCGATGAGCCTGTCCCCGCAGCTGTTGAGCATCCTCGTCTGCCCGAAATGCAAAGGTGATCTGGAATATCGGGAGGCGGAGCAAAGCCTGATCTGTCACGCGTGTCGCCTTCGTTATGCGGTGCGCGACGACATCCCCGTCATGCTGATCGATGAGGCGGCGCCGCTCTAACCTGCCGGTCGCCCTTCTGGTCGCCTGGCTCGCCGGCGCGACCGCGGGAGCACAGCCGTCCGGGCTGGCCACCGAGGGCGCGCCTTTTCTGCTGCTCCCGGTCGGATCACGGTCGGTGGGCATGGGACAGGCAGTGGTCGCCGATCAACCCGGCACTGAGGGCATCTGGTGGAATCCTGCCAGCATCGCCCGCTCGGAGCGGCGTGAGCTCGCCGTGCACCATTATGAGACGATCGTCGGCACGGGAGACGTGGTGTCGATCCTTGTTCCGTCGTCCCTCCTCGGCGTTTTCGCCCTTTCGCTCTACGCGCTCGATTTCGGCACGGATCCGGTGACCGATTCACTCGGCAACCGCATTGGCTCGATCGTCACGCGCAACGTGGCGTACGCGGCCACGTACGCCACGCCGATCGGCGGACGCATCAACGCGGGAATCACGTTCAAGATCGTGCAGTTCCGTGTCGACTGCTCGTCCGGGTGCGAGTCGCAGGCGGGAACGACGAGCGCGCTCGACTTCGGCGCGCAATACGATCTTCGCTTTCTCGTGCCGGTCTCCGTGGGCGTCGCCGTGCGCAACGTCGGAGCCCCGCTTCAGGTGAATGACAGCCCACAAGCCGATCCGCTTCCCACTCGCATCCAGATCGGTGTGCTGTATCGCGTCCCGGGTATGGAACGCTACGCTCGGGAGACGGAGCTCCAGCTCACCGGCGATCTCGTCGATCGCTTGAACATGGAGTCGCCCGCACCACGCGTTGGCGCGGAGCTGAGCTGGCGGCGGCGCGCGCATCTCCGAGGCGGCTACGTGTTCGAGTCCGGACAGAGCGCGGAGTCCGCCGGCCCGTCGATGGGCGTGGGGCTGGCGACCAACAATCTGCGCCTCGACATCGCCACGATCTTCGAAGGATTCTCGAGCGACGCAGGCAAGCGTCCCACGTACGTCTCCCTCCGCTATCTCTTCTGAGATGCGCGCCCTCGCGGTGGGCGTGATCGTTCTTGCCGCGGTTCCGTCCGCACACGGGCAGTCCGGCGACACGAGCAGCACCTTCTCCGCGACCTTCGCCATCCCGCCCGGGATCGCATCAAGTGAGTTGCGGCCACCGGCCCTTCTGCCGCGCGTCCCAGCGCCGCAGTGGTGGGCCCCGCTGGCCTCGGCCGCTGCACCTGGGAGCGGGCAGGCGGTGCTCGGTCAGAAACGCTGGCTGCCGTACCTCGCGCTCGAGGTGTGGGCCTGGATTCAGTACATCGATGCGCGACGAGATGGCGGGCGGCGTCGTCGCGAATATCAGATGCTCGCTCGCGACGTCGCGCGCTCTCGCTTCCCCGGGCCCTATCCCGTGGGGGACTTCGAGTACTACGAGCACATGCTCAAGAATCCGGAGAGCGGAGATTTCGACCTGATCCCGGGGGGTTCAGTCGACCCCGAAACGGACACCACCACCTACAACGGTCGTCGCTGGCTCGACGCGCGTCGCCTGTACTGGGAAAATCCTGACGTCCCGCCTCC
>DASTYE010000306.1:0-12271 GCA_035765135.1 Gemmatimonadaceae bacterium | reverse complement strand
GGTGTTGATGTCCGAGTACGGCGACGCCGAGCCGGTGGTGCGAATGGTCGTCACGCCCGTGCCGAGGTAAAGACGAGGACCGGTGAAGGAGAGCTGTGCGCGTCGTCCACCGGCGGCGGTGTAGTACAAGTGGTCGTGCATTCCGATCAGTCCCGGGATGACGGTATGGCCCGGAAGATCGAGGCGGCGCGCATCGGCAGGCACGGTCACACGTGCGGCAGGCCCAACGTCGGCGATGATCCCGTTGCGGATGACGATCGTCTGCCCCGCCTTGGGCGCGCTTCCCGTTCCATCGATCACCGTCACGTTCGTGAGCGCGACCACCGCGTCGCTCACGCTGACGTAGCGCTCGCGAACCTGCTCCGAGAGCTTCGAGGCAGCGGGGGAAAGCTGTTGCGCGACGAGGCCGGGCGCGGCCGTCACCGTGAGAGCCAGGGCACGAATCAGCCGTTGCATGACGAGTTTCTCCTCTCAGTTCACCGTGAAGGCCATCATCATTTCCGTAGACAGGTGCTCGGCGATGTGACAATGCAGCATCCAGCGGCCGGGGTTCGAGACCTCGAGCAGCACGTCGACCGTCGAGCCCGCCGGGATCAGCGCCGTGTCCTTCCACACGAGATTCTCGCTCCGAACGCCGTTGACCGCGAGAACCAGGAAGCGCTGGCCATGAATGTGGATGGGGTGCTGCATGGCGTGGAAGGCGCGGCGCTCGTTCGCGAGTCGAAGCTTGATCACCTCGCCACGGCGAAAGCGCCAGTCGATGTCCATGTTCTCCTTCCCGGTGCTCGGATCGCGCACCACCCAACGCACCTGCTTCCCGGTCGACGCCCAGTTCATGTGCGGCATCGTCCCGCTCCACTCCACCGGGGCGAAATACGCCGAGTCGAGCATCATGAGTTGGCGCGTCACGAACGGGAGATCTCGCGTCTCGAGCGTGAGCACGAGCGCGCGATCCACGGGGCGGTCCGCGGCCGCGCGATAGCGCGCGATCTCATCACGCACCGCGTGGTCGATGCGTAGCGCGCCAAAGCTCGAGCCGAGCTCCGGCGTCGCGCGAACGCCCGTGACATGCACACTGCCCAGCGTGTCCGTCTCGTAGAAGAAGCGTCCGTAGAGATGATCGAGCGCCTGCACGCGATTCACGAGAGCCACGGTGCCGGGATTCTCGAAACGCGCATGCACGATGTACCGCTCCGCGGGCGCGAGCACGACACTCTCGACCCACTCCTCGCGCTCGTAGTTGCCGACGTCGCTCCCGACGATCTTCATCCGTGCGCCGGGAAGCGAGAGGTTGAACGTCCGCGTGTTGGACACGTTCGTGAGGAAGAAGCGCACCACCTCGCCGCGCCTAACGGCCAGCTCGTAGCGCGGCTCGCCGTTGACGAGGAACACGTTCCCGAAGCGTCCCATGAGTGCGTGCGTCATCGACTCCGCCCCGAACGGGACCAGCCCGTCGTCGCCGAGGAGGAGGTCATCGAGCATGAGGACCTCCTCGCGGTGGGCCGGCCCGAAATAGTCGGCGCGCGGCGACCGCACCAGGATGTTGCCGTAGAGTCCGAGATCCTGCTGCGTGTCCTCGCGCACGTGCGGGTGGTACCAGTAGATCCCCGCGTCCGGAAAGCGGAGGCGATACACGAAGCGTCCGCCGGCCGGCACCGGGTCCTGCGTCAGCTCCGGTACGCCATCGAATCGGTTGTCGAGTCGCACTCCATGCCAGTGCACCGTCGTCGGCTGATCCAGCAAATTCGAAAAATCGACCACGACTTCCGCGTCCTTCGCCACCTGCAGAAGCGGACCGGGATACTGCCCGTTGAAGCCGTACATCGTGATCGTATGTCCCTTGAACATGCGGCCGACGAGCCCCGCGACGAGACGCAGCGTGTCACCGTTGGAGAGCGACACGAGCTCGCGAGGGCGCGCAGCCGGAACTCGCGCGTTCGGCGACGGCCTGGGGAGATAGGGCTCGACCGCTGGCTTCAGCGCCATCTCCGCTGGCAGCATGGAGATGTTCGCGGGCATTGGAATGGTGGTCCACCGCGGACTACCGTCATCGCGCCCGGCACCTGACGGGTGGTGCGCGTGTCCGGAGGCAGTGTCGCGGGTGGCGCCGATGGTGAATTGAAAGAGGTCGGGAGGCTGGAGACGTGTGCTCGGCGAAGCACCTCTCAGCATCAGCTTCCCCATCGGCTCCGTGCCGCCCATCGATCGCTCCGCCGGGATGAGGACGAAGAACTTCTCGAGGTCGATGGGTGGGAGCTCGGTCCTGCCATTCGTGACCGGTCCGAGCCGCTCGACCGGGTGCATGAGCTGGTTGGTCACCCACGCCACGTAGGTCGTGTAAGGACCCAGCGTCGCGGGGTCCGGCAGCCCGGAGAGGATAGCGGCGGGTGCGTATCTCAGCCGCCCATCTGAGCTTACCGGAATGGTGAATGGTCCGGGCTTCCATCCGAGCTCGATGACGCCACTCGCCCCTTCGACGCCTGGGGGAGCCGAGAGCTCGAGGCAATAGAGATCGCGGCTGGGGCCGAGCGACTCGGGCGGTGAGTCGCACGGACGCTGAGCCAGTGCCCGAGCCGGCATTCCTATCATCAGAATGCCGGCGAAGATACGCGTAAGCGTCTGGGGCCGTGAACGGACTGACACCAGCGTCTGGGGGTGTGCGTCGGGTTGTGTACAAGGCTGGATACTGTGCGCGCCGGTGAGTATGTTGGCGGGCGCACCACCACGCAAGGCGACCCTGGGTCGCCCTTCTGTATGAACTCCAACGCGCCCGCCCATGCCCTTCGGGACCTCACGTGCCCGGCGCTCGCTGTCCTACTCCCGTTTCGCGCTGGCCGCCGCCGTCGTAGCGGCGGCCCCGGTGCAGGGCCTGGCGGCACAAGAGCCTGGCTTCGACGTCAAGCAGCACTACCTCAAGCGCGATCACATGATCCCGATGCGCGACGGGGTGAAGCTGTACACGATCGTGTACGAGCCGCGCGACACGACGCGCACATATCCCATTCTATTCTTTCGCACGGCGTACTCGATTCGCCCGTACGGGCCTGACGAGTACCGGCGTGTGCTCGGCCCGTCGCAGGAGTTCGATCGTGACGGCTACATCTTCGTCTTCCAGGATGTGCGCGGGAAGTTCCGCTCCGAAGGCGAGTTCGAGGTCATGCGACCGTTCAAGCCGGCGAAGCGCACCGCGGCGGATGTCGACGAGAGCAGCGACGCCTACGACACGATCGAGTGGTTGCTGAAGGGCGTTCCGCGCAACAACGGACGCGTCGGGATGTGGGGGATCTCATATCCCGGCTGGCAGACGGTCATGGGGATGATGAATGCCCACCCGGCGCTCGAGGCAGCGTCGCCGCAGGCGTCACCCTCGGACATGTTCATCGGCGACGACTTCCATCACAACGGCGCCTTCCGGCTCATGTACGCGTTCAGTTGGCTTGCCGGAAATGCGCGCACGCGCACCGGCCAGACCGACGCGCGTGGTGCTCCCTTCGACTACGGAACGCCGGACGGCTACCGTTTCTTCATGGAGGCCGGCGCCGCGGCGCGAATCGACTCTCTGTACTTCCGCGGAGAAGTGCCGGCGTGGAACGACTTCATGCGACACCCGAACTACGACGATTACTGGAAGAATCAGAATGTGCTCAAGGATCTCGGCACCGTCCCCGCCGATCTGCCGATTCTCCACGTGGCCGGCTGGTTCGACGCGGAAGATTTCTACGGTCCCATGAGCATCTACTATACGCTGGAAAAGCTCCATCCCAGGAACCGCAGCATTCTCGCGGTGGGGCCGTGGCTTCATGGCGGATGGTACGGCATGACCGGCGAGGAGCTCGGCAACATCAGGTTCGGATCGCCGACCAGTCGCTACTTCCAGACCGAGATCCAGTTCCCGTTCTTCCAGTGTCACTTGAAGAACGTGTGCGAGAAGACGCTCGCCGAGGCAACGGTGTTCGAGACGGGAAGCAACGTCTGGCGGACGTACGACACGTGGCCGCCGAAAACCACGTCGCCACGCAAGCTGTACTTCCATGCGAACGGTTTGCTCTCGTTCGATCCTCCGCGAGCGCCTGGATTCGACGAGTACGGTCACGACCCCAACAAGCCGGTCCCGTTCTCCGCCGAGCCACGCACGACGCAGGGGCATCTGTGGATGATCGAAGATCAGCGCTTCGCGGCGACGCGTCCGGACGTCCTGGTGTACGAGAGCGAGCCATTGACCGAGGACGTGACGATCGCGGGGCCGATCGTCGCCAATCTGCACGCATCGACCAGCGGGACCGACGCCGACTGGGTCGTGAAGCTGATCGACGTGCTCCCCGGCAACACGCCTAACAACGACCCCAACCCGGCCAACGTGAAGATGGGCCATTTCCAGATGCTGCTGGCCGGCGAGGTCTTCCGGGGAAAGTACCGGCAGGGCTTCGCGGCGCCGGCGCCGCTCGTGCCCAACCGGGCGACGCCGTTCGTGTTCGAGCTACGCGACCGGTACCACACGTTCAAGAAAGGGCACCGCATCATGGTGCAGGTGCAGAGCAGCTGGTTCCCGGTGATCGACCGGAATCCGGGAGTGTTCACCGACATTTATCATGCACGGCCGTCGCACTACCGCCGCACGACGCAACGGATCCATCGATCGCCGGCGCGTCCATCACATGTGCTGGTGCACGTGGTCGAACCGGCTCGTGAGGCGGCGCAGTGAACGCGCTGCGGGAGGCGGCCGTCGTCACCGATGTGGCGGCTGGCCGCGGCGAGAACGTCGCCCGCGCCTACGAGCAGGTGCGCGAGCTCATTGTGTGGGGTCGGCTCTCGCCGGGAAGCCGGATCGTGGAGAGCGAGATCGCCGATCGTCTGGGCATCAGCCGCACGCCGACACGCAGCGCCCTCCATCGGCTTCAGCAGGAGGGATACGTCATCGCGCTCAATCGCGGGAAGGAGCGGCGTCTCTTCGTCGCTCCGCTCACCCAGGATGATGCGTACGAGCTCTTCCACGTCGTGGGGCAGCTCGAGGGACTCGCGGCGCGATCGGCGGCGGAGCTTCCGACAGCGCAACGGGCCGAGGTCGTGGCGCGGCTGCGGGAGCTCAACGATGAGCTGGGGCAGGTGGCGCGGCAGTCGCGACCCGATCCTCTGCGCATCTTCGATCTCGACACGGCCTTTCACCGCACGTACGTGGAATACGGTGCGGGGCCGCGTCTCCTCGCGCTTCACGATGCGATCAAGCCGCAGGCCGAGCGATACATCCGCCTCTACATCAGCAGTCTCGTCGATGAGATCGCGACGTCGGTCGAGGAGCATGAGAAGATCATCGAGCACATCGAGCGTGGCGACCCGCTGGCCGCTCGTCAGGCGGTCGATACGAACTGGGGGAATGCCGCGCTTCGTCTCTCGAAGGTGATCGGTACGCTCGGCGAGCGCGGGAGCTGGTGAGTCGTCGGCGTGGGTCGTGATGGGTCGTTCCAGAATCGGTCCTTTCTCGGAGATACGTAATGCGATACGCCATCATCCCGGTCGTCGGCCTCGTTGTCGCCGCGAGTGCGTTGCCGGCGCAAGCCAGGACCGGTGCAGATACCACACGCGCCCCCGCGCGAAAGGACTACAGGGCTCCGCTCGGCGCCGGCTACACCGCGCACGACGTGACCATCCCGACGCCCATGGGGCACACGCTGGCCGGAACGCTCACGCTCCCGAACGCGGCGAGCGCGGCCAACAAGGTTGGGGCCGTGGTCACGATGACGGGCTCCGGGCCGCAGGATCGCGATGAGTCGCTCCCGACCCCGCCCGGCTATCGACCGTTTCGCCAGTTCGCCGACTCGTTAGGGCGTCGCGGGATCGCCGTGCTCCGCATGGACGATCGCGGTACCGGCGCTTCCACCGGGGACCATCGAACGGCGACCTCGGCCGATTTCGCCGCCGACATTCGCGCCGGGCTCGCCTACCTGCGCACGCGTCCCGAGATCGACGCGAGCCGTCTTGCCCTGCTCGGGCACAGCGAAGGCGGACTCATCGGTCCACTCGTGGCCGTCCAGGAGCCGCAACTCCGAGCCATGGTGCTGTTGGCGGCACCCTCGTGGGTTGGGCGGAAGATTCTCGAGTTTCAACTGAACAACATGACGCGGGGCGATACATCGCTCAAAGGCTCGAGGCTCGACTCCGCGCTGGCCCGCATTCCACACCGGATCGACTCGCTACGCGCGGCCAACGTCTGGATGAAGTTCTTTCTCGATCACGATGTGCTCGCGGTGGCTCGCCAGGTGAAGACGCCGACGCTGCTGCTCTATGGAGGGACGGATCAACAGGTCACCCCGGATCAGGCGGCCGAGCTGACCGCGGCGATCAGATCGAGCGGGAACGCGGATGTCACCATGCGCCTGTTCCCCGATCTCAACCATCTCTTCATCTATGATCCGGTGGGATTTCCCGGCGGGTACGCCCGCCTGACGAGGAGCGCGGTCGAGCCGGAGGTGATCGGTGCGCTCACCGACTGGCTCGTGCAGCGGTTGAAGTAGGCGTTATGCGCGCGCTTCGGATTCGTACGGCGAGTGTCGCGTCGGCTCTGCTCGTTCTCGCCGCGGTTACGTCGGCCCGTGCGCAATCGAGCGCTCAGACGTTCGATGTGCGCGAGCTGGACGCGTACGTGACCAAAGGCGTACGCGAGTGGCACATCCCCGGACTCGCGATCGCCGTGGTGAAGAACGACAGCGTGATCTTCGCCAAAGGCTACGGCGTGCGCGAGCTCGGGAAGCCCGCGGCGGTCGACGCCGGGACGCGCTTCGCCATCGGGTCGACGACGAAGGCAATGACGGCGGCGGCGTTGGGCATGCTGGTGGACGAGGGAAAGGTCCGGTGGGACGAGCCCGTCATCACCTACCTTCCCAGGTTCCGCGTGGGCGATCCGTACGTGACGCGTGAGCTCACCGTCCGCGATCTGCTCACGCACCGCGGTGGGCTTGGCAACGCCGATCAGCTCTGGGCGAGCGCGGGGTACACCGCGGAAGAGATCTTCGAGCGCGTCGCGACACTTCCTCCGGCGTACTCGCTTCGCTCGCGCTTCATCTACCAGAACATCATGTACGCCATCGCCGGCGACGTCATCGCGGCGGTATCGGGGATGCCGTGGGCCAGGTTTCTCGAGACGCGCATCTTCGGGCCGCTCGGGATGACGGGAACCGAGGCGACACTGGCGGCGCTCGAGGGTCAATCGAACATCGCGACGCCGCACATGGAGGTGGGCGACACCATCCGTCCCATCACGAACCGACCCGTCGACGCGGTCGGGCCGGCGGGCTCGGTGTGGTCGAGCGTTGCCGACATGGCGAAGTGGGCGCGCTTCATCCTCGATAGCGGGCGCGTCGGCGGAAAGCGGCTCCTGCGGGAGGCGACATTTCGAGAGCTGCTGTCGGCGCAGGTCGTGGCCCCGACGGAGATGTACGCAACGACGTCTGTCACCAGGCCGCATTTCTTCACCTACGGGCTGGGGTGGTTCCTCCACGACTATCGCGGCGAGGCGGTCGCGATGCACACCGGCAGCATCGACGGCATGAGCGCTCTCATCGGGCTCATTCCCGAGCGACGCCTGGGGGTATACGTGCTGGCCAATCTCGACCACGCGGAGCTCCGGCACGCGCTCATGTACCGTGTGTTCGACATGGACATCGGCAACGCGTCACGAGACTGGAGTACGGAGCTCCTCGCCCTCTACACGCGGCTGGAGCGCCAGGCCGATTCTGGGCGGCAGCAACAGGAGCTGCGCCGCGTCGCCGGGACGCGCCCCAGCCTCCCACTCGAGCGGTACGCGGGGACCTACACACATCCGACGTATGGCGACGCCGTGGTGAGCGTTAGGCAGGGTGCGCTGCACTTCGCGTTTCGCCGCGGCCGCGTCGGTGCTCTGCGGCATTGGCACTACGACACGTTTCAGGCCCAGTGGGAGGACCTCCGCATGAGACCGTCGCTCGTGGTATTTGCGCCGGATGGCACGGGAGGCGTGGCCTCGGTGCGAGCCTTCGGAATTACGTTTACGCGCGCGCCGACTGCTTCCACGCCATGAGTCCACCCGTCAAGTCGGCCCCGATCACGCGGCGCGACCTCGTTCGCGGTGGTGCCGCTGCCGCGGCTGCCGCCCTTGCGGCGCCGATGATCAACCTCGATCGCTTCCGCCTCTTCGCTCACTCGGGCGATGACTACTCGGCGCGCACCATCGCGCTCATGCAGCGATCGCTGGTCATCGACATGCTGGCGCCGTTCACGCTCAACTTCCCGCTGCAAGAGCGGTGGGTGAAGGCGCCCGAGACCTTTACCGACGTCGAATGCCAGAAATTCAAGAGCTCGGGCATCACGGTGTTCCATCCCGCGGTGGGCATTGGCGGAACGAATGCATACGAGCCGGGGCTTCAGTTCTTTGGCGGATGGAACTCCTTCATCGCGGGGAGTGACCGATATCTCCTGCGCATCGACAGCCCCGGGGATTTCGAGAGGGTCAAAGCATCGGGAAAGATCGGAGTCATCCTGGGTGTGCAGAACGCGGAGCACTTTCGCCGACCGGACGACGTCGACGCATTCCACGGACTCGGGCAGCGCGTCGCACAGCTCACGTACAACCGTCGCAACCTCATTGGAAATGGATCGACCGAGCGGCGTGATGAAGGGCTGAGTGACTTCGGTGTGTCGATCGTCGAACGGATGAACGCGGTCGGCATGGCGGTGGATGTCTCTCATTGTGGAGACCGAACGACGCTCGACGCGTTCGAGGTGTCGAAGAAGCCGGTGCTGATCACGCACTCGAACTGTCGAGCGTTGGTACCGGGTCATCCGCGGCTCAAGACCGATGACGCGATTCGCGCAATGGCCAGGTCGGGCGGAGTCATGGGCATCACTGGCGTCCGGATGTTCGTGCGGGCGGAGGAGCCGACCACCATCGAGCACGCGCTCGATCACTTCGATCACGTCGTCAGGTTAGTGGGCGTCGAGCATGTCGGCGTGGGCAGCGACATGGACCTCGACGGCTACGACGACATGCCAGCCGAGATGAACAAGCAGCTCCGCGCCAGCTACAAGGGGAGCTACGGCTTCCGCGACAAGATCGACATCGAGGGCCTCGATCACCCCAAGCGGATGTTCGATGTCACCGAAGGATTGGTGCGGCGGAAGTACACCGATCGGCAGATCGAGGGGATTCTCGGAGGGAATTTCCGACGCGCGCTGACCGAGACCTGGACGGTTCAGCCGCCGCCGGCGCCATAATGCGATATCTCCCCCTCGTCCTGAGCCTAACGGTCGCCGCGTGTACTTCGGCGCGCGTCAGTGCGCCACCGGCGGCGGCTCCCGCGCCGACCGCGGACACGGAATACGATCTCGTCATCCGCAACGGGCGCGTGCTCGACGGCGCCGGGAATCCGTGGATCCTCGCCGACGTGGCGATCGCCAACGGGCGCTTCGCGAAAATCGGCAAGATCGAGGCTCGGGGGCGAGCCGAGATCGATGCGAGTGGCAAGTACGTCTCGCCGGGGTGGATCGACGTCATGGATCAGTCCGGGAGCGTCTTGCCGCGCAACGGACTCGCCGAGAACAAGCTTCGCCAGGGCGTGACGACTGCGATCGGAGGTGAGGGCGGAACGCCGGTCCCCGCCTCGCGGATCGCCGAGTACTTCGCGACGCTCGAGCAGCAGGGCATCAGCATCAACTTCGGTACGTACTTCAGCGAGACGCAGACGCGTGTACCGGTGCTCGGGATGCAGGCACGCGCGCCTAACGCGGAGGAGCTGGAGCGGATGCGCGCGATCATGGACACGGCGATGCGTGCCGGCGCCATGGGGATGACGACCGCGCTCATCTATCCGCCGTCGAGCTACAGCACGACCGACGAGCTCGTGGAAGTCGGCAAGGTGGCGGCCCGATACGGAGGGATTTACGCGAGCCACATTCGCGGCGAGGGCAAGGAGGTCGTGCAGTCGGTGCGCGAGGCGATCGAGGTCGGCGAGCGTGCGGGGATGCCGGTCGAGGTGTTTCACCTCAAGGTCGCATATCGCCCGGGCTGGGGGATCCTGATGGATTCAGTGCGGCAGGCGGTGGAGGCGGCGCGTGCGCGCGGCGTAGATGTCGCCGCCGATCTGTACGTGTACACCGCGGGAGGAACCGGCCTCGAGGCGACGATTCCCAGCTGGGCGCACGAGGGCGGGCGCGACTCACTGCGAGCGCGGCTGGCGCGTCCCGACATCCGTGCGCGACTCAAGTCGGAGCTGGTGAGCGGCTCTCCGGGGTGGTGGAACATCGTGGAGGCGGCCGGGGGGTGGGAGGGAATCGTCCTCGTCAACGCGCGCAACCCCACGAACGCCAGGCACGAGAAGAAATCGATCGCTCAGATCGCGCGCGAGATGGGTCGCGATCCGGCCGACGTGGCGTGGGATCTCGTCGCTCAGGGACAGGGTCGCGTCATGGCGATCTATCACATGATGAGCGAGGGCGACATCGAGGTCGCGCTCCGCTTTCCCTGGACGAGCATCGGCAGCGATGCGGGTGCCGTCGCGAATGTCGGCGTCGCGGACGCGACCGGTCTTCCTCATCCGCGCGCCTTCGGCAACCACGTCCGTGTCATCGCCCGCTATGTGAAAGAGAAGAAGACGCTCGACCTCGCGGACGCGGTGCGGAAGATGACCTCCTGGCCGGCGACGCGGATGCGTCTCGACGACCGCGGCGTCATCCGCGAAGGGGCATGGGCCGACGTGACGGTCTTCGATCTCGACGCGCTCGATGACCGGGCGACGTACGAGCGACCGATGGAGTTTCCGACGGGGATTGAATGGGTCCTGGTCAACGGGGTCGTCGTCATCGATCGCGGCCGACACACTGGAGCGAAACCGGGACACGTTCTTCGGGGCCCCGGCTGGCGCGCGCCACCCGGGACGCCATGACAGCGCCCGCCTCACGAGCGAACGATGCCGCTCCCGCCGGCCTTCGCCGCACACTCCGTCCGCGAGATCTCGTTTTCATTGTCGTCGGCACGGTAATTGGCTCAGGGATCTTCCTGGTCCCAGGCCCAGTGCTTCGCCAAACCGGGGGTGACGTGCGCCTGGCGCTCCTGGTCTGGGTCGTCGCCGGCGTGCTGTCTCTCCTCGGTGCGCTGACGTACGCGGAGATGGGCGCCGCCAAGCCGGATGCGGGTGGGCTGTATCTCTACATCCGCGATGCGTTCGGCGGCCTCCCCGCGTTCCTGTACGGGTGGACGGCATTCTTCGTGATCGGGAGCGGGTCCGTCGCGACGCTCGCCGTGGCCTTCACCTCGTACCTTCGGCAGTTCGTGCCGGTCTCCCCGGTGGCGGCGAAGGTGGTCGCGGCACTCGTCGTCGTGGTCGTCATGGTGGTGAACGTGCGCGGTGTCCGGCAGGGCGCTGACGTCCAAAACGTCACCACCGCGATCAAGGCGGGAGCGATCGTGGTCATGAGCGTGCTGTTGCTGGCGTTAGGCACTCGACCGGAAGGTGTGGCCGCGTCGACGGCGCTCCCGGGCACCTCGTTGCTCTCGGGCGTGGGACTGGCGATGATCGCCGTCCTGTGGGCCTACGAGGGGTGGCAGTACGTGACCTTCTCCGCGGGCGAGACGATCGATCCTCAGCGAACATTCCCCCGCGCGATCGTGTTCGGAACCGTATTGCTCATCGCCATTTATCTCGTGGCCAACGTCGCCTACCTGGCCGCGCTCGGGACGTCGGGGGTGATGGGGAGCGAGCGCGTCGCGGCGGATGCCGTCAGCGCGGTGCTGGGGCCGGCTGCCGCCAAAGTGATCGCGGCGGTCATCCTGGTATCGATGTTCAGCGCGGCGAACGGGATCACGCTGACTGCGCCGCGCCTCTACTTCTCGATGGCGCGCGATCGTGCGTTCTTCGCGAAGCTCGCGGAAGTGCACCCGCGATTCGGGACACCGGCACTGGCAATCGTCACCAGCTCGATATGGGCGATGTTGCTGGCGATCACCGGGACGTTCGAGCAACTGCTGACCTACGTCGTCTTCATTGGCTGGATCTTCTACGCGCTCGGTGGGCTCGCGATCTTCGCCTACCGACGTCGAGAGCCTGACATGCCGCGTCCGTTCCGCACCCCCGGCTACCCGTTCACCCCCCTTCTGTTCGTTGCGTCGGCGGCCGCGATCGTGATCAACACCATCGTCAGCCAGCCCGGACGCGCCGCCCTCGGACTCGGCCTCGTTCTGCTGGGCGTGCCGGCGTACTATTTCTGGCGTGCCCGTGCACTCAAGGTGACACGCGACCTCGCGTGA
>DASTYE010000305.1:0-10035 GCA_035765135.1 Gemmatimonadaceae bacterium | reverse complement strand
CGGCTGCGGCGCGTCCGTCTGGTTTCCGCGACGCTGCGGGTGCTGGGTGTGATGCTCGTGCTCTGGATAGCGCTCGCGATCCCGATGGCGACGTGGCGATTCGGAATTCACGGCCTCGTTCGCGCCATCGTTCAGGCCTTCGTGATGTCTGCGGTGATGGCGTCAGGAGCCGCGCTTGCCCTGCGATGGCTGGGGATGGCTCGCGGAGCGTCGATCCGGGCCGCGATTCCATTTCTGTTTCCGTTCACGGCCCCACGGGCGTGCGAGGTCGTGATCGCGACGGCGCTTCGCGGTCTCGATTCCCTCGCGCAGGTGGCCGCGCTTTTCGGGGAAGACCGCTTTCTTCTCTGGATCAGGCCGTGGGCCTACGACGCGCTGCACGATCGCGAAGCGCCGTCGTCCTCGATTAACGCACTCGTCGCCGCCCTTCCGCGCGCGGTGCTCGCCCGGGCGTTACAGAAAGCGCCCGTGGAAACCGAGGGCCGCCACTGCCCGCGGTGCGCACGCAGCTATCGGGAGGAGATGACCCGCTGCCACGATTGCGGCGATCTGGCGCTCGCGCGGAAGGCGTGAGGGTCGTCGCATCGCCCTACAGGTTCCGTCTATTCAGCTCCCGCACCGCGAAATCCGCCGCCCGTGCCGTCAGCGCCATGTAGGTCAGCGACGGATTCTGACACGCCGTCGACACCATGCACGAGCCGTCGGTGACGAAGACGTTAGGCGCATCCCATACCTGGTTTCTTTTGTTGAGCACCGACGTCTTCGGATCGCGACCCATGCGCGCCGTCCCCATCTCGTGGATCCCCATGCCGGGGTAATACTCGTCGTCGTAGGTGTGCACGTCCTTCACCCCCGTCGCCTCGAGCATCTCCGCCATGTCGTTCGCCATGTCCTTCCGCATGAGACGCTCGTTCTCCCCGATCGCGCAGTCGATCTTGAGCACCGGCAACCCCCACTTGTCCTTCTTCGCTTCATCGAGGGTGACCTTGTTGTCGTGGTTGGGGAGCATCTCGCCGAACGCCGTGGCGCCGATCGACCACTGACCGGGCTGCGCCGCCGTGTCCTTGAACGCGCCGCCAACGCCCAGCTCCGCCACCGCGCGCGACCAGCCGTCGCGCCCCGCGCCACCCTCGTAGCCGAATCCTCGGAGATACGGCCGCTTGTCGCCGAACAGGTTGCGGTATCGCGGAATGTACGAGGGGTTCGGACGACGCCCGTAGTAGTACTTGTCGTCCAGCCCTTCGACTCTCCCCGAAGCGCCCACCCGAAAGTGGTGGTCCATCAGGTTGTGACCGAGCTCGCCGGAACTGCTCCCGAGCCCACCGGGCCACACATCCGTAGCCGAGCGAAGCAGAAGCCATGTGGAGTTGAGCGTTGATGCGCAGAGGAAAATGACCTTCGCGGCGTAGTCGGTGGTCTCGTGAGTAATCGCGTCGAGTACTCGCACGCCCGTCGCGCGCTTACGGTCACGGTCGTACAGAACCTCCATCGCGATCGCGAACGGACGCAAGGTGAGACGCCCTGTGCGCATGGCCGCGGGAAGCGTCGCCGACTGCGTACTGAAATACCCGCCGTACGGACAGCCGAGCCAGCAGGCGTCGCGATACTGGCACGCCTGTCGTCCGGGCAGCGGCTGCGTGAGGTTCGCCGTGCGGCTCGAGATCAACCGCCGCTTCCCGTCATACAGCTTCGTCAGGCGCGATGCGATCAGCTCCTCGGCGCAGTTGAGCGCCATCGGCGGCTGAAACTCGCCGTCGGGGAGCTGCGGCAGACGTTCCTTCGATCCGGCGATTCCCGCGAAGCGCTCGACGTAGCTGTACCAGGGGGCAATCTCCGCATAACGAATCGGCCAGTCGGTGGCGATGCCGTCCTTCGCGTTGGCCTCGAAGTCGATGTCGCTCAGGCGAAAGCTGCACCGCCCCCACATGAGAGAGCGTCCGCCCACCTGATAGCCGCGGAACCAGTCGAAGCGCTTGACCTCGGTGTACGGCGAATCCTCGTCGGAGGCCCACCAATCGAGGTTCTTCTCGTTGAGCGGAAAGTCACGCTTGAGCACCGGGTAGCGCTTGACCATCTCCTGCGTGCGACCACCCCGGTGCGGGTACTCCCACGGCCCCTTGGTGGCGTTGACGTAGTCCTTGATGTGCTCGACGTTGCGGCCCCGCTCGAGCAGCAGGACGCGCAGCCCCTTCTCGGCGAGCTCCTTGGCGGCCCAGCCACCGGAGATTCCGGATCCGACGACGATCGCGTCGTATGAGATAGTTTGCACCGTGCTCTCCCGTTACGGGGTCTTGAGCGCGCGTTGGCCGCGGACGGCTTCGACGACGTCACCAATGGCGGCGATCACGACAGCGGGCTCGAAGAGATGAACCTCGTGGCCCGCCCCGTCGATGATGATGTGCCGGCTGTTCGTCGAGAGCGCTGCGGCACGAGCGTGGACATCTCTCACTCCCTGATCGGCATCAACCCCCCGGGTGAGGACAACGAGGGGGAGGGAGCCGAGCGGATGCGCCTTGGCCGCGCTCGCCTCGTGCAGGGCGGCGAGCGCTGCGCGCTGACCCTCGGCCGACTCGTGAACGATCTCTGGCCCAACAACGGCTGGAACGGACGCGATCAGGCGCTCGTCGAGCGCGATACGAATCCGATAGAGATCGGGAGGGAGCCTGTCGAAGGGGGCGCCGCGCTGCGCCTTGCGCTTCGGAACTGTGACGGGACCGTGTGGCAGCGTCGAGAGAAGTTCGGCCGCGCTGAGCGACGCAATCGTCACCGCCTCTCCCTTGAACATCGTGAACAGCCGGTCCTCGTGCGCCGGGTCCACCAGTACCAGCCCGGCGACCTCATCGCGATGTCGGAGCTGATACAGCCTAACGTGGATGCCAGCGAGCGACGCCCCGACGAAAACGTACGGCGGCTTCTCGCCAGCGGCGCTCAGGAGGGCGTGCAGCTCGGCGACCGCTCGTTCGGCCGTAGGCACGAGGCCGGTCGAGTCACTCCATCCCATCCCACCACGATCGTAGGAGCAGACGCGATTCGTTCGTGCAACCTCCGGCTGGACGAGCGCCCAATCGATGGCGAACGCGCTCGCGCCGGAGGCGAGCACCACCGTCGGTGCGCTGGTCCCCGTGCAGTGGATGTGCAGGCGATATCCGCCCACGTCCACCAGACGGCCTGGCGGCGGGCCAATATCTCCCTGCGCCGCGAGCGGCGCCGCGAAGAGCGAAACCGCGCACAACAGCGCCGCGACCTTCCCCATTGAGCGCCTGGTCAGAACTCGAGCGTGGAGATGTATTCGAAGTCGCGACGCATGCTCTCGAGCGGTGTGCCCGGATACGTCTCCTGCTCCACGAAGAGATGCTTCTCGTCGATTCGATCGATGCTGGCGAACAGCCGCTTGAAGTCGATCACTCCCTTGCCCAGTTCCGTGTCGTGCTCGGAACGCGGCTGCGGAACGTCCTTGATGTGGAAGCTCCAGTACCGCGCGCCGAACCGGCGCATGTACTCGTGCGGATCGAGGCCGGCCATCGCGAGATTCCCCGTATCGAGCTGCATGCGCACAACGGCGGGGTCGGTACGCTCGACGAGGACGTCATACGGTGCAACGCCACCCACGGGTGTGAAGTCGTTCGCGTGATTGTGGAATCCGATCCACACGTTGCGCTCGCGCGCGACCTTGCCCGACTCGTTCAGGCGGTCGGCCCAACGCCGGTAGTCATCGATCGTGCGGGGGCCGGTGATCGGCAGACTGGCGACGATCAGGTATTCGTGCCCGAGCGTTGCCGCCTCGTCGAGGTGCCGATCGAGCTCGTTGAGCGCGTTGCCGCCCATGTGCGTCGACGGCGCGCGCAGTCCGTGCTGGTCGAGAAGCTTCCGCAGGCGCGCGGCCGGCATCCCGAAATTGCCCATCGAGTCGAGCAGCTCGAGGTCCTTGTAGCCGATCGCGGCAATGTCGGCGATGGTGCGCTCGAGATCGCGACGGCCATCGTCGCGAAGCGAATAGAGCTGGATTCCAACGCGCTTCAGGCGTCGCGGCGATCCAAAGCGCCCGAGATCGGGAGAGATGGCGGCGAGGCCGAGCGCGGTGAGAAACGTGCGGCGATGCATGCGGTACCCCGGTTGGTCACCACCGTAGATACTCGCGCCTTTACCTCACCGGCGCCAGGAGTCGAGGAAGTCGTTGGCATTATTGAACGTCAGTCGGGTGACGCCCCCGCCATCGGCGCTCATGACGTAGATCTCGTCGTTCCTATCGCGACTGCTGGTGAAGGCAAGGTGCCTGCCGTCCGGCGACCACGCTGGGTATCGATCGCTCGCCGGGTTGTCGGTCAGCCGAGTCAGCCCCGTCCCGTCCACGTTGATGACGTAGAGCTCGTCGTTGCCGTCGCGGGAAGAGGAGAACGCGATCCGACTTCCGTCGGGTGACCACGCGAGCCGAACGCCGTCCTCGGCGATGTGATTCGTCAGGCGCACGGCGTTCGACCCATCGGCCTGCATGACGTACACCTCCACGTTGCCGTCGCGCGTCGAGGAGAAGGCGATCCTCGATCCATCGGGTGACCACGCGCCTCCGACATCGCCAGTCTGTCCGGAGGAAAGCCGCCGTTCGGTCCCGCCGAGGGCGCCCGTGACGTAGATGCCGAACGTGCCGCTCCGCAGCGAGGTGAAGAGGATCTGCAGCCCGTCCGGCGACCAGCGAGGAAATCCGTCGTGCGTGTCGTTGTGCGTGATCTGCCGAAGCCCCGTTCCATCGGCATTCATCACGTAGATCTCGTAGTCACCGTCGCGATGTCCCATGAACGCAAGCTGCCGTCCGGTGGGCGACCAGTCGGCAGTGTGGTCGGCGCCGGCATGACTAGTTAGGCGAAGCGCGTCGGTGCCATCGGGATGCATCGAGTAGATCTCGAGGTTCCCGTCCCGCGATGACGAGAAGGAGAGGCGTTCGTCGCTCGCGATTGCCGGCTCGGGCGTCAGAGGTGCGGTCGCGTCCTCGCCGGCGCAACCGGCGAGAACAATCGCGAGCGAAAGGGCGCCAGGCGCTCTCATTTCAGCGGAATCTCTGCCGCACGCTTCTCCAGCCACTGGTCGAACGTCTGAAGCTCGGGATTCAACTTGCGCGCTTCCTGGATGTTTCGTGCACCGACATAGTAGTCGTTGAAGTCGCGCTTGAACTGGAACATGTTGCCCATGTCGTCGGCGCCGGGGAAGCCGAAGGCTCGATACGTCTCGGGCGTAACCGCGTTGTAGCCGATTTCCTTGCCGAGCGCCCGGGAGAGCTTGTCGGCCATCTCCTTGCCGCTGAGGTGCTCGCCGGCGATCGCGATCCTCTTGCCAATGTACTGGCGTCCTCCTTTGAAGATCGCCAGCGCGGTCTTGCCGATGTCCTCGACCGCAATGCCGGGGAGCTTCTTGTCGCCCAGTGGGTAGGCGAGGGCGAATTTTCCGTCCGGCCCGCGCTGTGGCCCGGCGCCGAAGTAGATGAGGTTCTCCCAGTAGAACGACGTCAGCAGGTACGTGGTCGGGACGCCGACATCACGAAAGATCTGGTCGGCTTCACCCTTTGCGTCGTAGTGGGGAACCTTGTACTTGCCCATGAGCGTGGGCATCCGGTCGTCACTGAGAGGGATCTTCTTTCGCGTGTCCTCCAGCGTCGACCAGATGACGTGCTGCACGCCGGCCGCCTTCGCGGCGCGGGCCATGTTTCCCGCTTGCGCGATTTCCTTCTCCGGCGAGAAGTGCTCCCAGAAATTCGTGATGCAGAAGGCGCCGTATGCTCCGGTGAACGCCTTCTTGAGGCTCCCCTCGTCGTCGAGATCCGCACGGACGACCTCGGCACCGGCTTTCTTCAGTGCCTTTGCTTTATCGCCATCGGGATTTCGCGTAATCGCGCGCACCGCGAACTGTCCGCTCTTGTCCGCCAGAATCGCGCGCGCGAGACTGCCGCCCTGCGCCCCGGTCGCGCCGACGATGGCGATGATCTTCTTGTCAGCCATGCTGGGTCATCTCCTGTGCACGTTGTCGTGTGTTATGACAACGATCTTGCGTGCAGACGGGTTCCTTACACTGAGCACCTGAAGTCACTCTGGTAAGTCCCCTGTGTCGTTCCCGCGGCTCAGTTGTGTCCCCGCGCAACCTGAGCACCCTTCTCCGCGCCCAGATCGTCATAATCGGGCATCATGACCCGCAGCCCGTACGTCTCGAGATTGCGTGAGGTCCCCGCGACGAGCTGCTCGTTGTATCGGGCCAGGTACAGGTCGAACGGATCACTCTGGTCTGCGTCCACGATCTGGAGATCGGTGTCCGTCATCTCGAGCTTGCCAAAGCGCAGCCGGCCGCCGCGGAAGTAGACGAGATTGGGATGCATCGAGTCGGGACGAACATAGCGCTCGAAGATGGAATCGAGCGGCGTAGTCATGAACGTCTGCACGAGCTCGGTGCCCACGACCCCGATCGACTCCAGGCGCGCCTCGATCATGGGCGGCGGAAGAATCTTCGTCGGATCGAGGAGAATGTCGTTCCCTTCGGCCACCGCACCACGCGCTTTACGCATATCGATGAGATCGTCGAGCTCGAGACCGAGCGCGCGCAGGAGCTTCGCCCCGTCGATGCCGAGTATGCGAACGCGCGTGGGGTGCATGCGCACGCGGCCGTCAGGCTCGAGCGTCGGTGTCGCGGTGATCGAGAACGGGAGATTCACTCCCTTGCGCAGCGTTCCACTGAGGTGGACCGCCTTGCCATCCATGCGCGCGCGTAGCCGTCGGAGCGGCGCGCCCGGGTACGCGAAGACGACCGAATTGAGCAGCGACGCAAGGTCATCGCCGGTGAGCCGGGTCGTGCCACGTGTGACCCGAATGGTGAACGACGTGGCGTCGTCGAGCACCGCCGGCGTACCGCTGTCCGTCACCACCTGGCCGCGGAGCCGGTCGATGCGGATGACGCCGCGCTCGTCGATGTGCAGGAGCACGTTGCGCATCTCGATCCACGTCGAGCCATCGAGCGATGCGGGAAGTGGAATCACACTCGCGCGCGTCCTCGTGTGCACTGCCGTCTGCGCACGCGGCGCGTCGATCACCGCCAGGACGCTGACCATCCCCAGAGCCGCCAGGGCACGCCGTCTCGAGCATCTTCGTCGCATGAACGGCGTACGCGCGCACGTTGCGTACCCAGTGCGGCCACGGACGTCCTGCAGTCGGTGAGTGGCGGTGAATGTGCGGCGAAACGCCTGGTGCTGCCTGACGCGCTTGACGGAGAAAGATTCAGACGCCACATCTCGGTGGGTCCGATTCAGTAACGTTAGGCACGCGGAGGCCGCAGTGGCACCCAAACGTCTGCAGACCTACGAAACCGACGAGATCGTCGTCACGTTCGATCCCGAGATCTGCATCCACTCGGGCGTATGCGTTCGCGGGCTGCGCGCGGTCTTCGATGTGAGCCGTCGGCGCTGGGTGCAACCGGAGCTCGCCCCGGCGTCGGAGGTCGCGGCCCAGGTCCGCCGGTGTCCATCCGGGGCACTTCAGTATCGAATGAAACCGGCGATGCCTGACGCGTCTTCGCGATGAGACACCGGAGATTATAGAAGTCACACCTGCGTGTGACACGCGGCACGTTTCCCGGGGGCCGCCTGAATCGTTGATGAGAGGATCAACTCCTCCAGCCGCACGACCACCCAACGACCCAGGATCTCCAATGATTTTCTCGCGACGTTCCCTGACGCGCGCGGGCGGGCTCACGCTCGCCGCTTTGACGTTTGCTGCTTGCGGTGATTCCACCCGGCCTCTCGAGGTCTCGCCCGAGCAGCTCGAAGCGCTCGGCGAGCTCATGGCTGCCGAGGTGCAGAGCGGCGCGCTCCAGCTCACCGCGGCCGATGCGATGGGCAACGTGGATGCGCCCACGTTTTCGGTCCTTTCGGGCGGTTCCCGAACCCTCGCCGGTCTCGCGCTGAATCAGCAGCGCGCCGCCGGACCGTCCTTCCAGGTCGTCGACCCGGAGTGCGGCGTTCCGTCGCAGAACCCGCCCGCGGACACCGATTCCGACGGCGTCCCGGACAACTTCACGGTCACCTTCCTGCTGCCTGGCTGCCATTTCACGGGTCCGGATGGCTCGTTCGACCTCACCGGCCTGATCCGCGTCTCGGATCCCTCGCCCGGCACGGCGGCCGCCGCGTTCAACATGGCGCTCGACAACTTCCGGTTCACGTTCGACACGCCGGACATCGATGGGTTCGTGAGGCGTGATGGGCTGACGTCGGTCGCCGCCTCGGCCTCGGGGCTCGCGCAGTCGCTGAGCCTCCTGGAGTCGGCGCAGATCACTGGATACCCGCAGATCGGAGTCGACGTCGACTGGACGGCGACCTTCGCCGCCGCGCAGGGCACGAGCATCACGCCCGGCGAGCCGCTGCCGAGTGGCACCTACATCGTCAACGGAGCGCTCGAGTTCCGTCAGGCCAACCAGGTGGGCGCGTTCACGGTGATGACGGTCAACCCGCTCCAGTACGACGCGGGCTGCGCCGCCGACATGGCCGCCGGCCTCGCGCTCTCTCCGTTCTCCGCGGGCAAGGTTCGCGTGGGTGTCCGCAACGACGCCGCGCGCGGAGTCGCCGAGATCACCTACCTCGATTGTGGTCAGGCGACGGTTCTGTTCGTGGCCGGTTAACGTTCGTCGCAAGCGCGGGCGTAGTCGGGAGCGAGGAGTGAGAGGTCGATCTCACTCCTCGCTCCCTATCTTTTTCACTGACATTGTCTTGACAATCCGCGAAAAGAAACGAATGATTCCCGCCCCTGATCCGGGGCTTCGACGCGGGGGCCCGGGGATTTCCGCTTAACGCTGTACGAGAGAGGATGTCATGATCCGGAAGCACGCCGCACGACACGTCTCCGTCCTGGCTCTCATCGCCGTCACCACCGCCTGCGCCGACGCGGTCGGACCCACGGCCCCTCCCGCCGATGTCAATCTCGCGGCACGAGGACAGGACCGGCTCGCCGCATGGTTCGCCCAGGCCTCGCCCGCCGTCCTCGCCCTCGGCGGCACCGTGTTCGCCGATCACGATGAGCGGGCGAACAAGCTGGTGTTCGGAGTCGAAAATGAAGCCGCGATTCCAGGGATCCGTGTCGCGCTCGCGAGACTCGGCGTCCCGACCGCTGCGTACGAGGTGGAGTTGACGCAGCCCATTCATCAGATGGCGACGCTTCGCGACATCTTCCGCCCCACGCAAGCCGGCATTCAGATCCACTTCGGCCAGTATCTGTGCACGATGGGCTTCAACGTCTCGCACAGCGGCGGCCGCTCGTTCATCACCAACTCGCACTGCACCAACACGCAGGGCGGTGTCGAGGGGACGCAGTACTACCAGCCGACGAGCACGCTCGCTCCGACGGTGATTGCGACCGAGGCTGCCGATCCCACCTACTTCCGCGGCGGTGCCTGCCCGCGCGGCAAGAAGTGTCGCTACAGCGATGCGTCGCGGGCGCTGTACGCGGCCGGCACGGCGTCGAACCAGGGCGACATCCTGAAGACGACGGGCGTCAACAGTGGCAGCCTCACCGTCGGTGGTGTCTTCACCGTCACTGCGCAGGACAACTCGACGACGAGCTTCTCGATCGGCACGGTCGTCAACAAGGTCGGGCGCACGACGGGGTGGACGCAGGGCTCGGTGACGCGCACGTGCGTCAACACCGCGGTGTCGGGCACGAACATCGCGCAGCTCTGCCAGACGTTCGTGGCCAACGCCGGCGGCGCGACCGTCGTCGGCGGCGGCGACAGCGGATCCGGCGTCTTCCGCATAACGAGCGGCGACAACGTGACGCTGGTGGGGATTCTCTGGGGCGGGAGCTCGGACAACAAGACGTTCGTCTTCAGCCCGCTCAAGCAGATCCAGCAGGAGCTCGGCTCCGTCACCGCTACTAAGTGATCTCCTTTCTTCGAGGTGAGAGGGAAGAGGGCGAGGGGTGAGGGAGAGGGGTGAGGGAAGAGTGAACGAGGTTGGAGGGACTCGAAGGGAAGCGGGAAGTGGGAAGTGGGAAGTGGGTGCGGCCACGCGCGTAT
>DASTYE010000304.1:0-28532 GCA_035765135.1 Gemmatimonadaceae bacterium | reverse complement strand
CGTGGCAGTTCTCTGTGCTCTCTGTGTTCTCTGTGGTTAATGCAGTCAGGCTTCCTGTGGTATGAGCCGACCCGTCGGCCCGACGCCTGTAACCCCTACAACCCTTTCACCTCCGCCACCGCATCAAGAACAGACCCAATCTCGCGCGAGAGCGCCCGCGCTTCCTGTGTCGCCGTCGAGACATCCGACAGCGCGGACTGAATTCCCGTCGAGCGCAGCTTGATCAGGTCGAGCCGGAGGTTCCCGAGCGCGAGCCCGGCGTTGTCGAGCTGGCGGGAGAGCGCCGCACGACGCTTGATGATGTCCTCGACCGTCGCCCGCTGTCGGCGCAGGAGCGCCACTCGCTGCTCGCCCTCAGGCGAATCCACCGCGTTCTCCACCGCGGAAATGCGCGCATCGATCTCATCCATCAGCCTCGGATCGATGCTCTCGTCGAGACGGTGCAGGGCCTGCGCGAGGTGAGCGACGCGCTCGACCAGCGCATCCACTGTCGGCACCACATCGGGAAGCAACGCGCGATCGGCCTTCGGAAGACTCGCGACGATATTCGCGATCGCCGCCCGATCTTCGACCGCCCGGCGGATCACGGCGCCCAGCGGGCTATCGAGCACCTCGCGCGGGGCAAGCTTCTCGAGTTGTCGTTCGGTCGGCGCCGGCTGCGGGGCGGGGAGGACCATTCGCCACCGCGGCATCAGAAGAACACGGCGAAGTCTGAGCCCACTCGACCGCAGCGACTTGCCCCGTCGCCAGAACTTCGCTGTCGTGTAGAAGGTCACGAGCGGGGCCAGCACCATCGGTGGCGCTTCGTTCACTCCCACCACAAAACCGCCGATGCCGAAGGCAATCGTCGCCAGCGTGTACCAGCCGTACCAACGCATCGCCTTCACGCGGTCGATCAGATTCACACGACCATGCCAGAGGCGAAGATCCTCGCGTTGCTCCGCGGTGAGCGAGGCGAGGTGCTCGGGCTCGAGAACGATCTGTCCCCGCGCCTGCGCGGGCGCGGGACGCCCCGGTCGATTCTCGGCGGCTGTCGTGCCTCGCTTCGGTGAGACGACACGTCCCTCGACCCGAACGCTGTCGGGGCGTGGCGTCGTGTATCTCACCGGTTCACGACGCTCCGGCCGCCATGCTGCCGCCGGCGTTTCACCAGCATTGATCGCGTCTCGCAGGGCCGCCGCCGTCGGCCACCGATCCTCGGGGGCTTTCATCAGCGCGCGCTCGATCGCCTCACGCAGCATCTTCGGCGCATCGGGCCGCATTTCGACAATCGGCCGCGGGCGTTCGCCAATGTGCTTCAGCAGCAGCGCCATCGAGTTGGCGGCGGCGAATGGCGGGCGCCCGGTGAGCGCCTGATAGGCGACGACGCCGAGCGAATAGATGTCGCTCCGCCCGTCGAGCTCGCGCTCACCGACTGCCTGTTCCGGCGACATGTACGCCGGCGTGCCGACGGCGATGCCCGTGAGCGTGAGGCGCGTCCCCGCCTCCATCGCCCGCGCAATCCCGAAGTCGGTGACCACCGCGCGCCCGCTCTCGCGATCGAGCAGAATGTTGTCCGGCTTGATGTCCCGGTGAACGACTCCACGCAGGTGGGCGTAGGCGAGCGCATCGGCGACCTCCGCCACCAGCCGGCGGACCTCTTCGATCGGCTGGCGTGGCTCACGGCCCAGTAACGTCGCCAGATTGCCGCCGGTGATGAACGCCATCACGAGATAGGCGAGGCCCTCGCTTTCACCGACGTCGTAAATCGGGACGATGTGCGGATGCGTGAGTTGCGCTGACGTCTGCGCCTCACGAGTGAATCGCGTTCGAATGGCGACGTCGTACGCCAGGTCGGGAGGCAGCACCTTGATCGCCACCGATCGGTTGAGACGCCGGTCGCGCGCTTGATACACGACCGACATCCCCCCGCGACCGATCTCAGTTCCGACCTCATATTGATGGCCGATCGCGGCGATGGTGCGGTCGCGCAGCTGATCCGTCATGAAACGGTGCGAGAGGAGGGTCGTTGAAACCTGGCGAAGTCCCTAACTATAACAGCGGCCGAGCCAGTGGCCAGCGGCCTTCGGCGCCCGCTTTCACGACTCTGGCGACAGCGCGCCGCTCCGGCGTCGTCCCGCTCCCCGAACGAGAGTCCAGAGCATGACGACAGCGATGCCCAGAACCACGCCGAGCGCATCGGGAAACAGGTCGCGTGCGCGACAGTTGCCGGTCCGTGTTGCTCCCTGCTCGAGCTCGATGACCGCACCGAACACGAGCGTGCCGAGCGCCGCCCACGCGAATCGAGATGCATAGGTTCCCCTGAGCTGCGCAACGGTCATGATGAAGAAGATGCCGAAGAGCACCACGTGAGCATACTTCGTCAGCGAGAGCGCGATGTTCTGGGCCGTCAGGACGGTCTCGCACAAGGGCCAGTGTAGCCGAAACCCGGTGCGGGCCGGAATCGCCAGAACGGACAGCGATACGAACGCGATGTATGCCCAGCGTTTGCCGAGCATCGCGATGATTCCGAGGCCGACGAAGATGAGCGCGCCAAAGGTGTCCATGCGCGTCTCACGCGTCGGCCGAGATTGTCACGGAGCGCGCACCACGACGACGGCCGAATCCGTCAACCCTTCGACGGTCCCGAACACGACCGTGCTGCCGGCACGCTTTCCCGTCACCAGTCCGACGCCGCTTCCGCTCGCGCCTCCGCCGAGCCCCCCGCTCACAGTGGCGATGGTTGTGTCGGAGACGCGCCAGTCGAGCGACGCACGGACGAGCGCCGTGCCCGAACTGTCCTCGAGGAGCGGATACAGAATCCCTTGCTCGTCGACGGCGATGCGCAGTGTGTCCGGAGAGAGCCGAATCGTCGCGATGCGCACCGGACGCACGACGATGACGGCGCTGTCCATCGGGGGGGAACCGCCCTGCGTCACCACGAGGTATCCGCTGTCGCCCGCGAAGCCATAAACGCGAGCGGTCGTATTCGCCGGGTTGCGGTATTCAATGACGATCGATCCCACCGCGGCACCAGTGGTACCCGAGACGTGCCAGGAGAGAAGCCCCGCCTCGAGGTTGCGCGCCGGCAGGCTCGCGCTCACCGTGACGTCGGTGAACCGTCCTTCGAAGATACTGATCTTGTCCGTGTTGAACCGGACGAAATACTCGGGCTCCTCCGGCGAGGTGCACGCGAACAGCAGCGCCAGCGCCGCAATGCGGATGAATGACATGACTCGTCGGTGCGTCTGCGGGTGGCCCGATTCTGTAATTGGGATAGCAGCTTTGTTGACCGCAGATAACGCAGAAGGGCGCAGAAAGGTGAAATGCAATGTCAACAGCTTATCACGGATGACCACGGAGCGTGAACGGCGAAACAGCACGGATTCACTGCAACTGCGAAGCATTTCGTGAGAACCTATCGGGTTGAAGCTCGCGACTGCTTACCGGGCAGGTGGCTCCGAAGGTTTTGCAGTTCCAAACGCTCTTCGCAGTTTGGCGTATCCGTGCAGTCTCGCCGTTCAACTCCGTGGAATCCGTGGCCAACGCTTTTGACGTGGCCGTGTCTGCGGCCATCTGCGGCCCCTTGGGGTTGGTATCCCGAAACGCACAATCAGTCCGCTAGCTGCTGAGGGCGACGGCACGCGCGGACGCCACCCATTCCAGAATCAGCGGGTCCGGCGTTCCCTGTGCCACATATCGCTTGCAGGGTTCATCCAGCATTGGACGTGCCTCCACCGTTCGCCCGAGCCGGGCAAGGCCGACTCCGAGCAGGCACGTATTGATATTCGCCTCGGTGTCCGGCCGCCCCGGCGGCTCCACCAGCGTCACTGCCGCACGAAACCGCTCGACCGCCTGCGGGACGTCCCCTGACGCCAGGAAGGCCATTCCCGCATAACGATGCACGTCGGCGCGATGATCGGGGCTCACCGACGCGGACGAGCCCAGGCGGCGTTCGGCGATCGTGAGCGACTTCAGCGCCTCCGTCTGGCGGCGGAGCCGGAGAAGCAGGGGAATCCGCTGGGCCGTGAGGTAGCCGGTGACCGACGTCGAGTCCGCGCCGGCACTCGCGACGGCGATGGCCGTGTCGAGAAGCGTGAGTCCCTCATCGACACGGCCCAGCGCGGCGACGATGAACGCGAGATTCCTCTGCGCGCTCCAGATCCGCCAGTGCTCTGGCGCCGTGCCGGCGCGAAACCATCGCAAGGCTTGTCGCTCGTGCACCTCCGCCGAATCCGGTCGCCCCGCCGCCATCATCGTGAGCGCCAATGCCTCACGAGACATGCCTCGCGCCATGGGGGGTCCGTTCAGCCGATCCTCCAGGAGAACGGCCGCCCGTTGCAGTGATTCGGCCTCCGCGAGGCGACCTCCCGCGACGAGCGCTATCGCCAGGTTGCGCCGAACCGTGCGCACGTCCTGATGCTCGGGCGGCTCGACCTTCAGGAGCAGATCGACGGCCTCGCGGTACAGCGCCGCCGCCTCCGAATACCGATGCGCACCATGACGCTCGGCTCCCTTCGAGTTGAGGCGCGCGGCGAGCGCGATCGGGTCCTTCACAGGGACGTTCTGCTCCAGGACGTCCAGTCGTGTGATCAGCTGACGCGTGACGACGGAATCCGTCGTCACCATCAACAGATTGGCGGTCGCCTTCATCACATCCTCGTTCTCGTCGCCGAGCAGTCGCCGAAGCGTGGTGAGCGACGAATCGAACAGCGGTCGTGCCGCCGCCTCTCCCGCGTATGACACGGTGACGATCCCGATCTCCTGCTGGATCCGCGCCGCCTCCACGTCGTCGGACCCGAAGATGGCGAGGCGACGCTCGTACGCCTTCCGAAGGAGGGCGATCGCGCGCGCATACTCCCCCCGGGCGGCCCGCATTCCGCCAACGGTGCGCCACATCGCCGCCTGTTGCACGGAATCTCCACTCATCGAATCCATCGCGCGCTCGGCATCGTCGAGCAGGCTCGTCACCCGAAGCGTGTCGCCGCCGGGGTACTTGTTGGGATCGCCCCGCTCGATGAGCCCCGTGAGAACCTTCCGCACCTCATCGGCCGCGACCCGCTCACGCTCGGCGCGGTCTCGCTCGCGTGCGATCCGGCGCGCCTGGATGGTTGCGGTCGCCGCGAAGCCAATGAGCATCACCGCGAGCATCATACCTCCCGCGACGAGCGCCGTGTTGCGAGCGACGAACTTCACCGTTCGATACCGCACGGAGTCCGGCCGCGCGATGACGGGCCGTCCGGCGAGGTACCGCTCGACGTCCTCGGCGAATTGCGCCGCCGATACGTAGCGGCGCTCCGGCTCCTTCCGGAGTGCCATGAGCACGATGCGATCGAGATCGCCGCGCACGGCGCGGCCGACGACCGGCGAGGCGGCGAGTGTGCTCGGCGGTGGCGCGGGCGACTCGAGGATGGCTCGCTCGAGCTCGTTCACCGTCCGCCCGCCAGCAGGGAACGGCTTGGATCCGGCGAGCATCTCGAAGAGGAGCACGCCTAACGCGTAGACGTCGGTGGCGACGCTCGGGGCTTCGCCGCGGAGCTGTTCCGGCGCCGCGTACTCGGGCGTCAGCAGGCGGATGTCGGGCGTCGTCCGGCCGGCGAGCGAGGCTTCCTCCTCGAGATCCATCAGCTTGGCGATACCGAAGTCGAGGAGACGCGGCGCGCCGTTGGCCTGAACGAGAATGTTCGACGGCTTGATGTCGCGGTGCACCACGAGCCGCCCGTGCGCGAACTGGACGGTGCTCGCCACTTTCAGGAAGAGCGTCAGTCGCTCGCGAATCCCGAGCGCACGCTGCGCACAGTATGTCGTGATGGGTATGCCGTCGACGAGCTCGAGTACGATGTAAGGTCGGCCGTCTTCGAGCGCACCCCCGTCGAGGATGGTCGCGATGCCGGGATGAACCAGACGCGCCAACGCCTCGCGCTCGATGCGGAAGCGGCGGACCATCTCCGCCGTCCGGTAGCCGGGGCGCAGCACCTTGAGCGCCACGGCCTGTCGATAGGCGCCATCGGAGCGCTCGGCACGATAGACATCGCCCATGCCGCCCGCTCCGATCTGCGACACGATGCGGTATGGCCCGACACGCGTCCCCTCGGCGAGCGCGGGCTCGAGCGTCGCGCTCGCGATCCCCGTCGGGAGCCGTTTCTCGGCGAGAAGACCGACATCTCGCTCGTGCGCCTCGAGCATTGCCTCGACCTCGAGACGGATCGTCATGTCCGATCCGCACACCTGATCGAGGAGTGCGGCCCTGTCCTGACCGTGGACCTCGAGCGCGCGATCGAAAATCGATGCGATGCGGTTCCACAGCTCGCGGTCCAGCTCGGGATGCATCGGTGCGCGGCGCTCCTGGCTCGTGTTCACGTCATCTGTCATGGCGTCGAATCGCCTCCAGTCTGGACATCGGACGCTCGCTCACGGCACCGCGCGGAAGAGGCCGAGATCCCGCGCCACTTCTTTCCTTAACCATGCGCGAGCGGCAAGCCACTCGCGTTGAACCGTCTTGCTGGAAACGCCGAGCAGCGTGGCCGTCTCCTCGAGAGTGAGCCCGCCGAAGAAGCGGTACTGGACGACATCGCTTCCGCGTGGATTGATCCGCTCCAGACGCGTCAGCGCGTCGTCGAGAACGAGGAGCTCCTCGGCCTCCTCGACGGTCAGCGACTCTTCCACATCCTGAAGGGGCACCGGCTCCGCTCCTTCGCCGCGCTTCACCCGGGCGCGGCCACGCGCGTAGTCGACCAGCACGCGGCGCATCGTCGTCGCCATGATCGCGAAGAAGCGCGTCCGCTCGTGAGGCTCGAGCTCGCTCACGCCGACGAGCCGCAGATACGCCTCGTTGACGAGTCCCGTGGTCTGCAGCGTGTCCGCCGCGCGCTCACGACGCAGGTAAGAGCGCGCGAGCACGCGCAGCTCGTCGTAGTGGCGGGCCACGAGCTCGTCCACGGCGGGACGCGGTTCCGACGTCATGTCCAGTCCGCTTGGCAAACGACGCTATCCCCGGTGAAGCCACTCAGCCACCCACTCCGGAGGTCGTCATGATCGTGAAGCGGCGGGTTCTGTTCGGGTTTGCGTTGCTCTCGCTCGGGGTCGCCGCAGGTGTGTCGGCCTGCAGCACGGACGATGTGTCGGCGCCCGTGTCGGCGGAGCCACATGCGACGGTGATCGATGCAGGAGATGACCGCGGCGAAGCACACGAAAATCAGGAGGAGGCGACGACACTCTACATCTGGGGGAGCGATCAGGACCATCAGTCGCCCGACTTCCTCACGGTCATCGACTTCGACCGGCGATCGAAGGACTACGGCAAGGTGCTCCGCACCGTTCAACTTCCGCCGCCAGGAAATACCGGGAACGAGCCACATCATTGCCACACGTCCGCGGACAAGAAGATCCTCGCCTGTGGCGGGCTGCTGAGCCTGCTCAAGGGACAGAACGACATCTTTTTCTTCGACATCTCCCGGGCGCGCGATCCGAAATTTCTGTTCTCGACGCGCGCGCCGAACTCGAGTATCACCGATGACTTCTTCCCGCTGCCTGGCGGCGGGTTCCTCGTGACCAACATGGGGTCCGCGACGGGTGGCGCGGGAGGACGGGTCGTGGAGTTCAACCGTGACCTGCAGATCGTGGGTGAGTGGCCGGCCACGTTGCCCGACGATGGCGGCTTCAATCCCCACGGCATCGACATCGACTTCTCGAAGAACCTGATGGTGACGAGCGATTTCGTCAATCCGGTGACGACGCTCAACGTGTGGACGGGGCCCGTCGAGCTGCGCAGCTCACTGAGATTCTGGGATCTCTCCCAACGCCGCATCACTCGAAGCGTCTTTTTGCCGGACCAGGCCGGGACCATGGACGTGAAGCTCATTCCCGGCGATCCGCGCGGCCGGGCCGTCACCGCGAACATGTTCACCGGCCTCGTCTACACGGTGGACCCAACCGACGGCAGCTACGTGCAGTCGTTCGACTGCGAGACGATCACGCCGCACATCGAGGTGCCGGTGCGTGGCGGCATGACGCAGCTGCTCGCCATGCCGAGGAGCGGTCGCCGGCTCATCTTCGGTTCGTTCCAGGCGGGACAGGTGGGACTCCTCGACATCACCGATCGAAACCAGTTCAAGCAGGTCTCCGTGGTGAACCTCGGGATCGACACGGGTCCGCACTCGATTCACCTCACGCACGATGACAAGCGGCTGGTGATCACCGACTACTTCCTCGACCAGGATGATTTCGGAAAGATCCACTTCGAGGGCGACCACAAGGTCCGCGTCCTTCAGGTGAGCGACGAGGCTCTCGAGGTGGACGAGGACTTCCAGATCGTGGACTTCAACACGGCGTTCTCGTGGGGCCCTTCGCGGCCGCACGGCATCGCCTTCAAGTGATCGGCAGCTGACCCACCTCAGCCGCGGGGGCGATCGCTCCAGCCGGAACGTGAGCGGTCCCTCCCGCGCTTGGGGATTTCTTCGCGCACGCCGTGACTGGCCCCGCTGCCTGACAAGCGCCATGTTGGGATCGCCGCTTTGTCTTCCCGCCGACACCCCGCGCCATCGCCATGGACAAACTGCGCGAGCAGATCACGCCTCAGCCGTTCGGTGATTCACGGCGGATGGAGTCGCGCACGAAGGTGACGGCGGTGCACATCCGCGCCCTCTCGGAACGACTGGCGGGCTTCGCGAAGCAGGGGGCCGGCGGACGCGCAGCCGCCATCGAGCTGCTTCAGACGATGGATCGCGACGCGGATTTCTCTCCGTCGGCGCGCGCCTTGTTTCAGGATCTGCTCGCGGTGTGGGGCGTCGCGACCTCGCATCCGATCGGCATTCCCGCGAACGACACACCATACTGGCTGCGCGGCGAGCGTCCGCTCGCCAACCACCAGTCGAGCGCGACCTTCCCGGACAGCGCCGACATCGTCGTCATCGGTGCAGGTCTCAGTGGAGCATCGGCGGCGTATCACCTTGCGGTGGAGAGTCCATCCGGGGTCCGCATCGTGGTGCTCGAGCAGGGCGAGCCGGCGGGGGAAGCAAGCGGCAGGAACGGCGGGAACTTCGAGCTCTTTCCGGAGAACTCGGTCGGACTGTACGAAGGCCTCGCGCGCGAGCGAATCGCGTTTCTGCGGCGGCGATATCCGGGGATCCCATCCGCGATCGTGCAGGCCGAAAGCGAACGGCAGGCATCGGTCGTTCTTGGCCTGGCGCTGCGAAATCGCGATCTGCTCAAGGGTATCATCCTTCGCGAGCACATCGACTGCGACTTCGCGCCCAAAGGCTGGCTGCATCTCGCGTGCAGTGAAGAGCAGGAACAGGGAATGTGCGAGGAGGTGACGCTCGCCGCCCAGCACGGCCAACGCATCGAGCTCTGGTCTCGGCGCAAGATCCGCGAGGAATTCGGCATCGAGTCCGCCTACCTCGGCCGCTTCAGCCCGGGCGACGGAACGTACCATCCGTTCAAGTATGTTTGCGGGCTGCTGCAATGCGCGTTACGCCGGGGCGTCGAGCTGTACACTCACGTGCGCGTCGTCGACGTGGCCTCGCGAACGCCGGACGAGCATCAGGTACTCACCGAGCGCGGGACGATCATTGCGCGCCGCGTCATCGTCGCGACGAACGCCTTCACGAGCCAGCTCTTTCCCGAGCTCGCGGAAATTCGCCCGCGGCAGAGCCAGATCCAGGTCACGGAGTGCGCACCCGATCGCACGCGCGGACGCGTGGTCACCTGCGACGATGGACCCGTCTTCTTCAATCAGCCGCGGGACGCGGCGCGTGATGGCACGGCGCCGGTGCTGATGGGCGGCGGGGCGGATCGCCCCATGCAAAGTCCATCGTCACGCCGACGTTCTCCGCGAGTCCACGCGCAGCTCCTCGCGCTTCGCTCGAAATTCTATCCCGAGCTGGATGGCAGACCGCCGTCAGCCGAGTGGATCGGCGCGATGGCGTTCACACCCGATCAGCTTCCGGCGATCGGATTCCTCAGGCCCGGTGTCATCATCGCCGCCGGCTACAACGGCTATGGCGGAAGCTTCACGACGGCGGCCGGACTCGCGGTGGCGCGCATGGCGCTCACGTCATCCATACCCGAGTGGGTGCCGGAGGATGTCTTCTCGCCGCGACGGCTCCTGAAGAGCGAGCCGTTGTTCATGACGGCAAAGGACAGTCTCTGGCGCATCGCGACGTCGCTGTGCCGTCAGCTCAAGGTCGTCGAGCGGCAGATCGCGGAGTCACTGACGCTGCACGGTCCAACGCGCGCTCCATCGCGCTCGGCGCCAAGGAACGTGACGCAGATGATGCGGGCGGCGCCGCGCGACACGTCGCCTGGGTCGAGCATTGATGCGGCCCTGCTGACCGACCTCGACACCTTCGCGGAATTCTCGATCGACGAGCTGCGTGAGATTCTTGCCGCGGCCACACGGTGCGATTTGCCGAAGGGACGAATGCTCTTTCGCGAGGGCGACCCCGGGGAGAGCTGCTTCATCCTCATTCGCGGCCAGGTCGATGCGACGATCAAGGTGCGGCAGCAGCGCCATCTCCTCGCCCAGCTATCTCCGGGAAGGATCTTCGGGCAGGTAAGCCTCATCGCTGGTGAGCCGCGCTCGGCGACGTGCACCATTCGTCGTGATGCGCTGCTCGCGCAGCTGGATCGCGCCGCGTGCGAGCAGCTTCTCGCCGCACAGGGGCCGCTGGCACTGAAGTTTCTGGCCGCGCTCAATCGCGGGCTGACCGAGGCGCTGCGCGTTGCCGATCGTCGGCTCATGCAGCTCAACGACGACGGTCGCGGAAGCGACAGGTGGCACGGCTCGGCGACGATCGCGCCGTGAGTGCCAGGTCGCCGGCGGTCTAACGTTTCAGCTGGACGGCTCCCCTCGTTCCTGACGCAGCTTCGCGTCGAAGCGCTGGGCTTCTCCGATGCGCTCGACCTCGAGGGCGATGGCGTCTACCGATTCCTGGAGATACTCGAGACGATCGCCGGAACCCGCGACAGCCGCCGGCTCCCGGGACCGTCTCATGAGCCGCCACGCCGCATAGGCGCCAACAATCGTCAGGCCGACATGCACACCGGCATGATTTCCCTCGCCCGCCCGCAGGGCGATGACGATGCCGCCGAGGTTGACCAGGGTGAAGAGTACTGCACCGACGAGCCAGAGCCTGCGTCGAGCCATGAAGCCTCCTTGTGCGAAGAGACCCTACGGGCTTCCGCGGTCAACAGTTTCCTGACCTTGTCTGCGTGCCCGGCGCGCCTGGGCAATCTCATCGTGAGCCAGCGCGACGATGCGGCATCGCTGGCCCTCGCACGCCAGGGTGTACGCGGCAGCGAATTCGTAGAGGAGGCTCCCGCTCCGGCTCGATAGAGCCCACAACACGTGCGCCTGGACGAGGCGGTCTGAAATCGATGTCAGCTGGAGGGACCGCATTTCCGCCGTGGCGACGTCGAGCGCCTGATACTGCGACACGAGCTGCTCGATCACCCTCCGCCAGTCCGCGCGAGAGACGTACTGAGCGTGCACACCGCTTCCGGTATCGCTGGCGACATGCACACCGTCGCCGAAGTGCTCCTCGATGGCCGGGATGTCGCGCCGCTCGAACGCGCTGCGGTATGACGCGAAGAACGACTCGACCGTCGTTGGGACCGCCTCGGATGTCACATCAATTTCCCGAGGCGAGTGGTTCCCTGCCTGAGTGAAGTCAACACGCGGGTCACTCGCTGCGGCAGGAACAGATTGTCCGCGATGGCGGCCACCTCCTCGGCGTCGCGCCACGCAGCCAGCAGCGCCGAAAGCTCACCCTCCATGGCACGACGCTCTTCCTCTTCGTGAAGCGCCATCTCGATCGCCAGTCGTCGCTCCGGTACGAAATCCCCGATGCGCGCGCCGCCACGCGGCGCTCGTGCCAGCAGCCCGCGCTCGCCACCATATCGCTCGAGCCAGTCGACGGCGTCCTGAACGGCACCGCCAGATGCCCCAGCCCAATTGAGGCGGGCCAGGATTAGACCGAGCGTACGGCGAGCCTGGTCACCGGCCAGCGCGAGCTCGCCCGATTCGTGCGCGACGAGTAGCCCCCACCCTTCACCTCCCAGATGCGGCGTAATGCGCGTGTTGGCCATGTCGTCGAGCGTCAAATCGTAAAACGGTCGGCCACGGTGCGGAAGGCGGAGCAGTACGTGCCGTTGCTTCAGGTATTCCAGGACCGATCCGGAGTAGCCTAACGCCAGCCAGGCGACTGCCCCCAGTACGCCTGCGGCAGCTCCAGCGGCGATGAGAAGACCGCCGGTCGCGGCGACGCCGCTCACCGCCACGGCAGCACGCAGGCGACGTCGGCGAAGGCGAGGTCCATAGCGCCAGGCCGCCAGCTCCGGGCGTTGTGGGTTGCCGATGCGAACCAGATCGAGACCATCGGGAAGCCTTGCGAGGCCGATGTTGTCTGTGCAGACCCGCAATCGCGATGCGCGGAAGTGACGCTCGCATTCTTCGACGGCCTCCCACCGCTCTTCCAGAGGGGTGAGGTTCCAGCGCTCACACCGGCGACAGACGACCCAGAGCCGTCCCCGCTCAGCGTCGAACGCCAAGCGACGACCGATGGGGAAGTGTTCGATCGACTCGTTATCACCCAGTGGACCAAAGCAGAACGTGCAGTTCTTATACATCGCTACGATACTACTCGCGTCCGCGTTCTGAATGCCTATGATAGAGCGGCGCACCCGGACTTCTCTTCATAATTCCGCTATGGCGCTCGTCGTCTTCCTCCGGGGTGTCAATGTAGGGGGCCACAGGACGTTTCGCCCGAGCCTCCTCGCCAGAGAGCTCGCTGCCTACGACGTCGTGAACGTAGGCGCGGCGGGCACGTTCGTCGTTCGCAAACCGGGGTCGCGGGCAAGATTCCGCGCCGAGCTCGTGCGGCGGCTTCCGTTCCAGGCGGACATCATGATGTGCGAGGGCAGGGACCTCGTGCGGCTGACGGTGGAGAATCCCTTTGGCGATGACCTGTCGCGTCCCGATGTCGTTCGCTTCGTGAGCATCCTGTCGAAAGCGGGCCGCGTACGCGCTCCAGTCACGATTCCGCCGAGCGGTGAGTGGTTTGTGAGTGTGATCGGTTCGAGAAATCGGTTCGTCTTCGGCGTGTACCGGCGTCACATGAAGACGATTGGCTACCTTGGCCAGCTCGACAAACTGCTCGGCGTGCCGGCGACGACGCGGAACTGGAACACGATCGTCGCGGTCGTGCGCATCCTGAAAGGTCAGGGGAAGAACCGACGCTGACACGACATGCGTGCGCTGGCCGCCTTACTGCCAGCCGCAGAGTTGCTCGGACCCTATCTCGACTTCCTGATACCGCTCGCGGCTCACGCGACACGAGGTGCCGTCCTCCGCGATGATGAGGTCGGGTTCCTGCTTGGTGGTAACCCGTTTGCGCGAGAGCCCGCGATTCGGCGTCTGAGGCGAGGTGATGACGACGCCTCTCCCACCAGCGATCGGCTGCACGCGCTGGCCGCCGGGGAGGATGCACGCGGCGAGGGCCACGGCACAAACAGCCGGACGAAGGGCCCTCGTGAGGCGCACGGGAATCACACACCCTCCTTCGCAGCGAATCGTTGTGCGGTCGAGCATCCCAAACTCAGGACGGTCGGCCGGACCAGCCGGGCAACGCGGCGGCCTGCTTCATCCAGGTCGTCATCTGTGTCTCATCGAGGTCATCCTCGTGGACGTCGATCCAACGCGCATCCTTGCCGGTGCCCCCGGGTGGAACGGGTCGCAGCGATGTGCCCTGGAAGAACGTGACCTTGACATAGCGGGCGAAAACGTGGAACGACAGGAACCACCCCTGGCCCTCGACGCCGTAAAAGGGCGAGTTCCACTTCGCGGCCTTCCGCACGTTAGGCACGGTGCGCACGACGAGCGCGTCGAGGCGCTTCGCGACGTCGCGCCTCCAGTCCGGAATCGCGTCGATGTACGCCTCCACCGGGGCGTCGCCTTCCGCTTTCGCGATTTGCGGGTTGCCGCCGGAGAGCAGTACGACGCGACCCTTCGCGCCATCGCGCGCCTTCATCGCCTTGCCCTCGCTCGCACCTGACTTGGCCTTCGCGCCTGCCTTCGTCGGGGACGTGGACCGAATGGCCGACTTGCGCGGCTTGCTTGCGCGGGACGTGTTCTCCTCCCGCGAGCGATTCTCTGCCACCGCGGCCTTCACCAGCGCCTTGAAGGCGCCCAAATCGACTTTCTCCCCTTCACGGATGTCGATCGCCCGCCGCGTGTTGCCCTGCATGCTCGAATTGAACAGGCGCGATGGGTCCGGGAGGCCGGCCCCCTTCGCGAACGTGAGCTTCACGACCTGCTTGTACGCTTCTCCCGTGCAGACAATCCCGTGGTGTGACCATACCGGAGTGTCCCACTTCCACTCCTCGGCCATCTCCGGATCGGCCTCCAGGATCAGCGCCCGCATGCGGGCCAGCGTTTCCCCGCGCCATCCCCCCAGGTCGCGAATCCGCTGGTCGATGAGCTGAGCGGCGGACTTCTCGGTCGCGCCTGCCTTCGCCGCGGACGCGGACTTCGCGACCGACTTGCGTGACTTCTTTGCGCCCGACGTGCTCTTGGCCTTCGGCTTCGCCGTGCCTGACGTGCGCGCGCGCCCGGGTGGCGCCTTCATATGATGGGGGCTCCGCTTATAGGTTGGGGATCCTGATTCTCAGTACGATTGCGCTGTCACATTGGTGCGTCATGGGCCGTCAGTCAACTGACGAAACCGTGTGGAGCGTATGACCGAATGCGTCGGACTGGCTGGCGTAGGCGTTGAGGCAGTGCGCACATCCGGCGTTATGAGGGGTCGCGAATAATCGCGCCGTTGTCGCTCACTCGGGCGGACCCTGTTCCTCGTGCATCCGGTCGAAGAGGACGGAGGTTCCACTGAACATGACGAGCTCGCGATCCGGTCGCATGAGCCACTGGTCGCCGCGCCGAACCACGCGCACCACGGTGACATGCCAAGGGTCATCGTAACGGATATTCTGGCCTGTCGAGCGGTAGAGCACATGCGCGACGGAATCGGTTTCCTGAACCGTGCCAATTACGCGATATGTCAGGGGGCCGAGGTCAACGCGTTCGCCACGAATGACCGGATGGGTACTCGCCTCCAGAGAACGGGCGAATAGCTCCTCGGGGGAAAGGGCGGCGACTTCGCCGAGCGTTCGGACCCCGAAGAGGTTCACAACGAGATCCCGGTGCTTTTCCACCAGCCTCATGTCCAGCTCGCCGCTGAACGCGATTCCCTGCATACCGCCGCCCTCGAGACGTTGAAGATCGGGGCGCACCTCGGCCCAACTTGCAAGCATGCCTAACTCGCCATCGCGCACCTCGGACAGGGCGTCCGGGTCGACCAGGCGCGCAGCCTGGCGCCATTCGCCCGCGGTAATCGCGTTGAAAAAGGCGGTGGCCGCGTCGCCCGGCTGCGATTGCGCCATGAGTGCCATGTTAGGCAGGAGCGCCGCTGTAATGAGGCTGGGGAAGGCGAGTAATGATAGACGCAACGTGGTCACCCGTATCGCATGGTTGCTGGACGACGCCCTTGGCTGCCGCAGCTGGTTCTGTGTGCGCGAGAAATTCTCCCATTACCAGTACGTCTCGCCCACACCGTGATGCTCCAACACCGCCGCAGGCCCCGCCATGTGTTCTTGGCCACGCAGCGGGATCTGCAGTTGCCCGCCCTCGACGAACGTCAGCCGGATGTAGCGCCCCGGCCGGAGGACAACGTCCCCGACCAGATTGTCGAGCAGTGCGCATAACGCATCGCGGGATCCTGGCTCAGGATATTGGACCTGAAGGCGGTCTGTTGAAAGGCGGGGCGGCGTATACGCCCGGAGTACGGCCTCCTCCGTGCGTGAGGGCGCGATGTATGAGTCCGCGCTCGCGTCGGGCTCAAAGGACTCCGAGGCGTCGTCGAGCCCGTCGAGCTCGATGTCGACTGGGGAATCGTCGGGAGGCGGGAGGAAGCGGAACTCCACGAACGTTTGTGCGAAGCCTATGGCCAGGACCATCTGGCCTTTGAGCGACTGCAGACGGTCCATGGCTCTCCCTAACTAGTGAGTAGGCATCCGCGAAACGCCAATATACACGGCGCACGCCAGTGCGCCGTTATGCTGCGCTTCTCGGCGGCGAACTGGGACGACTACCCTAACACGCCCGCCTGACAGTTGCAGCACAAGCGTACTGATTGTGCGTGTCCACCTGACGTTATGCTGCATGGGTCCGACGCTACGGCGAGGGCTCGACGGTGAACACATTCGAGCGCGCTGTGTGGGCGCGTACGTCCCCTCCCGCCCGGCCAAACGGAACCCGTATGCGATAGCGACCCACGCCGATCGCGAGCGGTGGTGCTTCGTGGGCGTCTCCCGGGCCCAATCGCACCGGCGACATGTCGTAAATCGCAACGCAGATCTCGCCGTAGCGGCCGACCTGGACCCAATCGGAAGCGGTCCACTTATCCAGGTAGGCGGTGACCATGCCACAGCGTGGGACTCCAAGCGGGTCGGTTCCCGTGTTCTCGAGGCGGACCCGGACCGTGGCGACCGAGTCCCCGTTCGTCACGTAGCTCGCGCGATCGGTGACGACCCGCAAGTCGTCGTCGACACCGGTGATATCGCTACAAGCGAGCGGGGCGATCACGAGGACGAGCAGCAGAGGCGTGAGGCGCATGCCGACCAGGCGCGAAAGAGGGCGCTGACTAGGACCTCTCCGGAGGCGCGCGTCACGAAAGTGTTGGTAGGGTGGCGCCTGATCGCAATGCTGAGAAAGATGCGGCGACCGTCACGGTCGCCCTAGCGACGTGTCAGGTCACCGCGACAGCCGGGCCCGAGCACATCGGACAATAAGGGTGCGCACGTGCCGAACAGGCGCACCCGCGTCAGGCTGACGTCGAGACGCGTGATGGTGCAGAGGACGAACCCGGGGCAGCCCCGCGCGTGAAGGAGCAGCGGGCGAAGCAGGCCGAGCCATGCTTCGGCGTCTCTCCGATGCACGATGGGTCCGGACGCGAGTTCCACCATCGGGGACGGGAGCCGGACGGCAGATCGCGCGAGCTCCAACGACCACGGGAGGATGCCGACGAATGCGGCCCGCCGGCTGGGGTCGAGCACGGCTGCCTCGCCGGGATCGCGACGCACTCCGTCGAGATGGAACACCAAGTGTGGGGCGAAACCCGGACCGATGTCAGGGTGCTTCACCATGATCGCGAAACCTCTATCGAGACCTAACGCCGTCGCTCAACCATGCGAACATAAGAGCATAGCGCCGCAGAACGCCGCGCTCAACGGCAGGCGATCTAGTTCGGTGGCGGGCGGTTATTGCTTTCCGCCAAGTCACTCCAGAACGGGATGTATCGCGGGTGCGTCGTCGCCTCACGATACGATGCGCGGCCAAACTCCAGTTCTAACCACGCGTCGAGATCGCGACCATAACAAATGATGTCGGTCTGATACGCAGAGAAGACCGGATTCCCCGCCTCGAACGGCTCTGCCGGGAGGTAGCGATGGCAAAAAAGAGGAATGAGTGCTGGGGCCTCGGCAATTCGCTGTCGTGCGAGATCGCAGGCGGCTTTGACCGCCAAGGGGCGAGGCCCCCATGACGGCCACCAGAAGGCGCTGTGCTCGATATCAAAGCATACACTCTCGGCGGTCCACGCCAGACGGTCATCGATCCGCGTGCGATCGCGATCACGCCAGTTTGGGAAGCCGTCTCCGGTCGGCAGACCGGTGCTGAGCAAGTCACGGAGATCGGGTGGAAAGCGGAGACCGTAGCGCTCCTCGACATCTGACAGCTCGGCTGTAGAGAGTCCCGGCCCCACGCCGAAGCCCGCGTTGCGGATGAGACTCAAGGCGCGCGACCAATCAGTCATGTCGATACGCTCGCTGTCCGCACAGCGCCGTTATGCGGTGGCTCGAGATGCCGACCGCGCCCATTCCAGGGAGTGGCGCAAGATGGCCCTCAGCATTGCGTCGAACTGCGGACGGCACACGAAGCTACTCCTCCTTTGCGGACGCACGCGCAACGCGCTCCCAGGTCTCGGCGGACGACCGGGCGATCATCACCTGGCTGACATCGGTGATGACGGCGGAGAGGCCGGTAAGCGGCAGCATCACGGCCGCCGCAACGAGCGAGCCGATCCATCCATAGGTCTGGGGATTGGTGGCAACGCGGAGGCCACCCTGGAGGGAGGCGTCCTGTATCCGCGAGATCTCTGCGACCTTGTCGAGCGCCTTCGCCTTCATCGGGTGCATACTCGCTCCTTCAGCAGAGTCTGGCGTCCGGATAACGCAGCGTTCAACTGCAAGCGGTTTCTCAGAGCCGCTCGGGAAGCGCGCCTTTGCAGTCGCGCTTCAGGAGGCGAATGAGATGGCTACCCTGACAAACGCGGCTGACAGCTGCAACGGTCAGTCTGCGGCACGCGACGATACCTCAGACGCCGAAGCGCCAATCACCCGCCGGAGTTCTGCGATAGCGGTAAACGTGAGCGATGCGAATCCCAAGCCACCGCCATCGCCGCCTCCCATTGATTTGTTCAATGACAATCAGAGTATCTCCAGTCTGCCGGGCGACGCCGAATGCAATTCCCAAGACGTCGCGCGCCTCAGCGGTATCGCCGGGCGCGAGAGTGTAATAGCGCGGCAAACGGTGCTGAGAGCGCCCGGTATTCCGAATCTCGAGGTTCCGCGTTAGGGAGAAAAACTCGATACTGCGACCACTCGGGGCCTTCCCATCGAAACGGCATCGGATCTACCCGATCCTAACGATGTCGGGGTACGGTGCGCCGCGTTAGGCCGCCGCCACGGAGGACCCACCCGTGGCCCGCACCGGGCGGGCCCCAATGCTAGCGGCGAAACCAATCAGGCTCACGGCGGCGGCCACTTGGAGCCACGTCGCTAGACGCGCCCGCGCTGCCGCGGCGGCCTCCTGGGCCTCGAGTTCCTGCCTGAGCACGCCACCGAGATTGCGCGCGGGGACGTCTGGGCGCTCACCGCGCTGGACCGCAACGGCAAAGTCCTGGCGTCGTTGGCGACCGGTGCGGTCGACCGCCGGATCGCGCAAGGTGAGGCCGGCATAGAAGAGCACGGCGGTGGCAACCGCAAGGGCGACGAGCGGGAGTCGAGTAATGAGGCGGCGCATAAAGGGCACCTAATGTCGGAAGTGGTTAGGCTACCCAGAGGTGACGCCCAGCGGCGACCGCCCGTCACCACGGCTCGTGGCGGCAGAACACCGCGTTCACCCGCGGTGGGTGACCGGCGTCTCTGCTTAAGGCCTGCGTGCGCGTGCGCGGCCGAGACGCATCCGGTAAGGCTCGAACTGTGAGGCTGCTCGAGCATCGCGCTCGTCAGGCCTACAAACAGTTCACTTATGCTAGCGCCGGGTTAGTACTTCGCTGGGACTCGCTTCGGCGGGAGCCCGAGGACACGCACGCCGGCGCCACGCGCGATATCCATCCCCGTGATGACCGCCTGATAGCTCACCGTGGGATCCCCCTCGACGAAGAGAATCTTGTCGGGGCGCCTCGCGTAGATCTGGCGCAGGTGCCCCTCGAGATCGTCCGCCGCCACCGGACGCTGGTTGACCCGATAGCCGTCGGGGCGAACCTCGAGCACGATGGACGGCGCGGCACCGCCTCTGGTCGGTGCCGGCTGCGGGAGGCTGGCGTAGATCGCGGCCTGCTCCTTGAGCTCCTTCATTACGGCGAGCATGAAGATGATGATGAGCACCAGGAGGACATCGACGAGGGGGATCACGTTGGGCTCGTTCCGCGCTTCTGAGGGCGAAGGCACTCGCATACGCGCTCCTGGGAGGGTGGGAGCGCAGCATATGCACCTGAGGTGAACCGGGGCTGATGGTTCGATTGCGAAAGGGTGAAGGTCTAGTGAGGAGTTGCTGAGGGCACGCGCATGCTAGAAGAGCGTACTCCACGCGTGCCGGAGCATCCAAAGCAGACCGGCAGCAAGACCGATGGGCAGCGCGACAAGGGCGTCGCGGAAAGCGCGACGAACGCCGCGATCACACGTGACGGCCACCCTGGATCATCGCGCCTGACAGGTGCAAGAGCTAGTTCTGCGGTGGGTCGATCTCCGCCGACCGCACGCGTCGGCCTCGACACGCCCGCTCCTCGTTCGCTTTCGCTTTCCGCTCCAGGTTGGCCCAGTCGGGCGGTGGGTGAGCGGGGTCTGAATCGGCTGGGAAAACGGAACGTGCCTCGAGCAGCAGTGACGCCGCGCGAGCAGCATCGGCACAAACACCGCTCTCCTGGAGCAGCAACGCAAGCGTCGTGGCGGTGGCGCCCAGCAGGAAGCCCGTTGTGGGCGACAAGTCGATTCGGTGGGCCACGCGGACAGACGCCAGCGCCCGCTCGATGTCGCGACGCTCGCCAGAGCGGCGGGACGCGCGGAAATGCTGATTAGCGACGATCAGCGCGTAGTGCCCGATGAGAGTGCGATCGCCGCCGCGCTCGGCCAACGCCGAGAGAATGTCGAGTGTGTCAGCAGTGGCAGGGAGTGCGGTACACAGGAGCGCAGCAGGCTGGTCGAAAGAAAGGACCGCCTGGCGTGTATCAGATGACACGCCCTGGACTCGGATAGCGCTACGGCAGGCCGCCGCGGAGTCCGCCGAGGAAAGTTGAGCGAGCACGGGTGCGACGGTGCCGGCACTCGCGATGGCGAATGCCGCCGCGAGGCCCGTACGGCCGAGCAATACGATCAGTCTTGACTGGGCGCGAGGCCGGGCCCGCCGGGAGCTGCGCTGCATGCAGTAGGAATGCGATGGCGAACGAAGAACGTTGTCCATGATCCAGCAGCTGGTGATGTGACTGGTCGCGACCGCGGCCTGCGATAGCTCAGGCGCGACTGTTGAACTGAAATGAAACTACCCGTTTGGCCAAGGGGTCGTACTCGGCCCCGAAAAAGCCCTCACCACCGTCACACACTGTTGCTACCGAAAAGCGCCACCAGTCCGGTTTGGCGAACGGATGGGAGTGCGTGGTGTCGTGTTGTGCGACTCGTTGGCTGAGCTCGCCCGGCCATCCTGCAACCACTCCGTTAACGTAGATGGTGCGACGCCCATCGCGATACGTGAGTCCGGCATACTGGCGGTAATATTCGTCGGGCCAACTCGCACGCGGTCCATTGAGCCAGGCACTCTGACGGACACCATCGCGTGCGATAACGCTGTCGAGAGCATGGAGGAGCGCGCGATCCACGGCATCCTCGGCAGCCGCGACCTGAGCGGGAGTAGGCCGCCAGAATCCCGCGACCCCGCGTGGTGCGCCGCGCGAGCACTGCGTAAGCACATGGGGCATGGCGGTGTCGGGAAGCACTACGAACCGACCGCCGTCGATGGAGCGTGGTTCCTGCGCGGGGAGAGAACCTGCGGCGATGAGGAGGAACAGAGAGATCGCGCGTATGCGTGCGGCGTTCATCATCGAATGCTCTACGTCATGAGAAATGATTGTAGTCACATAGCGCTGCCGATCAACTGTAACGGCTGACTCAAAGCGCGGTTTGCCGTTGCACTTCAAGGGAGCCGAGCTGCGATATCGACACTCTGACTCAGTTGCCTCACACGCCCGAGAAGTGCCTAGCAGCAACTCCACAACCGAACGAAGCGCTGGCGCGGCGCATCCCACACGAGACGTACCGTGGTCTCATAGCCGTAGGCGAACGAGATCCGGTGCGTCGGAGGCGGTGCGAGCCCGCTGAGGATCGCGCTGTCCTCCGCCAGGAGTCGGACACCCGGCGCATCGAGCCGCTCGACTCCTACGCTCGACAGCACCGAGTCGAGCCGGGCTCGGAGCAGCGCGGCGACCTGCACACGACCACGCCTCGACGTGTCCACGAGGGCCAGCTCATATCTGCTACCCCACTGTTCTCGATGCTGTACGACTCCGTCCACAATCAGAAGGAGCGTGATGCGTAGACTGTCGGGCCGCGTCCCCATCGCATCGAGACGTACGCTATCCAGCTGGCCGTCGCCAGTGAGATCGAGCGTCCGGGATCGCCGATACCACCGCGGCGATGCGGCACTCGCGAGCGACTCGGCAGCGGAGGTCGGTCTCGCGTCTCGCTGCCGCTCGCGATCCGCCGTGCCTGGCGGGCAGCCCAGCGTGGCCGACAGTGCGATCGTCGCCATCAGTGCGCGGTGCATTCGCGCGCGCTCGTAGCCGCACCTCGGAGAATTCAAAGGCGCCTGTCAGCTGCAACAGCCAGCTCTGCGGCACTCTGCCGGAAGCACCCGGCGAGTACGCCCGAAGGACGAGCGGGCAACGGATTCTCCGAGACATACTCATCCCACGTGCGGTAGAGCTCGACGCGGTGGCCGCGAGTGCCGTGGGTCTCAATCGCGGTTACTTCCACCGTGTACGAATCGGGGCGCGCCACGACGTCGTACGGTTCGACCTGATCGCCGCGAAGGGGGCGCTGCCAAACGAGCACAGTCTCTTGCCCAGGACGGAGTCTGATCGGCTCACGAAGCAATGCTCCGACGGTGTCGTCCAAAGCGAGTCTTGGGCCGAGGAGGTGGGCGGCTCGCACGGTCACTGGCTCGGGACTGTGATTCCGGACGGTGACCCGAACGTGCGCGGCGTACCGGTCCCACTCCTCGAGCGGTTCCCGCGTGACGGAGAGCTGCGTTACTTCGAGTCGCGCGGCGATACTGTCGCGCCACGGGCGATTGGCTCGTGCGAGCACGGTAACCTTCCGACCCTCGAGGGCCAGGGCCGTCGCGACGACGTTAGGCATGGCGACGAGCCGCCAATAGCGACGCTCAACGGGTATGAGGGCAAGCTGGAGGATCACAGTCGTGTCCAGGTGCCCGTACCGCAACACGCGCGAGACCACGGCGGTATCGCCTTGATATCGGGCGGCGCCATCACCAACGATCTCAGCTTCAGTCGCGATCTCGCTTTCGTCGGGCGAAGCGTGCCACGGCTCCGGGCCACTGCCCGGCGAGAGCGTGTCCGATGGGACCTCGCTCTCGAGTGTGATTGGCGGAAGCCCGAGGTCCATACGGAACGCATCCCGCCACAGAGCCTTCAGGGAGTCGAGGCGATTGCGAGCGTTCGTGCTGAGCGAGTCGGGGAAAGGCCAGCGGATCGAGTCTTCGAGGGCGCGAACTACATCCCGCATGAGGCGCGCGGCAATGGCATCGAGATCGACGTACGCGAGAGTCGCCACAGTGTCGCCCGCTTCGACGGCGCGCCGAAGGTTCTGGAGTGAGACGTGCGGGCTTTCGGCGACCTGCGGCGCGCAGGCCGTGCCGCTGAGGACGATGGCGAGGCACGTAACGCGCTGAAGCCACGAGAGAGGGCGCAATGGCGAATGAGGCGAGTGTGTCCGCGTCACGCCGCGTTCAGGGCAGTGGAGTTTCGAATGCGATGCCACGGGAGCCGCGGTACTGTGATGGCGACCTTGGACATCGCACTCGTCAGGCGCAACGCCTGGTCTCGCGGAGAGCGCTGTGTATGCTCACCGCGCAAGGAGATTGAAACCAACGACGAGCATGCCAAGGACCACCGTGAAGTGGATGCTCGGCGCGATCAGAGACCACAAGCGGGCACGACCGCGATCAACGACGAATGTGGCGAGGACGCCTCGATGACTGACAACATAGGCCCAATAGGGGAACGCCAAGAGCAGGAGCGTCCACGAGCCCAACGCCTCCCACGCTGCCCGATAGCTACCTTGAACGTCGCGCCTGCCAGTTGCAAGCGCTAGTTATGCAGCCGGTGTGAATCGTCAACTCCGGATAACCGTGCGCGTACGTCCGGCGGCGCCAGCCGGAGGATTGTCTTCATCACGTCCCCATCCGCCGGCAAGAACAGCACACGGGTCTCCGATCCTTGCCCGGAGAGGCGCAAGCGGGCGACAGGTACCCTGCCAAACTGGATTAACGGTGCCAGCTCGACTGCCTCGAGGGCCTGCCAAGGAATGCGGCGCTCCTCGAAGTAATTGGAAACGAGCAGTCCGGTGGAACTGACCCGAATGCGCTGCAGGGGGAGGAGGAAACGGGCCATCATTGCCGCCGCGAGGATCCAGATGCCGGCAAACAGAAGGGGCGCCCACGCGGGTGGGGTGCCCCCACCTTCCCACTCGACCGACTCAGGCGCGACGAACATCAGGATAGTGGCGGCGCCCCACCCGCCGAGCCACAGGGTGGGGAAGAAGAACTTTGCGACTGGAGTCCATCTGGAGGAAATCTGTCGTGGCACACCTGCTCCATGGGGGTGCATAACGCCGCGTTTCAACTGCACGTCCGACTTCACAGGAGTCGGCGGCCTGCCGTCGCGCGGAGCGTGAGAGGCAGCAAATGTGATGGCTTCCTGAAACGTCGCGCCTGACAGTTGCCAACGCTAGTTCTGCGGCACGGTGTAGCGAGAGCCTAACGGCGCGCGAATAACGACGGCATTCTCCCCAATTTGCCCACCGGCGTAGACGTAGCGTCCGACGATCGCTGCACCACCGAACCACTTGAGCTCCGGGAACGCAAGAACTTGCCCGCGCCGGCCACGGAACACGGCGACCTCACCCCGGCCGTACGCGCTCGCATGAAACAGCGCGCTGCCGTCAGGCTGTAAGGCACCCCAAAAAATGCCGGGTTGTCCGAATCCTCGGAGCTCGCCGTCGAGTCGCTCCGCGTGATCCTCGGTTATCGCGACGACGCACGGCATCTCCGGCCCCGGAAATGGCGTATGACCGCCAAAGAGTTGCGTGCTGCCTTGTAACACCATCGCCAACGCCCCACAGCCCGGCGACCTGCGCCACGGATTCGGCAGCGTGTCCCAGACTCCAGCGTCGCGCCGGAGCAAGGCCTCGGCGCCGCCGACATACAGGGCGTCTGGGCCGCCGGCGATGTACTGGAGATCGGCTCGATAGATCTCCAGGGTTCCGAAAGCCGTTCGGGCGAACTCGAGCATGGGGGTTCGCTCGAGCCGACCCGTGTCGTTCACGATGTGGATGACCACCCCATAGCGACCCGCCGCCCACGCCTCGTTTTCGCGGGCTGCCCAAAGCGCAAAGAGTTGAAACCACGAGAGAGGACGGTCGTGGTCGGTCATCCACGGTTCGGGTGCCGGCAGTTCGATCGGTGTTTCTCCAACGCCTTCTTGCCAGCGGACAATGTGTCCACCACTCCAAACCATATGATAGAGCACCCGGCGGGATGGAGCGGCAAGAACTTGGGGAGCATTCCGCCCCGGCATGAGAGGCTCGAACGTGGCACCAGCCCCGGGGATGTATCGATACACGCTGTCTGTGGTGGCGACGAAAAGCGCTCCATCCGGGGAGGCGACGACGGCCTCGATCGCTTGGTCCGGGGTCTGGAAGACGACGTCCCACTCGTCAGGCCCGACCACACGTGCGCCATCGACCGTGCAGCCCAGGCCGGCCAGCGCGACGAGCGGAGTTAGGCGCAGAAGTGTGCGAAGCATGTAAGCTTGGTCTCCGCAGAACGCCGCGTTGCAACTGCAGGCGTCCGACGCCAGCGGCGTCGGGTGCTCGCTGTCGCGCACAAGCGCGACAGGGGTAAATGCGATGGCGACCTTAAACATCGCGCTCGTCAGGTGCAACTGCTAGTTATGCCGTTCTGTTACCCATCATCCCGGTTGCTCAGCAACCACGTGGTCAGTCGACCGCGGTCCACCTAACTTCGGGCAGCCTGAGGAGCGTCCGCACGTTGGATTCTTTTCCAGCGCATGAGGCTGGCAAGTGCGATGGCTACTGCCTCTAGAGCGAGCAAGAGGGGAAATCTGTCAATGAGAAGAAAGCCCACCTCCGCAACGACCAGAATGCCGGTAAGATAGGCGAGAACGCGCGAAGTGGCGGGCGGTTCTGACCTCCTCCACCGCTCGAGAAGGATGGCAGCGATGGGGAGGGGCGCGAGAAAGACTATCCAGAGAGGGATATAGAGACCGAAGCCGCCGCAGCCACTGTCGAACTTGACATCACCCTGGCACAGGATCGCGAGATTGAACCACATGGCGACGGCCACGAGCGCAGCATATGCGGCAAGGAACCACGCGACCTGCCGAAGAGTCATAGCTCGGTTGTCCGCATAACGCCGCGCTCACCTGCAGGCGGCTTCTCAGAAGGCGCGCACAGCGCGCCTTCTGATTTGCACTGAAGGCGCCGAACTGCGATGGCTACCCTAACGCTCGCGCCTGACAGTTGCAACGGTTAGTTCTGCGGTGGCTTTGCGGCGGGAGCTTCGGGTGGCGGCTCTCCCTCGAGCCGGAAGCGTCGGCGGCCGTGCCGCACCGTGAGGACGGCGACGCGGCGCGCCTCGACCTTGGAGATGATGCGGTACTCGCCGTGAAAGAGTTCGCGGATGTCGTCGCGGCCTACCTCGGGAACCACGCGGCCTGATTCGGGGAACTGCCCGAGCGGCGTCACGGCGGCGAACACCTCGTCGACCCACTGGCTCGCGGCGCGTGGCCGGTCGCGGGCGATGTGGTGGGCGATGTGCGTGACGCGTTGGACAGCGAGCGGGAGCCAAATGACCCGCCGCCGGGGACTCACCGCTTTAGGACTGCGCGAATCCGGCGCCTGGCGGCCGTGGGGGACACGCCTTTCCCGGTGGCGAGTTGTTTCTCGGCGGTGCGGATGTCGCGCAAGAGCTCGAGCTCTTCCACGAGCGCTTCGTACTCCGCGACGTCCATGAGGACGGCGGCGCTGCGCCCCCGCTGGGTGAGGACGACCGGACGGCCCGTCTTTCGGACGCGCTCGACAAACGCGGCGGCGTTGGAGCGGAAGTCCGAGAGGGGATGAATGTCTTCGGTCGGCTTGAGCTTAGCCACGGCGGCTCCTGGCGCGCGGAGTACGATCAGACGTACGTCAGAACGTACACCCGTGGCGGGGCGGAGGCAAGTCCCTTCGGGATGCTCGTGGGGCCATCCGCAGAACGCGCGCGGTTCAACTGCAGGCGGCGCTCTTAAAGGCGCGCGCAAGCGCACCGTGGGTGTTGCACTTCAAGGAGGCGAACTGCGATGGCTACCCTAACAATCGCGCCTGCCCGTTGCAACGGGTAGTTCTGCGGCACGCGATCGGAGCGTTAACCGAGGGCGAGGAACGCCGCCTCCTCGTGGTTCACAAAGCGCTCGAGATCTTCGTAGTGGTCGCGTAAGGCTGGGCGATGGCCGCGGTGGGACAGTTGCCGAGCCGGATGCAGATGACTTTGGGCGGCGGGCCATCGAGGACGCTGCGTCGAAGAAAGTCCTCGTCTTTGGACGCGAGGACGTAGCCGTGCGTGGCGGCGTAGCGCCAGACGGCGTCGTCGCTGGCGCCGGCGAGCCCGACGCCGGTGACGTGCCCCGAGGCAGGATAGAGGTCGGCGAGCTCGCGCACCAACCGCGCGGCGAGGTTCTCGTCGAGAAGGAGCTTCAGCGGAGCGGGCTAGGCAGCTGGGATACTCTGGAGCTTGCGCTCGCGCTCGGCAGCGAAGGCGAGGCAGGCGCGGATATCCTCGCGTGCGAGCTGCGGGAAGTCGCGGAGGATGTCGGCTTCGCTCATCCCGCCGGCGAGGTAGGACAACACGTCGCCGACGGTGATGCGAGTGCCGCGGACGATGGGTTTCCCGAAACGGATTGCGGGATCGACGACGATGCGCTGATCGAGCGAGGCCATGGCGAGATAGTAGGCATGGCGCGCGGTGGCGGCAAGGTCGCGCGAGAAAGGTATGGTGCCGCAGAACGCTGCCGCTCAACTGCGAGCGGTCGAACTTGAAGGCGCGCGGAGCGCGCCTTCCCAGTTGCGCTTCAAGGGGTTCAAACGTGATGGCTTCCTCAAACATCGCGCCTGACAGGTGCAACAGCTACTTCTGCCGCAGGCGCGTCGAAGCCGGCCACATCGCCGACGGGGCTCGCAGCAGACGTGAAAGCGGCGAGGACGGCCGCGGCGTCGCTGAAATCCGGCACGATCGTCTTCGCTCCCTCAGTCCGCAATCGATCGGCGAGCGCCCCCGTTGCAACGCCGACGAACGGTAGCCCTAACGAGCGTGCGGTGCGGACGTCCCAGGGCGCATCCCCGACGCTTACCACGCGGTCAAAGGCGACCCCTGCCTGCGCTTCGGCCTTGTGCCAGGCGAGCCGGACAATGTCCTCGCGCGAGTCCGCGTCATCAGCGCACGCCATCGGGAGCTCAGTCGCCACAAGCCCGGCGGCTCGGAGCTTCACCGTAGCGGAGGCAAGCCAGCCTCCTGTGGCGAGCGCCACATGCCACCCTGCACGGCGGAGATGAGGAAAGAGTGTCCCAGCGCCGGCGATGGCGACGAACCGCTCCGGGGCGCGCGTGAGTTCCGCGCGAAGCATGGCGAGAAACCGCTGCTGGATCTCCGCGAGGTCGTGTGCCTCCGCGGCGCGGGCGCGGTACCGAGCCCACAGGTGGCGCGCGATGGCGACGTCGGTCACGTGAGGCGTGCCGGACCAGTCGACGGCCTCGGGAGCGACGTCGAGCGTTTCCCCGACGGCGCGGGCGTAGCACTCATCGTCGACGGCATTGGTCGCCGTCAGCGTGCCATCGATGTCAAAGATCGCGAGCTGGCTCGTATCCGAACTCCGTTG
>DASTYE010000303.1:0-9660 GCA_035765135.1 Gemmatimonadaceae bacterium | reverse complement strand
CACTCCGAAACCACGTACGACGCCCACGGCGAGGCGCACGCCGCCGAGCACGCGCATCCGACGTGGAAGACGTACAAGTGGGTCGCGCTCATCCTGTTCGTCATCACGGTCGCCGAAGTCTGGATCTACTACATCCCCAGCTTCGTGGCGTCGCGCGCCTTTGTGCCGACGCTGCTGATCCTGTCGGCCGCGAAATTCGCCATCGTCGTCGCCTTCTACATGCACCTGAAGTACGACGCGAAGCTCTTCCGCGCACTGTTCGTGTTTCCGCTGATCATCGGCGTGGTGGTGATCGTCTCGCTGCTCTTCCTCTTCGGGCAGATCGCGGTTCGCGCCTAGCGGGAGACTGAAGTGCTGCTGCACCCCGATGCGCCGTTCGACCTGGCGCGGTTCAGCGTCCACTGGAGCACGGTCGGGGGCATCGTAGCGCTGGGGGCGCTACGGGTCGGGGTCGCGGTGTCGCGGGGTCGGGGGATCGAGGGCGCCAATCGAGACCCCGGCGCGGCACCCGGGATCCCGAGACCCCGGGACCCCTCGATCCCGTTCTTCTTCTCCGGCCTCGCGCTTCTCTTCCTCTCGCTCAACGGTCCGCTGCACGACCTGAGCGACACGTATCTCTTCTCGGCGCACATGGTGCAGCACCTTCTGCTCACCCTGGTCGTGGTGCCGCTGCTCATTCTCGGCACTCCGGGGTGGGTGCTGCGTCCCGCGCTCGCGTCGCCATTCGTCGCTCGCGCCGCACGCGCGCTCACTCGCCCGGCCGTCGCGTACGCGCTCTTCAACGTGACGATGTTTGCGTGGCATTTGCCGCCGCTCTACAACCTGGCGATGGCGGATCACCGCGTGCACATCCTGCAGCACCTGTTCTTTCTGGTGACCGCGACGCTGGTGTGGTGGCCGCTGCTCAGCCCGCTTCCCGAGCTGCCGCGCCTCTCACACGCGATGCGCTTGCTCTTCATCGTCCTGTTGATGATTCCAATGAACGTGATCGGCCTGGTGATCACGTATGCGGATGAGGTGCTCTATCCCGCCTACGAGGTGGCTCCCCGCATCCTCTCCCTGTCACCACTCGAGGATCAGCTCGTCGGCGGCCTCATCATGTGGATCCCGGGCACGTTCATCCTGATCGGCGTGGCGACGGTGATGTTCTTTAGGTGGGCGAAGGTAGAAGCCTAGGTGGTCGAGGTCGTCAAGGTAGTCGAGGTGATCAAGGTGACTTCGTCACCGCGACCTCGACAACCTCGACAACCTCGACAACCTCGACGACCTTGACGACCTCGGCCTCACTCTCCGCCAAACGCCTGCGCCAACTCCTCGCTCAACGCCGGGTGGCTTCGCCAGACGTACACGCCCATGAGCAACGCGGCCACCAGGTTGCCGAGCGCGATCTGGTACCACGCCATCGACCCGAGGAAGCGCGTCTCGGCGAGAATCGCCACCAGGCCGTAGAAGCCAAGCTCGAAGATGATGAAGAGGATGAGGAAGACCGCCAGCATCGACGGCTCCGCCTCCGCCTGGTGCACGACGAACGTGAGCAGGATGCCGAGCCCGGCGAACACCGCGTAGTGGAAGATCGTGTACGCGATGATGAAGGTCGGCGCTCCGTCCCCCGGCGCGGAGCCGAACACGCTCACCAGCGCCGAACCGAGAACGGTTGGCGTATGAAAGGGCTGTCCGGCAACCGTGTCGACGATCAGGAACCAGAGGGCGACGCCCGTGGCGCCGATGGCGCCGGCGATGAGACCCTCGCGAGCCACGTTGTGTCCATCACGCATGCGCACCCCCGATGATGAGCGCGGAGATCAGGACTCGTCAGGCATCGGGGCCGTATGGCCGCGGATGTCCTGTGCTCCAATGTGCCGGCCACGGCTCCCCGCGCAAGAGTGCGGCTCGACAAGCACCAGCGCATGTGCGAAGATGAGCGTATGATCCTCCGTCCTCGAGCAGTTGGCCGCGTCCTTTGCGCCTTCGGCGCCGTCCTCCTCGGCGCATGCAAGCAGGAGCCCCGGGACAACGCTCGTTTCCTCGGTCCGTGCGCCGAGCCCACGCCCGCGCTCGCGCCGGCGGCCATCGACGTCTACGTCCGCAGCGTCACCCCGCTTCCGCGGCGCTTTCTCATCGCGTCCGGCACCGACTCCGCGCTCCCACCCGGCTCCGACGCCCGTCTCCAGCGCCATGGCCCGACGTACCTGTTCCCTCCCGACACCACGTTGCGGCGCCGGCTGCTGGCGCGTCTCGATTCCATATCATCGGACGTGGGAGACTTGCCGACCTTGCTCGTGACCTACCGCGGCGTCAACCGCACCGACGAGTACCGCGCGATCGTTAGGCTCGGCGGCTACTTCGTCGGTGGAAGCGCCGATGGAAAGACCGCCCACCGCGCCGTGCAGTTCGCGTGCGACACGGCTCGCTGGCACGTCGTCCGCGCCGAGGAAGAGCGGCAGACGTGACGGCTCCGGCGGTTCCCAGCGGGACGAGCGCGCCTTCCTACGACGCGACCGTCGCACGACCGGCCTCGCGTGAGCGCCTCGTCGCGCTCGACGTATTCCGGGGCCTCACGATCGCCGGGATGCTTCTCGTCAACAATCCAGGCACGTGGAGCGCGATCTACCCGCCGCTGCGCCACGCCCCCTGGCACGGATGGACGCCGACCGACCTGATCTTCCCCTTCTTTCTGTTCATCGTCGGGATTACGACGCATCTCTCGCTCGAGGCCCGTCGCGCCCGCGGCGACGACGACCGACAGCTGATTCGTCAGGTTTTGCGCCGAGGCGGGATCATCATCCTCCTCGGTCTCTTTCTTTCGGGATTCCCCTTCATTCCGAAGTACGGATTCGACATCTCGACGATGCGCATCCCGGGTGTGCTGCAGCGCATCGGCGTCGCCTACATCGCCGCTGGTCTTCTCACGCTTCGCACCAGTGCCCGAACCCAGGCGATCACGGTCGTGGCACTGCTCTTCGGCTACTGGGCGATCATGACCCTCGTCCCTGTGCCGGGCGGAGGCGTCGGAGCGGTTACGCTCGATACGCCCGACGCATCGCTCGCGGCCTGGCTCGACCGGACGGTGCTCGGCAATCACCTGTGGCGCGTGTCGAGGACGTGGGATCCCGAGGGGCTTCTCTCGACCGTGCCCGCTATCGGCACCGCGATGCTCGGCGTCTTCGCCGGTCGATGGATCGCGTCGCCACGACCGTTGTCCGAGCGACTCGCCGGACTCTTTGCCATCGGCTCGATCGCCATGGTGGCCGGGTTGATCTGGAACTGGGCTTTCCCGATCAACAAGAATCTGTGGACGAGCTCCTACGTCGTGTTCACCGCCGGGATGGGCGCCGTCGCCATCGCGACCTGCATCTGGCTCATCGACGTTAAGCGGGTCACCGGGTGGACAAAGCCGTTCGTCGTGTTCGGGATGAATCCCATTTTGGCTTTCGTCGGCTCGGGAATGATGGCGCGACTGATGGCCTCGATCATCAAGCTGGAGCGCGATGGCCAAACGGTTTCGCTCCAGAAGGCCATCTACGATTCGACGTTCGCGAGCTGGCTCGCGCCCATGAACGCATCGTTGCTGTACGCGCTGTCTTTCGTCCTGCTCTGGCTCCTGGTTCTCGCGGCGCTGCACAGGAGGAATATCTTTCTCAAGGTCTGAGCGCCGAATGCGGAACACGGAATCCGGATTGCGAAGACACCCCGAAAACACACATCCGCATTCCGCCTTCCGTACTCGTCTCCACAGGGTGACGTAAGCCTGCCTCACTCGTTACCCTCATGGGGCGTCACGCCCGCCGAATCCCCGCGTTCATGTCATTGACCTGCAAAGCGTTGGCTCTCCTGAGCCGGCGTGGAATGCGAGTTGCCTTTCGCTAGCCTCATGAACCTGCTTCCCTCTGCACGTCGCCGATTCCTGGCCTCGCGCTGGGCGCTTGTCGTCCTTGCGCTCGAGAGCACGGCGTTTGTCCTCCCCGCGCAGGAAGGGGATGGCGCCGCGCCGCCAGCTGCCTCCACGCCGACCGCGGTGCGCGCAGACGCGCCGCAGCAGCGTGGGGCGAGGCGCGCCCGTCGGCGTACGCGCCGCGTTCGCAGGCCGGCAACGCCCCCGCTGCGTCACACGACGCCGAAGGGTGCGCCTGCGTTGGCGTCGGACCTCGGCACCATGCTCAGCGCGCGGGTGCGCAATGGGCGTTGGGGGGTGATGGTCGTCTCGCTGACCAAGGGCGACACGCTCTATTCGGTCAACCCCGACCTCCTGCTGTCGCCGGCGTCCAACATGAAGCTGTTCACGGCGGCGCTGGCGCTCGATCAGTTCGGTCCGGACCACCAGTTCAGCACCGACGTGCTCCGTGACGGCGAGGTGGCTCCCGACGGCACGCTGCAGGGGAACCTCATCATGCGAGGTGATGGCGATCCTGCACTGTCGAGCCGTTTCCTCCAGGGAGGGCCGGCGGCGCCCGTTGAGCTGCTGGCGCAGCTGGTGGCGTCGAAGGGCATCAGGCGCGTGGCCGGCGATTTGATTGCCGACGCGAGCGCTTTCGATCAGCGACGCATCCCCGATGGATGGCAGCGACGCTACCTGCACAATGGCTACGCCGCTCGCGTCTCGGCGCTGTCGCTCAACGAGAACCTTCTCTGGATCGTGGTGCGGCCGGGAGCCGGCTCGAAGCAGCCGGCGGAGGTGGTCCTCGATCCCGCGACCGAGCTGCGCCTGTCGAACAAGGTCCAGACTCGCACCGGGAGCCGCGCGGCGCGCGTGATCGTGCGAACGCTGGAGGACGGAACCATCGAGGTTCGAGGATGGATTGGGACGCGAGCCGGTACTCGCCGCTACCAGATCGTCGTCGAGGATCCCGCGATGTTCACCGCGGGCGCGTTCCGCCGCGCGCTCGAGGCACAGGGCATTACCGTCGCCGGGCAGATTCGGCTCGCCGTCACGCCGGAGACCGCCAGCGAGGTGGCCTCGCTCCCCTCGCCGCCGCTCGCGCGCCTGCTCTCCGTGATGAATCGTGAGAGCGTGAACCATTACGCCGAGCTGATCTTCCGGAACGCGGCGCGGTCATCGAACGGCGGGCCGGGTACGGTCGAGAGCGCCAACACGCTGCTCCAGCGCTTCATGACGGAGAAGGTCGGCGCTCCGCCTGGCTCGGTGTTCGCCGCCGACGGGAGCGGCCTCTCGGTGCTCGATCGCGTCACGCCTCGCGCACTGATCAAGCTGCTCGACTACGCCCATCGCGCGCCCTGGTCGGACGTCTTCCACACGTCGCTGCCGGTAGCCGGCGAATCGGAGCTGCTTCGCCACCGCATGCGCCTCACTCCGGCGCAGGGGAACCTGCACGCGAAGACGGGCACCACGAACACGGTGATCTCCCTCGGCGGCTACGTCACCGCGGAGAGCGGCGAGGTGCTGGCGTTCGCTTTCATCTACAACGGCAGCGATCTCTCGAAGGCGAAGGAGACGATCGACGCCATGGGCGCGACGCTGGCGTCGTGGGTGCGTGACTGAGGGCCAGGGGCCAGGGGGGCCATGACCCCAGGGCCAAGGGCCAGGGGGCCAGGGGCCAAGGGGAAGGAAAGGCAAACGGCCGCGCTTAGCACGGCCGTTTGCTCATCTGATGAGCGCGGCTGCCGCGAAGCGGCGCCGCGCCTTTCCACACCCCTGGCCCCTGGCCCTTGGCCCCTGGCTCTGAGTCACGGCAGCTCGCGCACATGGACGCCGCGACGCTCTAGCTCCTCCACGTACCGCCCCGCCGGTATGCACTCGTCAGGCGTCCACACCCCCGCCGGCTTGATCTCGCCACGCGCCTGCATCTGGCCGGTGATCGAAAGTGAGTAGCCCGTCGTTCGCATCATCGCGCTGATACCGCGGGCCTCGTCGTAATAGTCGAGCAGCTCCCACTCGACCCGCTTAGCCTTCCCGTCCTTCGTTCCCTCCACGATCACACGCAGCGCCACCAGGTCGCGTCCTTTCGGCTTCGTCAGGCGCGGACTCACCACGTTCACGAACAGATCGCGCGGAACGACCTTCACTCCCTTGACATCCACCGGTGTGAGGTCGAGTAGACCGAGCTCACGAATCGCCTCCATGATGTGCGCGTGACCCGGGTAGCGAAGCGTCTTGTATTCCATCGTCGGGATCTTGCCCTCGTAGCGAAACGCCATAGTGGACAGGCCGCCGGCGGTGTGGAACGCCTCCAACTCTCCCACAGGATGCGGGAACGACACCTTCTCCCGCTCCGAGAGCGCTCTCACCTGCGTGCGCTTTCCGTCGCGCACGACCCACGACAACGTCGTGTAATAGTCGAGCACGCCTTCCAGCGAATACACGATCTGGTAGTTGAGTGGCGGCTCCGGGTGCTGCGGAAGACCGCCAACGTAGATCTTCACCGACCGCACCTTGTCCAGCTGCTGGATGCCGTGCTGCGCGAGCACGTTCACCATCCCTGGAGCGAGACCGCAGTCAGGCACGATCGTGCAGCCGGTTTCCCGCGCCTTCGCCTCGAGGCGCTTCTGTTGAAAGACGATCTCGGTGTTGCCGCCGAGGTCACAGAAGTGTGTTCCCGTCTCGGCGGCGATGCGTGCGAGATCGAGGTTGAAGTAGTACGGGATGGCGCTCATCGCGGCATCCGTCTGACGCATTAGCGCGCGCACCGCCTCGTGGTCACGCACATCGAGGTGCGTCGGGATCAGGCGACTCCCCGAGTACGGAGCGAGAAAGTCCGGCAGGTGATCGATCCGAATGTCGGCGAGGCGGACCTCGGTTACCGCGGGATTCTGAAGAAGGTCGAAGGCGCAGGCGGACCCCTGAAGTCCCGCGCCGAGAACGAGCATGTGCATGGTGCCGGTTTCTCCGGGAGCGATTGCGAAGTGAGCGTGAAAGCTAACCCGGCACCGCGCGGGCCGTCAGCGTAGTCTCCCCGAGACCGGGCCCGAGCCTTGCGCGCGAGCACACGCAGGACATAATGGGTAGCCGGCGCGCGCGACGCTGATGCGCGACGCAGCCTCTCCGATTCTGACGCTTCATGGTCGAGCAGGAAGAGTGGTATCGAACGCTCGTAGAGTTGTCGCCCGACGCGATCGCGATCCATCGAGACGGTCGCCTCGTCTTCAGCAATCGCGCCGGTCTTCGGATGCTCGGCGCGCGCACCCTCAGCGAGGTCGCTGGGCGGCCACTGCTCCAGTTCATCGCCCCAGAGTACCACGAGATTGTGCGCGCGCGCGTGCGCGAGGCGACCGAGCATCGTACGCCGCAGCCGCCGATCGACCTCAGACTCGTGCGTGTCGATGGGACGCCCGTCGAGGTGAAGATCCAAACCACGCCGGTGACGTTCGAGGGTCAGCAGGCGTTGATCAGCTTCGCGCACGACATGACGGATCACAATCGCGCGCAGCGGGCCCTCGAGCGGACGATCTCGCTGCAGCAGGCGACGCTCGAGTCCACCGACGATGGACTCCTGGTCGTCGACTCGGAGGGGCGGATCGTATCGTACAATCGGAAGTTCGCCGAGATGTGGCGGATTCCGGCGTCCGTGCTGGAATCGAGGGATGATCGCGCCGCGATCTCCTACGTCCTCGATCAGCTGAAGGATCCCGGTCAGTTCCTTTCGAAAGTGCAGGAGCTCTACGCGCATCGCGACGCCAAGAGCTTCGACGTGCTCGAGTTCAAGGATGGCCGGACGTTCGAGCGCTATTCGCAACCTCAGCGCATTGGGGGACGAAGCGTGGGGCGCGTCTGGAGCTTTCGCGATGTCACCGAGCGGCAGCGTCTCGCCCAGCGCGTTGCGCGACTCGAGAAGATGGAGGCCGTGGCGCGCCTCGCGAGCGGCGTCGCACACGACTTCAACAATTTGCTCACGATCGTGCGATCGTACGCCGACCTGCTGATGCAGCAGCTCGGCCCCGACGAGTCTCACCGGGCGGATGTGCAGCAGATCAAGCGCGCGACGGAGCGTGCGGCATCACTCGCGCGGCAGCTGCTGCTCATTGCGCGAAGCCTGCCGCACGCGCCCTCCCGCGTGCGCCTGCGCACGTTCTTCGAGGAGCTGCGTCCCATGCTCGACCGCCTGCTTCGGCCGGAGATCACTCTATCGATTCGACCCGCGCCCGACTCGCTGGAAGTCGTGGCGGATGCCAGCCAGCTGGAGCGCGTGATGATCAACCTCGTCATGAACGCGGTGGACGCGATCGCCGGCGCGGGATCGATCACCATCCGCTTCGAGCAGAGCCAGCTCGACACGCGCGCCGCGTTCGTGAGCGACGTCGAGCCGGGTGCGTTCGCGACCATCTCCATCAGCGATACGGGGTCCGGCATGGCGCCGGACACTCTGGCCCACCTGTTCGAGCCTTTCTTCACGACGAAGACGCCGGGCCAGGGCTCGGGGCTCGGGCTCGCGACCGCCTTCGGGATCATCCGCCAGGCCGGCGGCCAGATCGACGTCGACAGCACACCGGGGCTCGGCTCCACGTTTCGTATACTCCTGCCGGTGGCGGCGCCTGAGCGGCAGCCTGCCTGACCGCGTCGCCCGAGCACGAAGCTCGCGGAGAGCGCCCACATGACTACTCCGCCCATGAAGGAGCAGGCCGACTGGCGACCCCACCTGCTCGAGTCCGACGAGGAGATCCGCGACCTGCTGCGTCGCGTGATGCGAGTCGCAGTCCTCGGCATCAAGACTGAAGCGCAGTCGTATCTTCCGGCCTTCTACGTTCCCGAGTTCGTGCAGACCGCCGGATACGAGATCGTTCCAGTCCCCGTGTACTATCCGGAGGTCACGACGATTCTCGGCCAACCCGTCTACCGCCGCATCGCGGAGATTCCCGGCGCGGTCGATCTCGTGAACGTCTTTCGCCGATCGAGGGATGTCCCGGCGCACGTCGATGACGTTCTCGCGAAGCGTCCAGGCGCCGTGTGGATGCAATCGGGCATCCGGAACGACGAAGTCGCCGAACGCCTCGCGCGCGAGGGGATCGACGTGGTACAGGACAGGTGCTTGATGGTCGAGGTGCGCCGGCTCCGCAGATGAGGTCGCTACTGGACCACGACCTGCCCTCTGCGCCAGTCGATGGTCCACGCGTTCCCGGCGAGGAGGCGTCTCGCCTCGTCGCCGGCGAGTGGTAGCATCGCCTTCTCCCAAATGAGCCAGAGGCCGGAGCCGAGCACGAGTGTCTGAATGTGCTCTCCGGGCATGTCGCGGTCGACGCGGCCGGCCTTGCGCAGAATCACCTGCCGCGAGGCGCCGTCGAACGTCGGGGCGAGCGGTGTGAGCACGTCGAGCCCGATCACGGCATGCGCCATCGCGGTCTGCGGCGCGAAGCTCGTGATCACCTGGCGCAGGGTGTACTCACCGACCCCGATCGCCAGGGTGACGCCGGCGGCATTACGGATGTCGTTGTCGAATTTCGACGCGAAGACTTTCGTCTCCTTGCGACGCATCCACGTCGTATCGAGCACGAGACCGTGCACACGCGGGTCGATCGTGGCGCGCACCGTCTCCTGGCCAATGCGCATCGCGACAGTGCCGAGGGCGCCGCTGTCGACCGGCGTCCATTGCACGTACGAGGAATCGGGGCCCTCGATCGCCGGCGCGTTGTCGCGCAGCCACTCCGCGCGCGACCGCTCGGCGTTATGCAGCGGTGTGTTAGGCAGCCCGGCCAGCGAGCGGAAGTCGCCGA
>DASTYE010000302.1:0-4535 GCA_035765135.1 Gemmatimonadaceae bacterium | reverse complement strand
GTGGATGGACGGATCTACCTGCGGACGTTGAGCACGCTGTACGCGTTCGGGAAGAAATAACCACGTGCGACGTGCCGACGTGCAGGCGTGCGCGCGAGCTTCAAAAGCCGAACTTCACCGCCGCGTAGACCTGACTCGTGTTGATCGCTGGATCATCCGTGAAGATCCTGCTGTACCGATACCCGACATCGAGGCGCAAGTGCTCGATGAGCCGCGCATTGATGCCGCCACCAATCGCGAGCAGGAATTTCGTGGCCTCGGTATCCTCTTCTTCGAGAGCGTCTTCGATCAGACTCGACACGTCCATTCCGCCAACCCGGGCGTCCAGATCCAGGCTGAGGCGAGCGAACCCAACCGCACCCTCGACAAAAGGGGTCACGCGCGCGTTCCTGCTCCAGCGGATTCCCGCGAGGCCGTAGAACGCCGGAACTCTTGCATCAAGCTCCATGGCAGTTCCAAATTCGAGCTCGAATAAGTCCGCCGCAAGATCCAGTTCGTCCTGAAGGTCCTCCGGAAGGACATTCTGCATGCGGCCGATCTCGCCAAAGACAAAAAGAGACGGTGCGATGCGGGCGCCGACCTGTGCCCCGAAGATGGAGCTCGTTTCTGTCACGAACGTGACGCCTCCCACGGCTCCAACAAACCCGCGATCCTGAGCGGTCGCGACCGCGGGCAGCACCAAGACCGAAAGGACGAATACGAGAGGCATGTAGCGTTTCATATGGACTCCTGTCACAGGAACAATGAAGCGCTGCCTCGGAAATGTTACGGCCGGCGAGGCGCAGCGATGAAGCTGCAAGCCCCCGCGACCTTGCCGGATTTCCGGCAGATCGGCGCCGTTGACTTCCTGCTCGGGATTATTCTTGTCTGGCCGCGAGAACATGCCCGCCGAGAATCGCGCGCGGTTCGCTACCACGCATTGGAGCGTCGTGCTTGCGGCGGCGGATTCCGCATCGCCACGTGCCACCGCAGCGCTGGCTGACCTCTGCGGAACCTATTGGTATCCCGTCTACACGTTCATCCGCCGATCGGGGCACTCGGCCGACGATGCGCGCGACCTGACGCAGGCCTTTTTCACGCGTCTCCTTGAAAAGGGCTGGCTGGCGGACGCTCGCCCGGATCGCGGCCGCTTCCGGGCGTTTCTCCTGACCGCACTGCGGCACTTTCTTTCCAACGAGCGGGAATGGCGGAACGCAGTGAAGCGCGGCGGAGGCAACCAGCTGCTGTCACTCGAATTCGAGGATGGCGAACGTCGGTATCAGATCGAGCCGGTCGACAGCGCAACCCCGGACCGTCTCTACGAACGCCGCTGGGCCCGAGCGGCACTCGAAGCGGCGATGAAGCGGCTCGAGCGGCAACAGGAAACAGAAGGACGGCGGCGGTTGTTCGACCGCCTGCGGCCGCTGCTGACAGGGGACGACCCGGCAACGTCGTACCAGGCGCTCGCCGTGGAGCTGACCATGAGCGAGGGCGCGCTCAGGGTCGCGGTGCACCGCTTGCGACGGCAGTTTGCGGCTGCTCTTCGCGCAACCATCGCGGAGACCGTTGCCACTGAGGAGGAGGTCGTCGACGAGCTGCGGTACCTGCTGGACGTCATGAGAGGGTGACGCGGCGAGGTCTGTAACATCTGTGACGGTTTGCTGCATGGACGCGCAGGAGGTCTTCATGCCTGACATGCGGCGTTGCGCTCGCTGTGGCGCGTCTCTCGCCGACGCCGATCCCGCCGGGCCGTGTCCCGCGTGCCTGCTGGCGCTCGGCGTGACCGTCCGGTCGCCGGTCCAGATCGGTCCCTATCGCATCCTGGAGACGCTGGGTGAAGGGGGCATGGGGATCGTCTACCTGGCCGAGCAGGATGAGCCGCTCCGGCGGCGCGTCGCCATCAAGGTGATCAAGCTGGGCATGGACACGCGCGAAGTGGTCGCACGGTTCGAATCCGAGCGCCAGGCGGTCGCGCTGATGGATCACCCGAACATCGCGTCGGTGTACGACGCCGGCGCCACCGAGGACGGCCGGCCGTACTTCGTCATGGAGTATGTGCCCGGCGTCCCGATCACTGACTATTGCGATCACCACCGTCTCGACACCCGGGCGCGATTGGCGCTGTTCAGCGACGTCTGCGCCGCCATCCAGCACGCCCATCAGAAGGGCATCATTCACCGCGACCTGAAGCCGACGAATGTGCTCGTCATGCAGCAGGACGGCCGCGCCGTGCCGAAGGTGATCGACTTCGGCGTGGCCAAGGCGATCGACCAGCGCATGACCGAAAGGACGGTGTTCACCGCGCACGGCATTCTCGTCGGAACGCCGGAGTATATGAGCCCCGAGCAGGCGTCGCTCGGCGAAAAAGACCTGGACACGCGCACCGACATCTACTCGCTCGGCGTGCTGCTCTACGAGCTGCTCGTCGGGGCGCTGCCGTTCGACGTCCGGGGGTTGCGGCGGGCCGGCTACGACGAGTTGCGGCGGATCATTCGTGAAGAAGAACCGGTGCGGCCGAGCACCCGGGTGGACGCGCTTGGGGTCGACGCGGCGGGCATTGCCGAATGCCGCCACACGGATACGACCGCCCTCCGCCGGCAGCTCCGGGGCGATCTCGACTGGATCACCTTGAAGGCCCTCGACAAGGACCCGGCGCGGAGATACGCGTCGGCCTCCGAGCTTGCGGCGGATCTCCGAAGACATCTCAGCGACGAAGCGGTTATGGCCAGTCCGCCGAGCCGCTCTTATCGACTCAGGAAGTTGATTCGGAAAAATCGCGGTGTCGCCAGTGGGATCGCTGCGACGCTTATTGCTCTTCTGGCGGGCCTCGTGACCAGTAGTGCGCTTTACCTCCGCTCCGAGACCGCTCGACAGTGGGCAGAAGCTGAGGCAGCGCGAAACCAGCTTGATGCACAGGCCATGCAAGCTGCGTTTCGCGAGGACCCGAGCACGTACGAAAGTTTGTCCGAGAAGGCGATGACAACTCACCGGCGCATGCTGGGTCCGGACAACCCCGCGCTGGCGTCGCACCTCGTCAACTACGCGGTCATCTCCGAGTTTGTGCTCATCGGCAGACCGACGTCCAAACTCGAGGCCGTCGTGAACGAAGCACTCATGCTGATCGAGCGCGGTCTCGATGGCGCCGACTCGTCGGTCGTGGCCCCGCTGGTGCTGCTGTCCGATTCTCGTTTCATCGACGAAGACAGAATGACCCGGCTTCGCCGCCAGGCCTTTGACCTGGTCCTGCAAGAGCAACAGCGCGGCGTCCCGGACGCCCAGGAGCATGCCAACCGACTGGCGGACCTCCTCGAGACGGGAACGGCCGAATCCATTCCCGAGGAGGACCTCGAGCGCGCCGTCCACAGTGCTCGCGAGATTCTGAGCCTGCGACAGAACGCACGCGCCGGTCAGCGCGAAGCCGTCGTTCAGAGCCTGGCGCGGCTCGCCGTCGTGCTGGCGCGAAATGCAGATCGCCTGCTTCGGGCGGGGCACTTCGTCGAGGCCGAAGCGGCGTACCGCGAAGCCATCTTGCGCGCGAAGGAGTCTGGGAAGTTCGAGGAAAGCCGTCTCGCGAGAATCGAGTTGGATCTCGGCCGGTGTCTGCTCGCGCTGAAACGGTTCGAGGAGGCGGAGCATCTCCTGACGGAAAGCCATGCGGTCCTCTGGGCGAAGCTTGGAGACCGGAATGCAGCCACCCAAGAGGCACGCACTGGCCTGGCGGAACTTTACGATGCCTTGGGGAGGCCAGCGGACGCAGCAAAGTACCGGGAACGACTTCCCGCGATTCACGTGACGAAGGTTTCCGATCGCGGCACCGTGCTTTTCGTCCCTCGCGGCAGTCGCGACGGTGGTTTCAGCGCAGCGATAAACGGGGATCGTGCCTGGGTCTTCTACGATACTTCCCTCGCGGCAGACAACGGGCAACCGGCAAGATGGTTGGACGCTTCCTGGGGCAAAGCTCAGACCGCGATTGGCGGGCGCGCGCTGACCGTGAGTTCACCGATTCGGGCAAAGACCGCACCCCCCGATGTCCCCCTGATCCCACGAACCGAAGACGAGACGGCGTCCGACACGGCGAGGCAGAGCCGCGCATGCACTGAGGATTGTGGCTCCCGGTGGAGGTTTCGTCCGGGGCCGGTAATTTGGGACAGTGATCGTAAACGCACGCTCGTCTTCTACACGAAGAACTTCGGACCGAGCGTCTGGAGTGTAAGGCGCGTGGGCGCTTCGATCGCGCTCTGGCCTGACTTCAATGGACCAGCAGTCCGCCCTGTGCTCCGCACAGGTGATCAATCCGCGCTGCTGTTCGGTCCCGACGAACCCGGGTGGGGCTCGGGCGCGCTGGCCGTCGGCGACACGCTTTATGCGTACGCCTGCGATTTCCACGATTTCGATGGATGCCTCGTGGCGCGGGTTCCACTCAGCGACGCTCTTGACCGCGCGGCATGGCGTTTTTATTCCGGCAACGGCACGTGGAGCGAGAACTGGCGTGTCGCGAGACAGGTACTCAGGATCCCTGGGGCCTTCAGCGTGCATTGGAACCCATACCTTGGGAA
>DASTYE010000301.1:0-2427 GCA_035765135.1 Gemmatimonadaceae bacterium | reverse complement strand
GAAGCGGGAAGAGGGGGCTGGCGATAGTGGGTGCCCGTCCCCTCTTCCCGCTTCCCCCTTCCCGCTTCCCTGGTGTGGCTCCAGCCTCGTTCACTCTGCCCTCACCCCTCTCCCCTCTTCCCTCGGGTGTTGATTACTTTGTGAAGGAATTCACAAGCCAAGCCCGCCCGTGAAGCACATCGCCGAATCCACAGTCCGCCGGCTCTCCCTCTACCTCCGCTTCCTCGAGGACTTCGAGCAGCGCGGCCTCGCGACCATCTCCAGCGATGAGCTGGCCGCGCGCGGTGGCACCACCTCGGCCCAGGTGCGGAAGGACCTCTCCTTCTTCGGCTCCTTCGGGAAGCGCGGGCTAGGGTACGCAGTCCCCGAGCTGGCCGCCAAGCTGCGCGACATCCTCGGCCTCGGCCGCGAATGGCATGTCATCATCATTGGCGCCGGCAAGATCGGAAGCGCCCTCGCACAGTATCACGGGTTCCGGCAGCGCGGCTTCAACGTCGTCGGCATCTACGACAGCGATCCGGCCAAGGTCGGGAAGCGGGTGGACGGATTCACCATCCGCGACCTCGCCTCGATCGAGAAGGACGTGGCGAAAGAGGAGATTGACATCGCGGTCCTCACAGTCCCCGCCGAGGCCGCGCAGCAGGTCGTGACGCGCATCGTGAAGGCGGGAATCGGCGCGGTGATGAACTTCGCCCCCGTGCAGCTCCAGGTCCCCGACCACATCGCGCTCAAGAACGTGAACATGGCGATGGAGCTGGAAGGGTTGTCGTTCGCGCTGGCGAATCGGACGCCGCTGAACGACTGAGGTCGTCAAGGTCGTCGAGGTCGTCGAGGTAGTCGAGACTGTTCAGGCGGTCCGGTTTTCACGTTGATCACGTCGACGACCTTGACGACCTTGACGACCTTGACGACCTCAGCGCCTCGACACCCTCACCCACCTTTGACTTCCTCTAGCAACGTGAACTCCCCCCCGTGGTAATGCGGGGGTAACCGCGGCTCCACTCCAATGCGGCGGCGTCCGACGACGCGGAAGCCGTGACGTTCATAGAACGACACGAGTGCCTCGTTGCTCGCCCAGGTGTCCATGCGCAGACCGGCGCGTCCCACGGCACGGCAATGCGCGCGGGCCCATGCGAGGACCGCCTCCATCAGTCCCTTGCCGCGATAGGTCGACGCTCGCGCGATGCGGTGGAGATAGATGTGCTCGCCCCGCTCGAGCTCACCCCAGATCGCCTCGTCCTCGTAGGCCACCGAGAACACGCCAACCAGTGCGTCGCCGTCCATGACCCGGAAGAGTCGACCGGCCTCGATCTCGGCGACGACCGATTCATCGGGGAACTCGGGCCAGAGGATGGCATTCTGCTCGCGCTGAATGCGGCGCGCATCGGCGTACGCCGCACGGATCACCGGAAGATCAGGGAGCGCAGCAGGCTCGACTCGCATCTGAACAGACTCCATCAGCGTCCGCCCGCGACCTCACGCAAGACGGCCGCGAACCTCTCCGGCGACAGCGTCTCTGGACGCGCTTCTGGGTCGATCCCCGCCACGGCGAGGATCTCGTCGGCACGCTCGGCCGGCACTGAGAGGATCGAGCGTACCACGCGACGCATCTGCTTTCGCCGCATTCCGAACGCCTGCTGCACCAGCACGCGAAACCGCTCCTCCTCGTGAGGCGCTATGGCTGGATCTTCGCGCGGGGTGATGCGAACGACGGCTGAATCGACCGACGGCGGTGGCGAGAACGCGCCGGGCGACACCTTGAAGAGCGTCTCGGCGGTCGCAAGCGCGCTGACGTTTACCGTGAGGGCGCCATAGGCCTTCGTTCCGGGTGAAGCCGAGAGGCGGTCGGCGACTTCCTTTTGTACGAGATAGACAGCGCGTGTCGGACGCGGCGGTCTGAGCGCGTGGAAGAGGATTGGCGTCGTTATGTAGTACGGCACGTTACCCACCAGTGAGAACTCGCCGCCCGCGAGCGCCCCCAGATTGGTCTCGAGCACGTCGCGCTCGATGATGTCGAGCCTGGGCTCGTTGGCGTATCGCGACCGAAGCTGCGCGGCCAGCGCGCGGTCGATCTCGATCGCGATCACGCGGCCGGCCCGCTGGAGGAGCTCCTTCGTCAACCCGCCGCGACCGGGCCCAATCTCGATCACGGTTTCATCCGGGCGGGGCGCCAGGGCATCGGCGATGCGTCCGAGGATGCGGGGATCACTCAGAAAGTGCTGGCCGAGGCTCTTGCGTGGCGGCGGAAAGGCACGGGCGTTGCCCTTTCTGGGCGACGTCACGCTTCTCTCCGGAGATCACGCATGCGCCTTCCCTGGCAGCCCAAAGAGCCTCCACTCGCGGTTCGCATCGCCCGAACGTTGGAGCGTCGCGGCGTCGGTATCCAGGGCCTTGCCGTGGAAACGCGGCGCGGCCGCGCGACGCTGC
>DASTYE010000300.1:0-19937 GCA_035765135.1 Gemmatimonadaceae bacterium | reverse complement strand
CGGCTGGCCGAGCGTCGCGGGCTCGCTCGAGAACCGGGGGCTCCTTCTCTTCGCGGCGTGTCGCGGAAACCGCCACATCCTTGAGCCGAACCCACGGCTCCTTGATGGCATCCCACCACTCGTCGATCGGCTCGCGCGGCTCTGGATCGGGCGGGGGGCTTCGCAGTGGCGCTACGATCGTCTCGACGATCTCCTTCTCCGCAACGGGCAGCGGCTCGACGGGCGCAGACGCGACGTAGGTGGTCCACCCAACGCACGTGCGGGCCAGACGATTCGACTCGGCGGCGTGTTCGTCGAAGAGCTCGTAAAATGGGATGCAGTATCCCCGACCCACTCGCTGGTCGTAGGTGAAGAACGCCCCTTTTGGCCTGGACGAATTCGGGACGATGAGCATGGTGGTTTGCCACGGCTCGTTGAAATACGCCAAGTGCGTCTCGACGTCATCGGGCAGCAGCTGGAGCCCCAGGCCGCTGGTGTTGCGGTACCAGCCGATCATCGACAAGCCGTGGCCCGCGAGCCGCCTCTGAACCGTCTCGAAGGCCCGCGGTGTGACGCGAGAGCCGATCGGATCACCGACGTCCGCGAAGGGCACGACGGTATTCACGATCGAGTAGCGTCGGTGCGTGCGCGGGCACTCGCAGAGCTGTCCGCCAAGGAAACCTCCGAGCTCGAGCTCGGGAGCGGAGCAGAGGTGACGCTCCACCTGGAGGAAAGCCCGCTGCGTGATGAACAACAGCGCCTGATCCTCCGTGGAACGCATCATCGACGCGAGCAGGTGATACGAGTCCGGGAGCGGCTTCCACAGTACGGCGCGTTCGGTGGGCAGCGGCGCGCTCCGGACCAGATCGTCGCTCACCTCATGCGGAGCACCGGTCTGTGGAGTCGGTCGTCTCACGAGAGCCACGCTCACCGGACGAGGACGGGACGGAGCAGCGTCGACGTCGCTGTTTCGTCGACCACGCCGAAGTCACGCTGCACGTCGAAGTAGCCGTGCATTCGCGCGTGATAGGTGGTGCTTCCTGGATCCCAGTCGAGGCTGTCCACCACGAACGATCCCGTCATTCGTGTGACGAGGATGGCGCCGGCACCCTGATTGTACCACGGCACGTAGTCCGGGTTGGGCAAGTAGCCAGACCAGTACGCCACCGGGAGAGGCATCTCCATCCGCTGCCCGGTGGGCGATCTGCAGGTCAGAGTGCTGCCCAGCGTGAGCGTCCCTCCGAGCGACTGGCAAATCTCGGCAAGGCCGTTGCGCACGGGATTGATCTTTGGCCGCGGCTCCGACCGCACTTGATCGAGCTGGCGAACCTTGGCGGTGCATCGACCATCGGGTGGTCCCGCGAGGTACGAGCGATAGGTCGCCGTGTCGAGCGACGGCCGCGTGTACATGTTGGGATCGTCTCGATCCCATGTGGAATCGATATCGATCGGAAAGTACTGATCCCGCTTGTAGTGGTCCTGCCCCCATTTGCTGTCCGCCTGATCGTCCTCCTTGTCCAGGTTGCCGAAGTGAAAGTGCCACTTCCGGGCGCTCACCGGCATCTCCCGAAGGCGCCGGACGTCTTCGTCGGTGAGGTAGACGTTTTCGTAGGGCTGGTAGCCGAGGATCTGAAGCAGTCTGCTGTACGGAACAGCGAGTGGTTTGAGACACCGCGGCTCCATTACCGGTCCCGCGGCCCACGCGATCGCCGAAGCGTTCACCATCACGGTCGAGTCGCCGAAGACTCGAGCCAGAGACAACGGAAGTGGGTGACGGGTGGTCACGCGCACCGCGTCCTTCGGTTCGGCGCCCGCGATGAACTGGCGCTCCGTGGGCATCCAGACGCCGTACTCGATCTCGACCTCGACCGAGTCGACCGCCTGCTGTTCGACGAAGTTGCGCTGTGCGTACCTGCGCGCCGTGTCAGCGAAGGACTCCGGCTCTTCGAGCAGCTGAAGCGCACCGGCGAGCGCCGCGGCATCGGACGCCGTCTGGAGCTCGTTCTTCGCGGCGAAGATGCGGCTGGCATCCACCGAGATCGCCGCCATCAGCATGATCGCGACGATGAAGACCCCCGCCATCACTACGATCGCGCCACGCCGATTCCTCATGCGCGCTCCACCCCTCCCGGCCACTCGCCCGGCCGCTCGCACCTGCATCCCCGTCATCGCGCCGCCGCGCTGAGAGACGTGATCATCTGCAGAACCGCCGGCCCGAGGATGATGATGAACAGCGCCGGCAGGATCATCGTCACCAGCGGAAACGTCATCTTCACCGGGGCCAGCGCCACCCGCTTTTCCGCGCGCTGCCGACGCTTGCGGCGAAGCGTCATTGCCGACACGCGCAGCACCTTGGTAATGCTCGTGCCCCACTTTTCCGTCTGAATCAGGCTGGTCGAGAGCGACCGGAGATCGTCCACCCCGGTCCTGCTCCACAGACCGCGAATCGCTTCCTCACGGGTGACGCCGGCATTCGTCTTTCGGTTCACGACGAGCAGCTCGCGTGAGAGGTCGGCGTATGTGATCGAGAGCTCCTTCGCCACGCGGAGGATCGCGGCATCGAGGCTGATACCGGCCTCCACGCACACGACGAGCAGATCGAGCGCGTCAGGCAACCCCTGTCGGATACGATCCTGACGCGCGCGCGCCATGCGCTCCAGTATCGCGATCGGGAGAATCCATGCGACGAGCGCCGCTCCCGGGATGAGTATGAGGAGCAGCGGCAGGGGCGCGCGGACGAGCGGGAGCCCGACGGCGGTGGGGACGAGCACGAGCGTCGCCAGACGCGCGGCGGCGAAGATGGCCGGCGCCAATGGCCCGTCGTAGCCGGCATACACGAGCTTCTGCGTGAACTTCGAGTTCTCGAGCCCCGCCGGAAGCTGCCTGAGAACGCTCGCGCCCCGCTGCTTCTTCCTCGCCGCGCCGAGGATCGCGCTTCGGCGTGACGCCTCGGCATCCGTTATGCCGAGCGCGCGCTCCACGAGCGTTTGCCTGCGCCGATCGATGACGAACGTGTACGCCGCGACCGCCATGGAGGTCACGCCGAGAGCAATCAGGAAGAGCAGCGCGATCGTCATGCGGTGAGCCTCATACGTCGATGTCGGCGATACGAACCATCACCATGTAACCCATCGCCACCGACAGCCCGGCGAGGACGAGCATGATTTGTCCGGCTGGCTGCTGGAGCATGGGTCGCATGAACCCGGGGTTGAGGACGAACATGCCGACGAATACGAGCAGTGGAAGCAGAGCGAGGATGCGCGCGGAGAGGCGGGATTCCGCGGTGAGCGTCTCGAGCTCACCTTCGAGAGCGAATCGCTCGCGCATGATGTCGCTGATGTTTGCCAGCACCTCGCCGAGGTTACCGCCTGATTCGCGCTGCACGAGCACAGCGGTCACGAACATCTTGAGGTCCATACTGTCGACGCGAGCCTGGAGCGACAGCAGGGCGCTGCGCACATCGATACCCAGGCGCTGCTCGTCGTAAAAGCGTGCGAACTCGGGTCCGAGCGGCGCCGGCATCTCCTCGCCGATGAAGTTCATCGCCGCCTGGAACGAGTAGCCCGCCTTCATGGCGCTGACGAGCATGTCGATGGCATCCGGAAGCTGGCCCTGGAACGCCTCCAGTCGTTTCCGCTGCCGGCGCTTCATCCAGACGAATGGCGCCGCCACACCGAAGAGGCCGAGCGCCGCGGCGAAGATCGGACTGCCAAATGCAACGCCGACCGTGACTCCCGAGACGACGGTGAAGATGCACACCTGAACGAACGTCGCCGGGGACATCGACGACCCCGTTCGCCGCAGCTCCTCCGCCAACGACTCCGTATACGACCGTCCGGTGAGCAGCCGCCCGATGAGGCCGGCGCCCGCTTGCGCACCCTTGAGAATGCTGACGGCGTGTCGCTCTTCCTCCGTCGTCGCCAGCCGGGCGAGCGCATCGTTCGCCGCCTCGAGCCGACGGCGGTTCACGTACATGTACGTCGCGACCATGAGTGACACGGTCGCGACGAAGACCGCGATCAGAACGAGAAAGTCCATCGTTCAGGTCCCGTCGAACATCTGCGGTGGAAGATCGACGCCGGCCACCGACAGACGGTCGACGAACAGCGGCCGCACGCCCGTTGACTCGAACTGTCCCACCACCTGGCCTTCCGCCGTTATGCCGCGACGCCGGAACCGATACACCTCCTGCGTGGTCACGACGTCGCCTTCCATTCCCGTGACCTCGGTGATGCTCATGACGCGACGGGATCCATCGGCGAGGCGCGCGATCTGGATGATGACATCCACCGCCGAGGAGATCTGCTCGCGCATCGCGCGCGTCGGCAGCGCCGTCCCCGCCATCAGGATCATCGTCTCCAGACGGGCCAGCGCATCGCGAGGCGTGTTCGCGTGGATGGTGGTGAGGGATCCCTCGTGACCGGTGTTCATCGCCTGAAGCATGTCCAGCGCCTCTGCTGACCGTACCTCGCCGACGATGATTCGGTCCGGACGCATACGAAGCGCGTTCTTCACCAGATCACGCGACATGACTTCACCCCGCCCTTCGGCGTTCGGCGGTCGCGTCTCCAGTCGTACGACGTGCTCCTGCATGAGCCGCAGCTCGGCCGCGTCTTCGATGGTGATGACCCGCTCGTCCGCCGGTATGAAGGAGCTGAGTGCGTTCAGGAGCGTCGTCTTACCCGATCCCGTGCCGCCGGAGATGATGATGTTGAGTCGCGCGTGCACGCACCCGGCGAGCAGTCGGATCATGCTCTCGGTGAGCGTTCCATTTTGAATGAGCTGCTGAACCGCCAGATCGGCCTCGAAGCGGCGGATCGAGAGCACCGGCCCGTCGAGCGCGAGCGGCGGAATGATCGCGTTGACGCGCGATCCGTCGGGAAGACGGGCATCGACCATCGGCGACGACTCGTCCACACGGCGTCCGACCTTGCTCACGATGCGATCGATCACCGACAGCAGGTGCGCGTCGTTCCGGAAGGCGGCCGGGACGCGGATGAGCTTGCCGTAGCGTTCGATGTAGATCTCGTGCGCGCCGTTGACGAGGATGTCGCTGATCGTGGGATCGCGGAACAACGGCTCGATCGGCCCGAGCCCGATGATCTCGTACACGATCTGCTCGACGACTTCCTCGCGCTCGTTCTGGCTGAGTGGCGTCTGCTCGGCCCGGAGAATCTCGACGACCGCGGCGCGAATCTGGCGCGAGAGCTCGCCTTCGTCCTTGACCTGCTCGAGCGCCTCGAGGTCCAGCCGCTCGATGAGTCGTCTGTGGAGGTCGACCTTCAGCTGCTCGACCGGGCTGAGCGCAGGCTGCTCCCGTTGACGGCCGGCATACATGCCCGATGCGCGCTCGCGCGGTCGGGGCGCCGGGGGCGCGTAGTCTCCGCCGGCAACGATTGGTGGCGCCGCGGGCCGCGTGGCGACAGGAGGAGACGCCGGGCGGGTCGTCCCGTTCTGCTTGATGCCCGAAAGACGTTCGCGCAGTGACATTCGTTAGGCTCTCTTCTTCATGCCGAGGAGCGCGCGCAGCGAGCGTCCGCTGGCGCGGTGGGCACCGTTTCCGTTTCGAGCAACCTCACCGACACCCGCGAGCCTGGCCGCCAGCTGGCTGTAGCTCCACGCGAGCTTCGACCGTGGATCGAACTCGGCCACGGGGACTCCCTTCATCAGCGCCCCGGCCGCCGTCCGGTAGTCGTTCGGCAGCTTCCAGAACACCTCGCACTTGAGCACGTCGGCCGCGTCGGCGGCTGAAAGCACCTCGCCCGACTGGAAGCGGTTCACGATGACGCACATCTTCTCGTTCGCGTAGCCGAGCCGGCGGCAGATGGCGAGGGTCCGCTGCGTGCTGCGCAACGCCGAGACGTTCAGCTGCGTGACGAGGAGGATGCGGTCCGCGAGATCCATCGCCGCCAGCGTCCGCTCACTCATGTGATGCTCGCAGTCGAGCACCGTGTACGCAAAATGGCTCCGCAGCTGCTCGATGATCGAGCTGACCGTCGCACCATCGAGGAGATCGTCGAGCTCGGGGTTGTCGGGACCCGGTAACGCCCAGATTCCCTCGCGATACGGCGTCATCAGCGAGTTCAGCAGCTCCGCATCGACTCGATCGAGCTTCTTGACGAGATCGCCGAGGTCGTAGGTGGGCTTCAGGTTGAGGAAGACGCGCACGTCTCCATCGGTGACCACGAGATCCGCGATCGCGACGCGTGAGTCCTTTCGACCCTTCGCCAGCGCCTGCGCCAGGTTCGCGGCGATCGACGTCGTTCCCAGCCCACCCTTCCCGCTGTACAACGCGTAGACGACGCCGCGCTGCCCGTTCGCGCTCACGCGTCGCGTGAGACGATCCAGCGCGGATGCGAGGTCCTTTGGATCGGGCGGATACACCAGGAATTCCTGGATCCCGGAGCGCATCGCCCGCAGGATCAGATCGGAATCGGCACGCGGGCCGGTTCCGATGGCGAACGCCAAGCGGCCTGCGCGGAGCGCTCTCTCCACCGCCGCGAGCTGCAGCGAATCCACGTCCTCGAGCGGAAGCAGCAGCAGGTCGTACGTCTGTTGCTGCAGCTCCCCCAACGCCGCGCCAACATCGATTGCCGGGCTCGGCTCGCCGAAGCCGAAGCGCGTCAGAACCGACGTGACGGCCTCGATCGACCCGGCCGCTCCTCCGACGACGAGCGCCTTGCGCAGCGTGGACACCGTTACGGCCGTGCCTCCGGCGGAAGACGCTTTTCCAGCGCCTCGCGCGCCGGGAGCGTCGTGTCAGGGAGCAGCTGGATCGTGTGCTCTCGAGGCGGCCGCAGCGGATCGACGATCACTGGCGTGACGATCACGATCAGCTCCGACTCGTTCTTCTGAAAGCGCGTGCTGGAGAAAAGCTGGCCGAGAATCGGGATGTGCATCAGCAGCGGAATTCCCGTCTTCACCCGCTCTTCCTCGGTGTTGAACATGCCGGAGATGATCAAGCTCCGATCGCGCCGCACGTCGATCGTGCTCTCGACGCGGCGCGTGCGGAAGGCAGGCACCCGGAAGCCCGAGACCAGCACCGCGTTGACGAAGTCGAGGCTCGAGACTTCCGGCCGGACTCTGAGCTTCACCAGCGAGTCGCTGATGATCTCGCCCATGAAATTCAGCCGCACGCCGAACTCGCGATACTCGATCGTCACGCGCGAGCTGCTCGCGTCGCCCGAGCCGCCCTGCACGACCGGAACGGGGAGCTCACCGCCGGCGAGGAAGTTCGCCTCCTCCTTGTTCGCGGCCAGGATGGTGGGCTCGGCCAGCACCTTCGCGCGGCCCGCCTGTTCCTGTGCCTCGATCCACCCCACGAGCCTGTCCGTTCCGAAATCGGTGAAGATCGACAGGAACCGCCGCGTCGCCGAAATGATGAGACTGTCTGCCTGAATGATCGATCGTGGATCGATCAGCCCCGTGCTGGCGTTGGCGTTCTTGTCGAACACGGCACCGGAGACGCTGAGCTCGCGGAGCGCGTCCCGCCGCACTTCGGCAAACTTGATGTGTAAGGCGATCTGCAGTCGGTCCGAAGGCGAATGCACGGACACGCGGTAATGCTGTCGCGTCCCGTTCGCCTGCCAGATGATCGCGTCGGTCTCACCGGCCGCGAGCGCGTTGATGACCACTTCGCGCTCGCCGATGACGATGACGTCGGCGACGCCGGGCGCCGCGATCGACACGCGGGAGATTGGTACGGTCGTCGAGATGGGATACGAGCGGCCGATCGGGAGATCGATGCGCGTGACCTGGACAGCCTGCGCCGCGGCGGTGGCTGCCGTAGATGCCATGAGCACGGCGAGCCAGAAAAATCGGCGTGTCGCGGTGAAGCCGTTCAAGAGAGCTCCTCGTGGGGGAAAGCGTTGAGGGCGACGATCATGGCGTCCCGTTTTCGTGCGCTTCGGACGTGTCGACCTGGAACTTCTGCTGTGTCACCTGACTGCCGCGGTAGACGCGCACCGTGAGCGAGTCGGGCTTGTGGACCGGAGCGACCGCAACCGGCGGGGGTGGCGTCACGCGCTCGCGCTCAACGACGGGCCGACGCCTTGGCGTCGAGCGTTCCGTTCGCACCGGCGCTTGCGCGACCACCGGTGCCGGCTTCGCCGCGCGAAGCTGGGCGAGGACTTCCGACGAGCTCGCGCCCTTGGTTCCGGTGCTGTCGGTATCATCGAATCCGCGCAACACCAGCTGAATCGTTCCCTGGCGCATGGCGACGGCGAGCTTTTCCGCCTGGGTTGGCGTGACCTCGAGCGTCGCGGTCGTCGCAGGCGCCGGATCCCCGGTATCATCACGCGTCGTGCGCGAGCCCATGGAGAGGACCCGCATGTTCTCGAGGAAGAGTTTGGAGACTTCCTCGGTGGCGGTCCCGCCGTTCTCGCGTAGCGAAACGAGCACATCCACGCGGCTGTTCGGCTGGACGAGTCCGCTCATTCCGGCGACGTCATTGATGCGGACCGACATCGCTCTCATTCCTGGCGTGATGCGAGCCTCGAGTCCTGGCGCCGTCCCGGCCCGCGCCAGTCGGCCCGGCACGATTGCCTCGCCAGCGAAGACCGGAACCCGCGTGACGCGCCCTGTGGCGGTCGCCAGGGTGGAGAGGGCGCCCTTCGGCACGGCGACCGCCGGCCATTGCTGCACCTCGAGCGCCTGCTTCTCGAGCGCGGCACCAGCGGGGATATCCCTGGATGCCACCACCACCGGCTGCGTCATGATCCGCGCGGTCGTCTTCGCGGCCTGAAGCACACGAAAGACCCCGTACGTCGCCATCGCCGCGATGAAGACAGCGACGTAGAACACGATCGTATACCGTCTCTGAGCCATTGGTCCTTGCTCCGAGGGCGCGACGACGAGCGCCGGGCCCGATGGTCCGCGTTAGGCGCCGCGCTCCCAACGGAACGTGGCCTGGCGCGTAATAGGCCATGTTCCAATGCCGAGGGCATCTGCGATCGGCGTCAGGGGGCGGAACGGATAGTTCTGGACACGTACTCTCACCAACTCACCATCCGGAAACTCGATCTGGATCTGCGAGTCAACGAGCGAGTCTCCACCAAACGGCTGCGACACGCTGCGCACGCGATCCCGAATCTCCTGCTGTCCCAGCGTGCTCATGGGCGCCGCCAGGATGGCTCCATAGCGCGCTCCCTCGCGCACGGCGGAAATGATGTTGTTCACCGTGTAGAAAGCGCGCCCGAAGTCGATGATGCCGAAGATGATGAGCGCCAGGATCGGCATGACGAGCGCGAACTCGACCACGGCCGCCCCATCCTCGTTCCGCATGAGCCCCGGCAAGCGCATAACGATCCTCGGATCTGTTGCAGGATTACCAGATCAGGTTCGGAACCCATCCGGCGACAACGGCGCCAGCCGAGATCGCGAGCCCGTACGGCACACGACGCTCCCGCCGGGTGAGCTCGGGAGCGAGCGCGCCTGTCGATCGGGACGCAACCACCCAGGCGGCGAACCGAGTCACCCCGGATGCAATGCCGCCGTCGCGCGCGAGCGCCCAAAGCGCGAGCCCGCCGCCAACGACCGCCGCCATCAGCGAAGCTTCGATGACACCTTCCATTCCGAGCCATGCACCGGCGCCCGCCGCAAGCTTCACGTCTCCTGCTCCGAGCACTCCGGCCATCCAGAACGGCAGCCAGACGGCCAGACCGACGGCGATCCCGCCGAGGGATTGGCCGAGCGCGCTGCCTGGCGACATCGACCACGCCGCGTACACGGCTCCGGCAGCCGCGAGCGAAAACACGAGGCGATTTGGAATCCGCCTCGACCGGACATCGGAGACACAGGCGCCGGCGAGCAGCAGCGTGAAGGCTGCCCCCGCCAGCATCCCGGTTGGCGTCTCGCTGAAGGGCATCATCCCGGGGGTGCGTTACGAACCGCGACTACCCACCCGAGCGCTGCCGCGTCAGGGTGCGGCCGGAAGCGCGTTCGGATCTGCGGCGGGCGGCTGCGCAACGATCGTCTCGCGCATCCCGTTCCACCACGTGGCAATGTCGTTCCGGAAAGCAGTGAGGATCGCGATCAGACCTACCGCGACGATCGCGAGGAGTAGCCCATACTCGGCGATCGCGGCGCCGTCATCTTCGCGAATGAAGCGACGAACGCCCTTGAGAATGCGGTTCATGCGAGGACTCCTGGGAGGAAGTGAGTGGGACAACCAAATGCGGGTGAGACGGCAAGGCGTAACCCTGGAAGGGGTCGGTCGCAGCGACTGATATCACAGCGACCGGCCAGCCATCTCGGGCGGGAGGGGCGTGTGCAAGGAGAGCACCCATTATGTGGCTCGCTCGCGCGGTGGTGCCGCGGAGCTCGGACACCAAGGAAAACCGGTGTCTTGAGGTCTGTGCCTTGGTCGGTATGGCCGACCGAGGAAGGGATGTTTGTACTGCCAGGACAACGAGTTACGAGCCAGCGATCCAGCCGCGAAATCTGCCGTGCGCTGCTATCGAACGGGCGTTATGGAGCCGGGCCTCAGCCGCTGAGGAACACGCATCGCTGCCGCAACCGAAGTATGGTCGTGTTGCGGGCGCGCGACAAGTGATGGCTCCTGCCATCATGAGCCGGAGTAAGCGTGCCACACAAGCCCCAAACTTGAGGGATCAGTAAGGGGTTCTGCGGGACCCCATTCGGCGACGTAGTTCCTCCGCCGCCGATCGGCGGCGCTCACCCACCCCCAGGCTGGCGTTCACCGACGCAGCGACCAGCACCAACAGCCACCCCGCGCCGCACAGGATCAGCAGCGTGCGCAGATGCCACGTGTCGCGACCGTAGTCCAGCGGAAGCCACTTGACCAGGTAAGCATCGGCGCCCGACGCGCGAAGCAGCAGGTCACAGGCGGCGATCGTGAACAGCAGAATGGCGAGCCACGCGGCGGCGCGCGCCAGGAGCGCGCCCCGGCGATCGTAAGCCCGCGCGCGCCTCAGCGCGGCGACCGCGAGCACCAGCCCGCTGATCCACTGAATGCCGCCGAGGATGGGGAGGAGAGCTCCGAGTCCGTCGCCCATGATTGGGAGTCAGGGGTTAGGAGTCAGGAGTCAGGGGGTGTCAGGGGAGCGGGTTGCAGGAGAGAAAACGTCTCACATCTCTCCTGACACCTTCACCCTGACACCCCCTGATTCCTGACTCCTGACTCCTGACTCCTGCCGTTCAGTCGGCTCGTGCGCCGATCGCGCCCGATTGGGATGCGGGTGATCGCACGCCGCCGTCGAGCCCCACGTCCTGGGCCGTCGAGCGCGAGGTGCTCTCCCCGTAGCCGACGAGTTGTCGGTCCGACGCCGACGGCCGACTACGTCTCGGCGAGCTGAGTGCCGACTTCAGCTCGCTGACGAGCCCATCGACGCGGTCGGAGAGCGCCGCGCTGACGCCACCGATCAGCGTCGCCGCCAGATCATCGAGGACCGCGCCGACCTTGCTGGTTGCGCCGTCGGTGGCCTTCACCGTCGCGGCGGCGGCCTTCACATCCACACGGGAGTTCGCGAGCGCGAACCCTGCTCCAGCGGCGAGCGCGAGCGCCGGCCACGGGTGATCGCGAACGATTTCCATCACGTTGAGCTTCTGCTCGAGCTGCGCCAGGGTATCGGACATGCGCTCTCGCGTTATCTCGATGTCGCGCCGGACTTCAGCTGTCGTTTCAGCCATTCCTTGTCCTCCTTGAGCGTCGCCATCGTCTCGTCAGGCAGGAGGCGATGGGGCGAAAGATGCGCGGCACCGCGACGGGCCATCCACGCGGCGATTCCGCCCGCGATCACGGCTCCGATCAGTGCCGCAAGCCAGTAGCGATCGCGAAGCCATTGGTCGCCGGCCAGCATGATGAGGCCGAGGACGAGGGCGAACGCTCCGAGGAGCGCGAGCACCGCACCCGTGGCCGTGAGCGCCGTGCCCATCCCCACCGCCTCGACGATTCCCGTGACCTCGACGCGCGCGAGGCGGAGCTCCTGCCGAAGCAGGGCGGCCCCGCCATCCGCGAGATCACGCAGCAATACGCCGATCCCGCGACCGTTCTCGCGTCCGGTCGGCACAGATCCTCCTAGCGACGGAACGCCTTGCCGAGCAGATAACCGAGGCCGACGGCCACGAGCAGCGAACGCGCGGGATGCTCCTTCACCTGGCGCTCGATGTCGGTCTTCACCGTCTCCATGTCGGCGTTGCGCACCCAATTCGCCGTGCTCTGCATTCCTCCGGCGACCTTGTCGGCGACCTGCGCCATCTTGTCGTTCTCGGCGACGCCAAGGTTGCCATCGCCCGTCGCGCCGGCGTACTGCGCGCCACCATGAGCACGCTGACGTAGCTTCTCAGCCCCCTGGTCGAGGCGATCCGCGAGGGACGTCTTCAGCTCACCAGCACGATCGCTGATCTTCTCCTTCGCCTTGCTGAACTTCCCGCCCGTCGTGCTTTCGGTGGCAGCGCTCGCCCCCATCGATCCGGGCGCTCCGGAGAACGATGTGTCGGCGCGCTGCGAGCCCGATGCGAAATCGGACGTGCCCGCTCCGCTCTGGCCGGTGGAGCCCCCCACATTCGGGCTCTCGCTTCCGCCGAAAGTGTCGTCGAAGTTGCGTTCCATGGTGCGCCCTCCCCTCATCTGGTAAACAACGTTCAGAGTCAATGAGGTGAGTGCAGAGGGTATGCCACGATCGCACCGGGGGACGAGGTACACCGGAGTAAGGAGTGTACTTACTGCGTCTCCCTCAGTCTCGATTTTTCAACAATGCCGATCGAACGCCGCGATCAGATCCGACGCGATGGCCTCGGCGGAACGTCCTTCGATGTGCTTGCGCTCGAGCATGAAGGCGACGGCGCCGTCCTTCAGCAGCGCGATCTGCGGCGAAGACGGAGCGAAGGGAGCGAAATACTCGCGCGCGCGAGCGGTTGCCTCCGCGTCCTGGCCGGCGAAGACCGTCGTCAGGCGGTCGGGGCGTTTGGCGTGCGCCAGCGCGCGTGCGACAGCGGGACGTGCGTTGCGCGCCGCGCATCCGCAGGTCGAGTTCACCACCACGAGAGTGGTGCCGCGCGCATCGCGGAGCGCGTGGTCGACCTCGGCGGGCGTTCGTAGCTCCTCAACGCCAAGCCGGGTGAGCTCTTCACGCATGGGTGCCACGATCCGCTCATCGTACATCAGCACTCGCATCATTCGCTCCGAGCCTCGGGTCATTCCTCTTCGCGCGGCGTGCCCTCGCGCACGAGCGCCAGAATCGCCGTCTGCGGCACAACGAGATACCGATCGCTTTCGAAGGTGATCTCGACGGCGGCACGACGAAAGAAGAGGGCGTAATCGCCCACTTTGGCCTGCATGGGGACGAACCGCGTTTCCCGTGCCGACGTGCGCCACGGCTCATCGGACGTCTCACTGGGGTCGGGCATGGGGAGCCCCGGTCCGGTCGCAACGATGCGGCCGCCCTGCACGGCCTGGTTGTCCACGGCGGTCGGTGGGAGGTAGAGGCCAACCTTCGTGCGCTCTTCGCCCTCCTCGACCGCAATCAGGACGCGGTCACCAACGACGATCAGCTTCTTGTCCTTCTTACGCATTTCGGGAAGGCTCCGTGCGGGGGTCAGCGGCCAAGGAATTCAGAATTCAGACGGCAGAGTGCGCCCAGCCCGGGTCCGCCAAGTTTCTGACATCTGAATTCTGACATCTTTGCCGTTTGATGCAATTTATCGCACGAGATGCAACTCGGTTTGGCGGGTCATCGCCCACCTGATGCGTCCCTCTCCATCGACGATCGCGTCTTCCTCCTGGGCCGACCACACCCGTTGCCCTCCCCACTCCGGCACGGCTGACGTCGCCTGCAGCTCGATCGAGAACCACATTCCCGGAATCACGCGGTGATCTCCGCGGCCGGGGACGCCCTCCTGATAATCCCACAGGCCAATCAGCGGCCCGGCCCCGTGGCCGTGCACGCCGATCGGATGGGAGTACACGGTGCCTTCGATTCCTTCTCGACGCATCTGCTCGAGCGAGGACTTGAGGATCTCGTTGCCGGTGCGACCGACGCGAAGCTCCTGCATCACGATGTCCTGCGCCCGGTTGGAAATCGCGAGCGCCCGCTTCAGTCCGTCGGGGGCATCGCGCTCGCCCGCCGCGAGGACGTATCCCATGTGCTGCGTGTCGGTGGCAAGCCCGAGCGCGACGAGCCCAAAATCGCAGTGGAGCAGGTCTCCGCGCTGAATGACCGGATCGTCGCCGAGCTGCTCCGCGGTCGCGCCGCGCCGCTGCACTCTCACCGACGGCTGAAACCAACTCGTTAGGCCGAGATCGTTTACCCGCTGGCGAAACCACCACACGACGTCGCTCGTTCGCGTCACGCCCGGCGTGATCACGCGGCTGGAGAACGCGGTGTCGATCAAGGCCCACACCAGCTGCTGGAGGCGCTCGTACATCCTGGCCTCGTCAGGCAGCCGGGACGCGATGAAGTCCACGGCCATTGCGCCGGCAGGGACGAACCGTCGCGCCCAGTTTTCTCCGAGCGCTTCCCGCATGCCTTCGTATTCTCCGGCCGACAGGCCATCGGCGAACGCCCAGATGGGCGAGACATTGATGGCGATGCGCGACGGGTTTCGCTGCTCGATGACATCCTTCAGTACGAGCCACTGCTGGTCGCCCCACAGCTCCGCCTGATTTGCGCCTTGCACGTTCGCATCCACCGCGCGCTGCGAGCGCACGGCGGTGTAGAGCCCGCCTTGCGACGAGCCACCGAGCGCCAGGCGCTCGACGCCGAGTTGCGGGCCACGGTCGAAGAACACGTAGATGGTTCGCCGGCGCGCGGCGAACGTCACCGGCGCCACCAGCGACGAGAACATCGGATCCTCGTTGTACTCCCGCATTGGGATGACCCACATGTCCACGCCCTGACGGCGCATCAACGCGGGGAGCACGGTCTCCAGGCGCTCCTTCAGCCACCGTTGTCTCAGATCAGCCTGCTCGCGAAGCGTTCCGAACGGACGCGGAACCGCCAGCTCCTGAGCGACCGCGAGCCGCGGGACAATCAACGCCAACGCCAGCGCCGCGCCCGAAAGCGCCAGTCTCGTCGATTTCATCGTGGTGGATCGGTAAGTGGCTCGAGGGTCAGTCCGCGTGTTGCGAAGCGGCCTGCTCCTGTCGTTCGTGCTCTTCATGAATCGCGACGGCCGTGTGATCGCGGTTCTCGCGCCGCAGGAGGAGAAAGCGGACGATCTGCACGACACCCGCGAGCACGAGCGCGAACAGCGAAACCATCACGACGCGCCCGTCGAGGAAGCCGAGCGTTGGCGTGCCGATGATGGTGTCGGTGGCCATCGACGGCCAATCGCTCAGATGCGCGAGAGTGCTTCCGAGTCGTTCGACTCCCATCACCATGAGCAGCGCGCTCACCCCCGCTTCGGCGGCGCCTTCGGCGAGACCGAACAGCGGCGCCCGCCAGAGCCATTGCCTGACCGGATAGTTGCCGAGGTACGCGGTCGCGGTCGTGAGCAGGAGGACGATCCCGAGAGCGATGGAAGCGAAAACGCCCCACCAGCTCGTGCTCATCCCGGCGACACCGACCCGAATGAGCCTCACGAGTATGCCGGCAATGAGCGCCATCGCCGGCAGGCTCAGCGAGATCTTTCGGAGTACCCTCGGCTCCTCGAGGTGCCACGCGACGTTGTCGCGGGGGAAGTAGCGAGGCATGTGTCGTATGGTGGGACGCGCACGCACCAAGAGCAAGGGCCTCCTGGGCGCGGCGAGCCACGGACGGCTTACGACGCTTCCCCTCGCCCCTGGCTCGTGGCCCGTTGTCCGGGCGCGATGCGCTCTCCCATCCACTTCAGACTCTCGCGCACGTGTGTGCGCCAGTACTGCCAGTCGTGCTTTCCGGACCACTCCGCGTATAGCACCGGAATGCCAAGCGCGGTGACGTCCGCACGAAACGCGCGGCTGTGCTCGAGCAGGAAGTCCTCGCGGCCGACATCCACGAAGAGGGCGGGCACGGCCACCTTTCGCGCGAGCAGCCGTCGCGCAAGGACGACCGGATCTCGCGCGCGCCAGCCGACCGTGTCGTTCCCGAAGACCGGGCGCATGAGCGACCAGAGGCCGGGGCTGTAGCGCGCTCGAATGGTGTCCACGCTCATCGCGTACCGGGTGGGCGGGGCATACGGCACCGTGCCCGCATAACGAGGAGACAGCACGCCCGAATGGCTGGCGGCCGCGCTGAACACATCAGGATAGCGCAGGGCCAGCGCGATCGCGCCGTACCCGCCCATGCTCAACCCGCCGATCCCGCGATGCTCGCGTCGCGCCAGGGTGCGATACGACGAGTCCACGTGCGCCACGATCTCGCGGGCGATGTACTCGTCGTATTTCGGCCACGGAACGCAGTACGTGCTCGCTGGCTCCCGACGTGTCGTGTCGGCCCGACAGGACGCGGTGTTATTGAGGGCGTTCCAGGTGGTATAGAACCCGTCGTCGCCGTCGGGCAGCACGACGATCATTTCCGGTGCGCCCGCCGCGATGAGCGAGTCCATCGCACGGTCAATGCGGCCTTGCCGAATCCAGTCGTCCTCGCCGCCCCACGCGCCGTGGAGGTAGAACGCGACGGGAAAACGGCGCTCGGGCTGGCCCTCGTAGGACGGAGGCAGGTACACGAGCAGCCGCTTGTGAGCGCCTAACGCATTCGACCAGATAGTGTCCGCGCGGACCGCACCGCGCACCGTGTCCGGCGTGGCGAGCAGGACTCCCACCGCGCTCGCGAGCACCAGCGGCGCGAGGATCACGACTGCTCTGCTTCCTCGATGTCAGCGGTCCAGCTGATGGAGACTGCCGCGGCGAGGGAGACCGCCGTCGGGCATTTTTCCTGATGTCGCGAGAGCGCCCGATCGACCGGCTCGCGCGTCCCCGACGGTATACGCAGCCGATAATGGATGCGGATCTCGGTGAGCCTGACGATGCCGTTCACGAGCTCGTTCACCCCGGTGCCCGTCGCCGAAATCGCTTCCGGAGCGAGCTTGATCCCGCGCACCTCCAGTGCGCCGTTGAGCGTTCCGAGCATTCACCCCGCGGTGGACGCGACGATGTAATCGACCGGCAGCGGGAACGACTCCGTCTCGAGCCGGAAGTGCTTCGCGATGGGACCGTGAACGCCGAAGTCGATCGTCTGGCCCGTGGGCAACGACGCTCGCCGATGCGTTCCCTGAACCTTCTCGACCTGAACCACCGACTCGTAGAGTGACATGTTCTGCCCAGTGTACTGCCCTTGTAATTGGCGGTAGCGGGCCAAGGAACCGCAGATGGCCGCAGAACGCCGCAGAAACTGCAACGGCAACATCAACAGCTTATCACCGATGACCAAGGATCTTGAACGGCGAAACGGCAAGAGCCCTTGCAGTTTTCCCTATCCGTGTTCTTTCGCCGTTCAAGATCTGTGAAATCCGTGGCCAACGCTTTTGATGTTGCAGTTTCTGCGGCCGGCTGCGGCCATCTGCGGTTCCCGAGCCGTTAGGACCCGCCGCACGGCACACCCTCCGCGATCACCCAGAGACTCGTGACGCGCGCAGTGTCCGGAATGACCGACGGATCATCACCGAGGCGACTTCCGGAACCAGGCAGGCTCGAAAGCCGCGTGTCCAGACCAAAGGATACGTTGGGCAACCCGGCAAGCCAGACCGCCACCGTTCCCTCACCGACGGCGCCGCACAACCGGCCGTACGCTTCGCGCAGTTGACCCACCGTGCTCCCGACGCCAAGCCCGCGCTCGGTCCTGAACGCGGAGTCGGCGACGATGAGACGTGTGATGGAGCCGTTGGCCACGATGCTCAACACGCGATGCCCCGCGAACTCGATGACGGCGCCGGTCTCGTCGATTCCTTCACCGAGCGTGAAGGTCGTGTCGCGCGTGGTGCACGTTTGTGCGACCTCGCGGACCGCGGCGCCGATGCGCGCCACACCGATTCCGGCGGAGGTCACCGCCGGCACGCGCCCGTTAGGTGCGCACGCGTTTGACGTCGGGTTTGCCGCCGTCGCGGTGTCCGCACGGCGCTGATCGGGCGCATCGCCGGTGTCACGCTGGCACGCCGTCCCCACGCACAGGACGACGCCCGCGACGATGGTCAGTCGACCGTGGCTATGCATTCGATCTCCACCCGCGCGCCGAGCGCGAGCCCGGTTGCGCCAAAGGACGACCTCGCAGGTTTGTTGCGCGGAAAGAACGCGGTGTAGACGGTATTCATCGCATCCCATTCACGCATGTCAGCGAGCATCACAGTGCATTTGACGACCCGATCCATTGACGAGCCCGTTCGCTGCAGCACATCGCGGATGTTCTCGAGCGTCTGGCGAGTCTCCGCCTCGATGCCACCCGGCACCAGCGCGCCGCTGGCGGTGACGCCGATCTGCCCCGAGAGGAAGAGGAGATTCCCCACTCGCACCGCCGGAGAGAACGGGCGCGTCGGCGGACCGTACGGCGTGAGATACTCAGCCAGCGGCCGCGGCGGAGCGCGACGCGAGCCACAGGCCAGCATGGAGAGTGCAGCGGCGAGGTAGAGCATGTAACGCATGGAGAGAATCTCCCGAATGCGGAATGCGGAGTGCGGACTGCCGATGAGATCTTGCACAGCGGAGGGTCTCACACGCAATCCGTATTCCGCATTCCGCATTCGGGGCTCAGCGCCGCGTCTTGAACCAGATATACAGCGGGATCCCCGCCAGGATGACGAGGAACGCCCAGCGCGTGATCGACGGAGCGATGCCGTACATCGACCAGAGCACGAACGCGAACGCGATCGGCGCGATGAACCGCGAGCCACCGAACCCGCCCGTCCCCGACACGTGCGCACCCCGGCGCCGCAGCATCCATTCTGCCGCCGCCGTGTAGAGGTGAGGCAGGAGCGTCGTCAGCACCGACAGCTGCACGATCGTGTCGAAGACGCCGAGCGTCGTCTTCGTGAAGTACAGGCCTAGCGCGAGACTGCCGATGAGCGTGGCGACGATGAGGCTCACGTGCGGCGTGCCGAAACGCGGGTGGAGTCGCCCGAGTCCCGAAAAGAAGATCCCGTCGCGCGCCGCGGAGACCGGAATGCGACCGGCCATCAGAATCCACCCGTTCAGCGTCCCGAGCCCGGCGACGATTGCCGCGAACGCGATGATCGTCCCGGCCCATGGCCCAATCGTGCGCTCGGCGGCGAGCGCGATCGGACGCGCCGAGGTCGCGAGCTCGGCATTCGGGATCACTCCCGCAACCGCCGTCGCCGCGAGCAGGAAGGCCGCGGTGCCAACGGCGTAGCCGAGCATCGTCGCTCGCGAGATCGTCTGCGGTGAGCCGCGAATTTCCTCCGCGGGAACGGTCGCCGACTCGATCCCGGAGTAGGCCCACACGATCAACGCCACGCCCGTCACGAGGCTGCCCCAGCCACGCGGCGCGAACGGCGTGAGGTTCGCCGCGTCGAAGTAGAACAGCGCGATGATCGAGAACAGCAGCAGCGGCACGACGTTCAGGAACAGCACCGAGATCTGGATGCGCGCGCTGATTCGGATGCCGAGCACATTGACGACGCACAGCCCCCAGAGCAGTCCCTGCGCGAGCAGAAAACGATAGAGCTCGCTACCCGCGAGTGTCGTGGAGAACCCTTCGATGTAGCCGACCACGCCCGTGACGATGGCCGCATTCCCGATGACGGCGCTGAACCAGTACGCCCAGACGGACTGGAAGCCGGCGAACTCGCCAAGCGCTTCGCGCGCGAATACGTAGGGGCCGCTCGTCTCGGGGTAGCGTCGGCCGAGCGAGGCGTACACCAGCGCGACGAAGAGGTATCCCGCCGCGGTCACCACCCAGGCGAGAATGCCGAGCGGCCCCGTCTCGCGGGCGAGGAGAGCGGGGAGCGTGTACACCGACGTCCCCACCATGTTGCCGACCACGAGCGCGACCGCGCCGAGGAGCGAAAGCCCTCGCACCCAGGAGCCGAGCGAGGGCGACGTCACTCGTTATTTCACCCGCATGCCGAAG